>CP107246.1:2103385-2403869 GCA_030246985.1 Candidatus Nitricoxidivorans perseverans | reverse complement strand
GCGAACAACCCGGACGCACCCTACGTGCTCATCGTCGGCGACGGCATCAACGACATCGACGCCTCCGGCGAAGAAGTGATCCATCATCTGGTCGAACGGCTCAACGAAAGCGGCGTCGTCGTGCTTTTCTCGGGCCTCAAGAAACAGGTGATCGACGTCATGCAGGCCACCGGGCTGTGGAAAATGATCGGCGAGCACCGCTTCTTCTCCACCGCCGACCAGGCGCTCGAAAAGGTTTATTCGCGCGCCGAGTACGCCGGCGAGGACGACCCGCTCAAGCCGCCCGCGCGCAGCGACACCTTCGTCGCGGCATCGCGGCGGCACGACTGATTCCACCGCGCCGGAAACCTCCCTGGAAATGACGGCGGGAACCCGAAGGTCCCCGCCGGCTTTTCTTTGGTTACAAGGCTAAAGCGGCCTCGGCATAGGCCTTAGGCGGCCAGTGCAAAACGCTCATCGTTGGCGTTTGTGGATTTGCGCGGATTACGTCCGTCGCCTTTCGGGCCGCCTGCTCGCCATCTGTCGCCCTGTCGAAGCCAGTACACCCCCCCAGTGGTGGAGGTGGCGGGAATCGAACCCGCGTCCAGAACGCTTCCGGTTTGCCGGAATTACGACCGTGCCGTCATTATGGGGGGAGGCGGGCGCGAATTCAAGCCAGCAGGAACACCACCAGCGCCAGCCAGCCGAGAAAGGCGGCCATCAGGTGCCGATCGGTCAGGAGTTCCCGCGACGGGTCGCCGCCGCCGCCGCGACGATGCAACAGGAACAGGTAGCGCAGCAGGCCGTACAGCACGAGGGGGACGGTGGCGATCAGCCAGGGCGTGCCGTGAAGGGCCTCGGTTTCGGGGCTGACGGTGTAGAGGCTGTAGGCGATCACGGTCGCGGCGGCGACGACGGTGATGAACTGGTCGAGCATGGCCGGCGTGTAGTGGTCCAGCACCCGGCGGTGGCCGCCGCTTTCGGCCATCAGCGCGTTGAGTTCCGCCCGGCGCTTGGCGAAGCCGAGGAACAGCGTCAGCATCAGGCCGCACAGCAGCAGCCAGCGGGAAGGTTCGATGCCGATGCCGACGGTGCCGGCCAGCAGCCGCAGCATGAAGCCGGCGGCGATGAGGAATACGTCGAGCACCACCACGTGCTTGAGGCCGTGGCTGTAGGCGAGGTTCAGCAGCAGGTAGGCGCCGAGGATCGCCGCAAGCGCGCCGCCGCCCGCCACGGCCAGCGCCAGCCCGCCGGCAAGGCAGGCGGCGCCCAGGGCGATGGCGGCTTCGATGCCGACGGCTCCGCTGGCCAGGGGCCGGAGCTTCTTTTCCGGGTGCAGCCGGTCCTGTTCCCGGTCGACGATGTCGTTCATCACATAGACCGCCGAGGACAGCAGGCAGAAGGCCGCGAAGGCGATCGCCGCCAGCAGGGGCATGCGCGCGTCGTCCCAGGCGTGGCCGAACAGCAGGCCGACGAAGACGAAGCCGTTCTTGACCCATTGATGGGGGCGAAGCAGCCGGATCAGCGGATGCATGAAGAACCGCCGAAATAACGGTCGCAGAAATAACAGCCCGTCTGCGGCAGCCACCGCGGCACGGCGTACCAGGCATCGCGCGCCTTCGCCAGCACGCCGTCCCGGTAGGCGACATAGTCGAAGCCGCGGCCCCGCACCACCCAGAACCGAGCGCCGCGATGATCGAAGCGCTCGATGGCCACTTCGCGGAACCAGGGCCTGTACTCGTCGGGCCGCGGCTCGGTCTTCCTCAGCACGAGGATGTTCTTTCCGTCCAGCGTCCGGAAGTCGGTCAGGAAGTCGTCGTTGCGCGCGTGGCTCGATCCCGGCCCGAGGACGATGAACCGCTGTCCGCCCGCCTTTTGCGAGTTGAATCCAAGCGTCGATGCGCTGGAATAGCCGTCCATTGCGAATACATGATCCGCCCCGAAGGGTTTGAGTCGCTCCAGCAGGGCCTGCGATTCGAAGGTCAGCACGACGCCGTTGTGGATTTTCAGCCGCTGCCAGGTTTCCAGCGGCAGGCGGGAAGCGACGGCGATCGCCGCCACATGCAGCGCGGCGAACCCGATGAAGAACGTCGCCAGCCGGCGCAGGGTCGGCAGGGGCAGGGACAGGGCCAGCCAGAGGAGCGCGAAGGGCACGAAGGCGAGCAGCCAGTGCAGGCCGACGGTCTTGACCAGCGACAGGCCGGCGAAGATCAGGAAGGGAATGGCGGACAGCATCGCCAGCGAGCGCCGCCCAACGCGGGAGGGATCGCCGCGCAGGAGCAGCCACAGGCCCGGCGGCGTCAGCACATAGGCCAGCGTCGCCGCATAGAGCAGCGGCGTGCGCCAGGAAAAACCGGCATCCTCGTGGCGATTGACGAAGTTGAAGAGGACGTTCGTCCAGCAATGGCCGGCGTTCCACCAGGCCATGAGCGTCAGCGCCGGCAGGACGGCGGCGTAGGCGACGGCCAGCCCCGCCCAGGCCCGCGGTCGCCGGCGCACCAGCAATACGTCGATCAGATAAGCGAAACCGAGCAGGGCGGCGAAATACTTGGACAGCACGGCGCCCGCCAGCAGGAGGCCGGCGGCCAGGTACCAGCGCGGGTCGTCGTCGCTGCGCCCCGCCTTGAGCCAGGCCAGGCCGGACAGCACCGCGAAATAGACGAGCGGCGTGTCGGTGGTGATGAAGACGTTCCAGACATCGACGGGGGCGAGCAACACCAGCAGGGCCGCCCACCAGGCGCGCTCCCGCTCCACGTCGCGGCAGACGGACGAGAGCGTCCAGGCCACGGCCAGGGCGAGAAACGCGGGTTGCACGACCGCGGGCAGCCGCAGCCACCATTCAGCGCCGGAGACGGAAAGCAGCGCCGCCAGCCACCAGCCGACCATCGGCGGATGATCGTAGAATCCCCAGTCGGGATGCCGGCCCCAATCGACGAAATACGCCTCGTCGCCGGTGATGGGGAAAGCCGCCGCCAGCCAGAAGCGGAAAGCCAGCGCGAGCGGCAGCAGCGCCCAGAAAAGGCGGCGGGAATCGGGGCCGCCGTAGGTCATCTTGAAATCCGCGGGCTAGCGGTCGGCAAGCGCCAGCCGGCGCTTGTTCACGGCGTCGGCGAGGAGATCCAGCATCGCCACCGTGTCCTCCCAGCCGATGCAGGCGTCGGTGACGGAAACGCCGTGGTCGAGCGCCATGCCGGGCTTGATGTCCTGGCGGCCTTCCTTGAGGTGGGATTCGACCATGACGCCGAAGATGCGCTCGTCGCCGGCCGCGAGCTGCGCGCCCACGTCGGTTGCCACCTCCATCTGCCGCTTGTAATCCTTGCGGCTGTTGGCGTGGGAGAAGTCGACCATCACCCGCGCCGCCAGGCCCGCCCTGCCCAGTTCCGCGCAGGCGGCCTCGACGCTGGCTGCGTCGAAATTCGGGTGCTTGCCGCCGCGCAGGATCAGGTGGCAGTCCTCGTTGCCGTTGGTCGAGACGATGGCCGAATGGCCGGCCTTGGTCACCGACAGGAAGTGGTGCGGGCTCGCCGCCGCCTTGATGGCGTCGACGGCGATCCTGACGTTGCCGTCGGTGCCGTTCTTGAAGCCGACGGAGCACGACAGGCCGGACGCCAGCTCGCGGTGCACCTGGCTCTCGGTGGTGCGCGCGCCGATGGCGCCCCAGGCGATGAGGTCGGCCGTGTATTGCGGCGTGATGGTGTCGAGGAACTCGGTGCCGCAGGGCAGGCCCAGCTCGTTGATCTCCCACAGCAGCCGGCGGGCCAGGCGCAGGCCCTCGTTGATCCTGAAGCTGCCGTCGAGGTGCGGGTCGTTGATGAGCCCTTTCCAGCCGACCGTCGTGCGCGGCTTCTCGAAATAGACGCGCATCAGGATCAGAAGATCGCCGGAGAGCCGGTCGTGCTCGGTCTTGAGCCGGCGCGCGTACTCCACCGCCTGGTCGGCGTCGTGGATCGAGCAGGGGCCGACGACGACGAGCAGGCGGTCGTCGGCCCCGTGAAGGATGCGGTGGATGCCGGCGCGGGCTTCGAAGGTCGTCTCCGAAGCCTTTTCGGTGGCGGGGAACTCGCGCAGGATGTGGGCGGGGGGCGAGAGTTCCTTGATCTCGCGGATGCGAACGTCGTCGACGATGTGTTTCATGGCGGCTTGGCGGCTCGGCTCTATTACAAAAGTGGGATTCTATCGCAGCACGGCGCTCAACCCGTGCCTCCCACCGTCAGCCCGTCGATTCTCACCGTCGGCTGGCCGACGCCGACGGGCACGCTCTGGCCGTCCTTGCCGCAGGTGCCGACGCCTGGATCGAGCGCCATGTCGTTGCCGATCATCGACACGCGCTTGAGCACGTCCGGTCCGTTGCCGATCAGCGTCGCGCCCTTGACCGGCGTCGTGATCCTGCCGTCTTCGATGAGATAGGCCTCGGCGGCGGAAAAGACGAATTTGCCGTTGGTGATGTCCACCTGCCCTCCGCCGAAATTGGCGGCGTAGAGGCCCTTCTTCACCGAGCGGATGATTTCCTCCGGCGGCTTGTCCCCGTTCAGCATCACCGTGTTGGTCATGCGCGGGATCGGCAGGTGCGCGAAGGATTCGCGCCGGCCGTTGCCCGTCGGTTCGGTGTCCATCAGGCGGGCGTTGAGGACATCCTGCATATAGCCGGTCAGGATGCCATCCTCGATCAGCACCGTGCGCCGTGTCGGATTGCCCTCGTCGTCGATGGAGAGCGAGCCGCGCCGGTCGGGAATCGTGCCGTCGTCCACCACCGTCACGCCCTTCGCGGCGACACGGCTCCCGACGCGGCCCGAGAAAGCGGAGCTGCCCTTGCGGTTGAAATCGCCCTCCAGCCCGTGGCCGATGGCCTCGTGCAGCAGGATGCCCGGCCAGCCGCTGCCGAGCACCACGGTCATCGTGCCGGCCGGCGCCGGCTTCGCGGCGAGGTTGACGCTGGCCTGGTGCACGGCCTGCCGGGCGTATTCCCGAAGCATGTCGTCCGTGAAGTAGCCATAGTCGAAGCGGCCGCCGCCGCCGCCCGACCCCTGCTCGCGCATGTCGCCGTCCTTCATGATCACCGTGACAGAGACGCGCACCAGCGGCCGCACATCCGCCGCCAGATGCCCATCGGAGCGGGCCACCAGCACCACCTCCCAGCTGCCGGCGACATGGGCCATGACTTCCGTCACCCGCGAATCTGCGGCGCGCGCAAAGCCTTCCAGCCGTTCCAGCAGGCGGACCTTCTCGCTGTCCGACAACGAGGCGATGGGGTCATGGGCGGCGTAGAGCGACCGGGGCACCGGCAGGCCGCGGCCCCTCAGGGCGGGGGCCACACTGGCTGCGCCGGCGGCGGCGATGGCCCGCGTCGCCCGCGCGGCCGAGCGCAGGACCGGCAGGCTGATCTCGTCCGAATAGGCGAAAGCCGTCTTGTCGCCGCTAACGGCGCGCACGCCGACGCCCTGCTCGATGTTGAAGCTGCCCGACTTGACGATGCCCTCCTCCAGGCTCCAGGCCTCGGAGCGGGCATACTGGAAATAGAGGTCGGCGTAGTCGATGCGGTGGCCGAAAAGCTCGCCGAAGACGGAGGAAATCTTCCCCGGCGTGAGGCCGTAGGGGGCGAGCAGACATTGCTCGGCGGTGCGGTAGAGAGTGTCGGGGGCGGTCATTTGAGTTTTCGATGTTTGAGGGCCGGCAGGCTGGATCGCACTTCGGCAATGCGTTTGGGGTCGAGTTCCGCCACGATGACGCCCTCGCCCTTGTCCAGGCGGGCCAGCACCTTGCCCCAAGGGTCGACGATCATGCTGTTGCCGTGCGTGAGACGGCCCGTCGGATGCCGGCCTCCCTGCGCGGAAGCGATGGCGTAGCACTGGTTTTCCACGGCGCGGGCGCGCACGAGCAACTCCCAGTGGGCACGGCCGGTGGTCTCGGTGAAGGCGGCGGGAATCACCAGCAGGTCCACCTCGCCCATCGCCCGGAAAAGCTCCGGGAAGCGCAGGTCGTAACAGACGGCCAGGCCGACGCGGCCGAAGGGCGAATCGAAGGCGACGACCTCGCTGCCGGACTCGATGGTGGCGGCTTCCTCGTAGGCCTCCGCGCCCTTGCGGAAGGCGAACAAGTGAATCTTGTCGTAGCGGGCGACGCAAGCGCCCGTATCGTCATGGACCAGGCAGGCGTTGCGCATCTTTCCGGGATCGTCGGCCACCATGGGCAGCGAACCGCCTACCAGCCAGACGCCGTGCTTCGCCGCAGCCATCGCCAGGAAGTCCTGGATCGGCCCCGCGCCGTCCGACTCGCGCGCCAACAGGCGGTCGGCATCCGAGGCGCCGATCAGCGGGAAGTATTCCGGCAGGACGACGAGCCTCGCGCCATCGCCCGCCGCCCGGCCGATCAGCCGGTCGGCGTCGCGCAGGTTCGGCGCCACTTCCGGGCCGGAAATCATCTGGATCGCCGCGATCCGTGGTATGTCGCTCATTGTTTCTCTTCCGTTGGGGTGGATTGGATTTTTTCAACCTTCGGATCGGCCCATTCGCCCGTCACCGCGTACTCGAAGGCAAAGGCCTTGCCAAGCGGATCCCTCAGCAGCTTGTCGGCCAGCCAGACGACTGCGCCGGTGGCCGGATGGGCCAGCAACACGCCGGTGGCCAGGGTTTCGCCCACGGCCGGCTGGACGCGCACCCGCAGGTTCTGTGTTTCCTGGCCCAGGTCGACGCTGCCGGTCATGAATACCTTGGCGGAAGGCCCGCGGATCTGCAAATCCTTCGTTTCCATGACGCCGCCCCGGACGACGAATTGGCCATCGATGCCGTCGAAAGCGAAGCCCTCGCTGAAGACGTCGCGGAAGTCCAGCGTGATCCGCCGCGGCAGCGATTGCAGCGAGAGGATGCCGAGCAGGCGGCCGACGCCGGGTTCGAGCTTGTTGAACTGGCCGCTTTCCGCCTCCAGCTTGAGATTGCCGGACAGCGTCGGGTAGTCGATGGAGACCGGTGCGCCGCGCCAGGACACGGCGCCGTCGAGGGTCGCCGTGCCACGCCGGACCATGCCGGCATGGCCCAGGCGCGCGAGCAGCTTCTCGATGCTCTTCGCGGATAGTTTGAAGTCCAGCCGGGTTCCGGCATCGGCGCCGGGCCGCCACCGCCCCGCGCCGGACAGGGCGCCGTCGTCGTTCTTGATGTCGAGCCGGGCATTCCATGCGCCCTCGTGGTTCTCGGCATCGAGCCCGAGCTCGCCGAGATCCTTGCCCCGCAACAGGAAATGCTTTGCCGTCAGCCGGATGGCCGGCAGTTCCCGCAGGGTTTCGCCGAAGACGGCGCCGCCTTTGCCGTCGGAACCGTCGGGTACCGCCAGCCTCGAAAGCCGCGCGGTGAGGCTGCCGGCGCCGGCGTCGCTCCACTCGAAATCGCCGTTGGCTTCCTGGCTGGCGATCTCGCCTTTCCAGAGGCCGGCCTCCCGCACGCCCGTCATCCGGAAGCCATTGAAGGTCCGGCCGAATGCGGTGAGTTCGTCGGCGCGCACGTCCGCAATCGTCAGCGGCAGCCCATTGTCGCCATTGGCGCCGTTTCCGCCGTCATTGCCGCCATCGGCCAGCCGGCGCCAGAAATCGGCGTCGAAACGCTCGCCGCGAACCGACAGGGCGACGCCCCGTTCCGGCAGGCGCAGAGGCGCCGCGCCGACGGCGATGGCGCCCCGCTCCACGATCGACTTGCCTCCCTCGTGACGGCGGACGAGCTGCGCCTTGAGCGCTTCGCCCAGGCTCGCCGCCACCTGGTCGCGTCCCGCGCCCGCCGGCTTGCGCTCAAACGCCAACGGCAGAGCGCTGCCCGCGCTCTTGTTGAAGGGTTCGGGCAGGCTCGACGAAATGCCCTGCAGGGAGGACTCGACGCGCACCTCGGCCGCCTTCTTCCGGACCTTGATCGTGCCGTTCCACGGCGCGGCGCCCGACAAATGATCGAGCACCGGATGGTCGTACTGCTTGCGCAGACCGCTCACGGCCAGCATGCCGCCGGCCCTGACGGCGACGCCCCCCTCGCCGGTCGAGACATCGACCGTCATGGGCGCGCCGAGCAGCGATGCGCGAATTCCCTTCGCCTCCAGGCGGTCGGCGGTGAATCGCAGGTCGCCGTCGATGCCGGAAAGCGGCGGCAGGTCGGCGTCGAAGGTCAAGCCGTTGTTCATGAAGCGATAGCGGCCCGAAACGATGGTATCGGCGAGATGGCGCAGGTTCATCACCAATTTGAGATTCAGCTCGCCGTTGCCGCTCGCCGTCATGTCCTCGGTGAAATGGTCGATGCGGTCGCCCACGGGGCTCGCCTCGACGAAGCGCAGGAAATCCGCCGTCGGGCCCCGTGCGGCGCCGGTGATGGTCATGATCTCCTCGGGCAGCTCAAGATCGGCGATCTCGGCCTTGACGCCGGAAAGCGCCACGCCCCAGAGCCGCGCGCGGTCGGCGCGGATGGTCATGCGTTCGCCGACGAAGGCAAGCTCGCCGGCCACGTCGTCGAACGGCGGCCAGCTCGGCGCGTAGCGCAGCGTCGCGCCCGAAAACGGCCCCCTGACCTCGAAGACGCCGGAACCGTCGCGGAAGGGGAAGCGGGCGAGGTCGCCCTTGAGCCTGAGCTTCGCCGAGGCCGTGCCGCCGGCGATGGAATCCCGGAGCCAGTCGCGCGTGTCCTGGTTGACCACCAGCGGCATGTAGCGCCAGACGACGCCGCCAGTGGCGTTTCGGACCTCCGCCGACAGGTCGATCTCTCCGCGCTCGCCGGGCTTCCCCCGCCAGCGGCCGCTCGCGGAACCTTCGGCGTCGGCGTTCCGGAAGGCGGCACGCTCGATGCGGGCGGACAGCGTGCCATCCTTGACCTTCCAGCTCGCCTGCGCGTCCAGGGCGGCGAAAGCCACCCGCGGTTCGGCGAACACGGCCGGCATCTCGACGACCGCGTCGCGGCTGGCCAGTTCAAGGGTGCCACCCGTCTCGGAGCCGTCGATGCGCCCGTCGATGCCGGAAAAGCCCGGCATCGATCCCTGCGCCTTCATGCCCAGGTCTTCGAAGCGGGCATGGATGGCATAGCCGGAAACCGGATCGCCGCCGCCGCTCCACGCGAAGCGCAGGTCATGGAGCCGCCCCTGGGGGGACAGGACGGCCAAGCGCTCATGCACGCCCGCCTCGACGGGAAAGTGCTTCGCAAGATCGCGCAGGACGGCCAGGTCGAGGCGGTTGGCCGACCCATCGAGACGGCCCGGTCGCCAGCGCAGCGAAAAGTCGGTCGGCTCGATGCGGCTGCCGTCGCGGCGGGCCAGGGCCAGTCCCTTCGCGCCCGCCTCGAAGCCATCAGCCCATTGCCGGCCGGATCGCTGGCCGGACAACCGGCCCTCCATGCGCTCCAGGTCGAGCATCTGCAGCTCCGGCGCCAGCCGTATCCGCACGTCGGCAAGCCGGACATCGGCCACCAGTTTCTTCGGCATCCGGTCGGCCACATCGACCCACAGGCGCAGGCCGCCGCTGCCGCGGGGCAGCTCCACGGGATAATCGGCCCAGGCGCGCCAGCCGGCCAGGTCGGCATGGTCGAGCTCGAAATAAAACTCGCCCAGCCCGTCGGCGACATCGCCCCGGAAATCGCCGCGCATGTCCATGCGCGACGCGAGTTCGCGCGGCGGCGCGGCCGTCAGGCCGAAGCGGTGGCGGCCGCCGCCGTTGCGCAGGTCGAGGTTGAGGCGGGCAAGCGGCAGCGGCGGCGCGCCGCGCAGTTCGTCGTGCCAGACGACGGTCGCCTCGCGCACGACGATCCGGCCCTGGGCCAGCAGCCAGTCGGGAAAATCGGTGTCCCGGCTCCGCATATCGATCGGGAGGCCGGCGACGAATACCCTGCCCTCGGCGTCACGGCGGACGTCGAGCGTCGGCGCGACGATCTCCAGGCGGGAAAAATGCGGGGAAAGGCGCCACAGGGACGTCCATGAAATATCGGCCTCGACATGGTCAAAGGACAGTGCCGGCCGGCCCTGCGTGTCGCGAAGCTCCAGGCCGTGCAACGTCAAACCGGGCCGCAGGCCCGACCAGCGGGCGTCGATGGCGCGAATGGACACCGGCAGGCGCAGGGCGCCCGAGAGCGCCTGCTCGATGTCGCCGCGCCATGCGTCGATGTTCGGCAGCACGGCGTGGCGCAGCGCCAGCACAAGCAACGCGAAGGCGAACCAGGACGCCAGGAGGGTCCAGCCGGTCAGACGCAGCAGGGAGCGAAGAGAGGGAAGGGAGGAAAGGCGCATGGGCCCGGCGGGCTACAATGGCAGGCGGAAAATGATGCCGCGATTCTAAACCATGCCCCCCCCTCACGCCCTTCCCGACGTTCTGCCCCTGTCGCGCCACCTGGCCCGCCTGTGCGACGCCCGCCCGGACCTCGCCGGCGAAATCGAAGATGGCTTCCGCCGCCCCGTGACCTCGGGAGAACTGAAAGGCTGGCTGGCCGCCGAAACCCTCACCGAGGACACCCTCAAGCCGTCGCTGCGCCGCCTGAAGCAGCGGGCCGGCGCCCGCATCGCCGCGCGCGACCTCGCGGGCGCGGCGACGCTCGCCGAGGTCACGGAGGGCATGACGCTGATCGCCGAAACCGCCGTGACGACGGCCGTTCGGGTGCTGACCGGTGCGCTTGCCGCGCGCTACGGCACGCCCCGGAACGAGGCGGGCGAAGCCCAGCAACTGATCGTCGTCGGCATGGGCAAGCTGGGCGGGCGCGAACTCAACGTCTCCTCCGACATCGACCTCATCTTCGTTTATCCCGAAGATGGCGAGACGGATGGACCGAAACGAATTTCCAACTTCGAATTCTTCACCCGCCTGGGTCGCGCCCTGATCGCCGCGATTTCCGAAGTCACCTCGGACGGCTACGTGTTCCGCGTCGACATGCGGCTGCGCCCCGACGGCGACTCCGGGCCGCTCGCCGCCTCATTCGAGATGCTGGAGAACTACTTCGTCACCCAGGGCCGCGAGTGGGAGCGCTACGCGTGGATCAAGGCCCGACCGCTCACCGGCGGAAAACTGGACGAGCTGGAAGCCATCCGCCGCCCCTTCGTATTCCGAAAATATCTGGACTTCGGCACGATCGACGCCATGCGCGACCTGCACGCCCAGATCCGGCGCGAGGTGGCCCGGAAGGACATGGCCGACAACGTCAAGCTCGGCCCCGGCGGCATCCGCGAGATCGAGTTCATCGCCCAGGTCTTCCAGCTGATCCGCGGCGGGCGCGACCGCGCGCTCCAGGCCAGGCCCACGCTCGCCGTCCTCTCCCTGCTCGTCGAACGCCGCCAGATCTCCCTCGACGCCGGCGTCGAACTGGCTGCCGCCTACGATTTCCTGCGCCGGCTGGAGCATCGCCTCCAGTATCTCGACGACGCGCAGACGCACCGCCTGCCCGAGAAGCCCGAAGACCGCGACCTCGTGGCGCGCGCCATGAATTTCGGCTCCTTCGGGGCAATGCTCGCGGAGCTGGACGACCATCGCCAGAACGTCTCGAACCACTTCGAGGCCATCTTCGCCGCGCGGGACACGGCGGACGCAATAAACGATGAGCCCGACCATCCGCGGCTTTCAGAGCTGCGCGAAGGCGCGCGCTACCGCCAGATGTCGGAGTCCGCGCGCACCCTGTTCGAGTCCCTGATTCCGGGCGTCCTCCGGATCGCCGCCCGGACGGGAAACGCGGACGCCTGCGCGACCCGTTGCCTGGACCTGCTCGAATCCATCGCCCGCCGCCCGACCTACCTCGTGCTCCTCCGCGAGTATCCGCTGGCGCTCGAAAAGGTCGTCCACATGGCGGCCAGCTCCAGCTGGGCCGCCGACTACCTGAAGCGCCATCCCGTGCTGCTCGACGAGCTGCTCGACCCTCGCCTGCTCGAGGACGCCGTCGACCTTTCCCCCTTCATGGAGCAACTCCGGCAGTCGCTGGACGACGTGGAGCCCGACATCGAGCGGCAGATGGACCTGATGCGCGAGGCGCACCACGCACAGGTCTTCCGGCTGCTGGCGCAGGACATCGCGGGCCTCCTCACCGTGGAGCGGCTTTCCGACCATCTCTCCGACCTGGCCGACCTCATGGTCGGGTTTGCGCTCGACTATTCCTGGCGAAAGCTCCCCGCGCGACACATGGAACGCCCCCGCTTCGCCGTCATCGCCTACGGCAAGCTCGGCGGCAAGGAACTCGGCTACGCATCCGACCTCGACCTCGTATTCATCTTCGATGACGATCACCCCGAAGCGGCGAAGATCTACTCGCGCCTGGCGACGAGGCTCAACACCTGGCTCTCCGCGCAGACCTCCGCCGGCCAGCTCTTCGAGACCGACCTGCGCCTGCGGCCCAACGGCGACGCCGGCCTCGTCGTCACCTCGCTGGAAGCCTTCCGCAAGTACCAGATCGAGGCCGCCTGGGCCTGGGAGCACCAGGCGATCACGCGCGCCCGCTTCTGCGCCGGCGATCCGGCGATCGGCGCGGCATTCGAGGATATCCGCCGCGAGGTGCTCCGCCTGCGGCGCGACCCCGCAAAGCTGCGCGAGGAAGTGCTGGCCATGCGGCGAAAAATGTATGACGCCCATGCGGGGAAGAGTGCTCATTTGCGTGAAAGTTTCGACCTCAAGCAGGACCCCGGCGGCCTCATCGACGTCGAGTTCATCGTCCAGTTCCTGGTGCTCGGCCACTCATGGGAATACCCGGAGCTGACCGGCAACAAGGGCAACATCGCCCTGCTGAAGTTCGCCGCCGACCGCGGCCTGATTCCGTCCGACCTCGCCGAGGCCGTTCGAAACGCCTACCGCGACTGCCGGCGCATGCAGCACGCCCTGCGCCTCAACAGCCAGAATAGCCACGTCGATCCCGCATCGGTGGCCTCGCAGGTCGCCGCCGTGCAAAAACTCTGGAACCACGTTTTCACGAAGGACTGAACATCATGACCGTCAATTACGCCACCCCCTCCCCCGACCAGCTCCATCCCGTCGCCGGCGTGCGACTCGGCGTCGCCGGTGCCGGCATCCGAAAGGCCGGCCGCACGGATCTCACGCTGATCGAGCTCGCGCCCGGCAGCCGCGCGGCCGGCGTGTTCACGCAGAACCGCTTCTGCGCCGCGCCCGTCCAGGTCTGCCGAAAACACCTCGCGCAGGAAGGCATCCGCGCGCTGGTCATCAACACCGGCATCGCCAACGCCGGCACCGGCGAACCGGGCCTGGCGGCAGCCAACGCCACCTGCGCCGCCACGGCGATGCTGATGGACATCCGCGCCGACCAGGTGCTGCCCTTCTCCACCGGCGTCATCATGGAGCCGCTGCCCGTCGAACGCATCCGCGCCGGCCTGCCGGCCTGCAAGACGGCGCTCCGGTCGGACGGCTGGTTCGACGCCGCCCACGCCATCATGACCACCGACACCGTGGCCAAGGCCGCGTCGCGCCGTATCGCAGGCGCTGACTTTTCCGCAACGATCACCGGCATCTCGAAAGGCGCCGGCATGATCCGGCCCAACATGGCGACCATGCTCGGCTTCGTCGCCACCGACGCGGCGGTCGGCCAGCCGATGCTGGAACGGCTGGCCAGGGAGGCCGCCGACGAATCATTCAACTGCATCACCGTCGACGGCGACACCTCGACCAACGATTCATTCGTGCTGATCGCCACCGGCCAGGGCACCGCCAGATTCGAATCCCCCGGCGCGCCGGGCTGGGAGGACTTCAAGGCCGCCGTCATCGGCGTCGCGCGCGAACTCGCCCAGGCCATCGTGCGCGACGGCGAGGGCGCCACCAAGTACATCGACATCGCCGTCGAAGGCGGACGTTCGCGCGAGGAGTGCAAGGCCGTCGGCTACGCCATCGCCCACTCGCCGCTCGTCAAGACCGCTTTTTTCGCCTCCGACCCCAACCTTGGCAGGATACTGGGCGCCATCGGCAACGCGGGCATTGCCGACCTCGATGTCGACGGAATCAAGCTCTGGCTCGGCGATGTCCTGGTGGCCGAAAACGGCGGTCGCGCCCCGAGCTACCGGGAGGAGGATGGCGCCGCCGCCATGAAGCCGGCGGAAATCGCCGTCCGCGTCGACCTCGGCCGCGGCGGCGCCTCGGCCAGCGTCTGGACCTGCGACTTCAGCTACGACTACGTGAAGATCAACGCCGACTACCGGTCGTGAAACTTGCCTGGATCGCGCTGGCCTGGATCGCCTTCGCCTTCGTTCATTCCGCGCTCGCCTCGCTCGGCGCCAAGGAACGGGTGACCCGGCGCTGGCCGGCGGCCGCGCGCTGGTATCGGCTGGCCTTCAACGGGCTCTCGCTCACGGCCGTCCTGCCCATCGTCTGGCTGTCCTACGCGCTCGACGGGCCAATGCTGTGGCAATGGACGGGCGCTTGGCGCTGGCTTTCGAACGGGCTGGCGCTGGCGGCTATCGCCGGCTTCATCGCCACCGCCCGCTGGTACGACATGGACACCTTTCTCGGCCTGCGGCAGATCCGCGAACACGACCGCCGGCCCGACGGAAACGAGGGACTGAGTCTTTCCCCTTTCCACCACTACGTGCGCCACCCGTGGTACGCCTTCGGCCTGGTGCTGGTCTGGGCTGGCGACAAGACGCTGCCGCTGCTGGTATCCGCCCTGGCGATCAGCGCCTATCTGGTCATCGGCTCGAAGCTGGAGGAGAAAAAACTCATCGCGCGATACGGCGACGATTACCGCCGCTACATGGAGAAGGTGCCGGGATTGATCCCGCTGCCCTGGAAGCACCTGTAAAATCCGGGTACCCCCCTTTGAGAGATCCCGCCATGGCCTTCCGCATCGCCCCCTCCATCCTCTCCGCCAACTTTGCGAAGTTGGGCGAAGAGGTCGACAACGTCCTGGCCGCCGGCGCCGACATCGTTCACTTCGACGTCATGGACAACCACTACGTCCCGAACCTCACCATCGGCCCGCTGATCTGCGAGGCGCTCCGGAAGCACGGCGTCACCGCGCCCATCGACGCGCACCTGATGGTCTCGCCGGTCGACCGCATCGTCCCGGACTTCGCCAAGGCTGGCGCCACCTACATCACATTCCACCCGGAGGCCTCCGAGCACATCGACCGCACCATCGGGCTCATCCGCGAGAGCGGCTGCAAGCCCGGCCTCGTGTTCAACCCGGCCACGCCGCTCGACGTTCTGGAATGGACGATCGACAAGCTGGACATGGTGCTGCTGATGAGCGTGAACCCCGGCTTCGGCGGCCAGAAGTTCATCCCCTACGTGCTTGAGAAGGCGCGCCGCGTGCGCAGGATGATCGACGAGCGCGGCCTTTCCGTGAGCCTGGAGATCGACGGCGGCGTCGGCCCGGCCAACATCGCGGAAGTCGCTCGCGCCGGCGTGGACACCTTCGTCGCCGGCTCGGCGATTTTCGGCGCCGGCAAGGACTCCGACCCCCACCGCTACGACTCGGTCATCGCGGCGATGCGCTCGGAGCTGGCCAAGGCTTGAACCCCAAAGCCGTACTGCTGGATCTCGACGGCACGCTGCTCGACACCGTTCCCGACCTCCACCTCGCCGCCAACGCGATGCTGCGCGAGCTGGGGCGGCCCGAGGTGGGTGTCGACGCGATGCGGCGCTACGTCGGCCGGGGCATCCCCAATCTCGTCAAGCGGCTGCTCGCGGAAAGCCTCGACGCGGCCGACGATCCCGCACCGCCGCCGGCCGACGCGCTGGCCGCTTTCCGCCGCCACTACGCCGAGGTCAACGGCCGCCACACCGCCATCTATCCCGGCGTACTGGAGGGACTGACTTTGCTGAAGGCGAAGGGCCTGCCGATGGGCGTCATCACCAACAAGGCCGCCGACTTCGTGCGCCCGCTGCTCGATCGCACGGGACTTCTTCCCTTCTTCGACGTCGTGGTCGGCGGCGACACGCTGCCGAAGTCGAAACCAGACCCCATGCCCGTGGTCTGGGCCTGCGGCCGGCTCGGCGTCTCCCCCGCCGACGCGCTGATGATCGGCGATTCCGTGAACGACGCCCGCGCCGCCCGCGCCGCCGGCTGCCGCATCTTCCTCGTGCCCTACGGCTATAACGAGGGCCGGGACGTGCGCGAGCTGGAGGCCGATGCTATAGTCGGCTCGATCCTCGAAGCCGCCCAAAGTCTATGACTGAAACCGAATTCAACCGGCTGGCCGCCGAAGGCCACAACCGGATCCCCGTCACCCTCGAGACCTTCGCCGACCTCGACACGCCGCTGTCGGTTTACCTGAAGCTCGCGGGCGGCCCCGGCTCCTATCTCCTCGAATCCGTGCAGGGGGGCGAGCGTTTCGGCCGCTACTCCTTCATCGGCCTGTCGAGCCCGACGCGCATCTCCGTCAGCGGGACGACGCTCACGGTGCTCGAAGGCGACCGCGTGGTCGAGCGGCACGAGAACGCCGACCCGATGGCATTCGTCGCCGCGTTCATGGCGCGATTCAAGGTGCCGGACCTGCCCAATCTCCCGCGCTTCGCGGGCGGGCTGGTCGGCGTGTTCGGCTACGACACCGTGCGATACATCGAGCCGAAGCTGGCCAACGTCGCGAAGCCCGACCCCATCGGCGCGCCCGACATCCTGCTCACGCTCTCTGAAGAGATCGCCATCGTCGACAACCTGTCGGGCCGGCTCACGCTGGTCGTCTATGCCGACCCGAATGTCGCTGGCGCCTGGGCGCGCACCCGCGAACGACTCAAGGCGCTGCTCGCGAAGCTGCGCGAGCCCGTCGCTATCCCCGTGGATGCACAGGCCGCCCCCGCCGAGTCCGCCACGTCGGAATGGGGCGAGGAGGCCTTCAAGGCCGCCGTGCGCCGCGCCAAGCAGTACATCGTCGACGGCGACGTCATGCAGGTGGTGCTCGCCCAGCGCATGAGCCGCCCCTTCGCGGCAAGCCCGCTGGCGCTCTACCGCTGCCTGCGCACGCTCAACCCCTCGCCCTACATGTTCTATTTCGACTTCGGGGATTTCCATGTCGTCGGCGCCTCGCCGGAGATCCTCGTGCGGCTGGAAGACGGCATGATCACGCTTCGACCCATCGCGGGGACGAGAAAACGCGGGGCGAACGCCGAACAGGACGCCGCGCTGGCCGAGGAACTGCTGGCCGACCCGAAGGAGCGCGCCGAGCACCTGCAACTGCTCGACCTCGGCCGCAACGACGTCGGCCGCGTGGCGCAGACCGGCTCGGTGCGCGTCACCGAGCAGTACGTCATCGAGCGCTACTCCCACGTCATGCACATCGTCTCCAACGTCGAGGGCCGGCTGAAAGAGGGCGAGGACGCCGTATCGGTGCTCAAGGCCAGCTTCCCGGCCGGCACCGTCTCCGGGGCGCCCAAGGTGCGCGCCATGGAGATCATCGACGAACTGGAGCCCACCAAGCGCGGCATCTACGCCGGCGCCGTCGGCTACCTCGGCTTCAACGGCGACATGGACCTCGCCATCGCCATCCGCACGGCGGTGGTCAAGGACGGGCGCATCTTCGTGCAGGCGGGGGCCGGCATCGTCGCCGACTCCGATCCCGACTCGGAATGGCACGAGACGCTGAACAAGGCCCGCGCCCAGCTGCGCGCCGCCGAGATGGCCGAGGCCGGCCTCGACACGAAACTCGACTGAGGCGACGACCATGCTACTGATGGTGGACAACTACGACTCCTTCACCTACAACCTCGTCCAGTACTTCGGCGAGTTGGGCGAGGACGTGCGCGTGTTCCGCAACGACGCGATCACCGTCGAGGGGATCGCCGCGCTGAGGCCGGACCGCATCGTCATCTCCCCCGGCCCCTGCGCACCGGCGCAGGCGGGCATCTCGGTGGCGACGATCAAGGCCTTCGCGGGCAAGGTGCCGCTCCTGGGCGTCTGCCTCGGCCACCAGGCCATCGGCGAGGCCTTCGGCGGGCGCATCGTCCATGCGCAAAAACCCATGCACGGCAAGCTCTCGCCGGTCTTCCACGCGAACAAGGGCGTGTTCCGCGGCCTGCCCAACCCCTTCACCGCGACGCGCTACCACTCGCTCGCCATCGAGCGCGCGACGCTGCCCGACTGCCTGGAGATCACCGCCTGGACCGAGGATGGGGAGGTCATGGGCGTACGCCACCGCGAATTCGCCGTGGAAGGCGTGCAGTTCCATCCGGAATCCATCCTGACCGAGCACGGCCACGACCTGCTCAAGAACTTCCTCGAAGGGAGCCGCCCATGATCACGCCACAGGAAGCCCTGCAACGCGTCATCGAGGGCCGCGAGCTCTTCCACGACGAGATGCTGCACCTGATGCGGCTCATCATGAACGGAGAAGTCAGTCCCGTCATGACGGCGGCGATTCTCATCGGCCTGCGCTGCAAGAAGGAGACGATCGGCGAGATCGCCGCCGCCGCGACCGTAATGCGCGATCTGTGCACGAAGGTCGAGGCGCCCCACAACCCCCACTTCGTGGACATCGTCGGCACGGGTGGCGACTCCACCCACACCTTCAACATCTCCACGGCATCCGCCTTCGTCGCCGCCGCGGCCGGCGCGACGGTGGCCAAGCACGGCAACCGCGGCGTCTCGTCGAAGTCCGGCTCGGCCGATGTGCTCGAGGCGCTGGGCGCGAAGATCGACCTCCAGGCCCCGCAGGTGGCCGAGTGCCTGCAAGCCGTCGGCATGGGCTTCATGTTCGCGCCCAACCACCACCCGGCGATGAAGAACGTGGTGCCGGTGCGACGCGAGATGGGCGTGCGCACGATCTTCAACATCCTCGGCCCGCTCACCAACCCGGCTGGCGCGCCCAATACGCTGATGGGCGTATTCCATCCCGACCTCGTCGGCATCCAGGCGCGCGTCATGCAGAAGCTCGGCGCCAGCCACGTGCTGGTCGTCTGGGGCAAGGACGGCATGGACGAGATCTCGCTGGGCGCCGCCACCCAGGTGGCCGAGCTCAAGGACGATGAAATCCGCGAGTACGAGATCCACCCGGAGGACTTTGGCCTCCAGATGGTCTCCAACCGGCGCATCCGCGTCGCCGACGCGCAGGAATCGAAAGCCATGCTGCTCGCCGCGCTGGAGAACCAGCCCGGCACGGCGCGCGAGATCGTGGCGCTGAACGCCGGCGCGGCACTCTACAGCGCAAACCTCGCGCCGGACATCGGTGCCGGCATCGCAAAGGCCCGCGAAGCCATCGCCAGCGGCGCGGCAAGGAAGAAGGTCGACGAGTTCGTGGCCTTCACGCGCAAGCTGGGCTAGGGCCTGCCGGGAATCCCATCGGATCGGCGCTTAATATCCTTGCATTTTTTACTGTGCATGATGAATAATGCGGGCATATTAACCCGCCCGCTCCGTTCCCCATGTTCCCCCGCCTTGCCGCCGAACGCCTGAAATCCCTCGCCGCGCAGTTTCCTGCCGTGCTCATCCTCGGCGCGCGCCAGGTGGGCAAGACGACCCTGGCGAAGGCGGCATTTCCGGGACACGCCTACACCGACCTGGAAACGCCGCGGCTGCGCGAACTGTTCGCCGGGGACGCCGCGTTCCAGATTCGCTCGCGCGCCGGCGGCGGCCTGATCCTCGACGAGGCCCAGGCGGTACCGCAGGTGTTCGCCGCCCTGCGCGGCATCATCGACGAGGACCGCGCCCGCCGCGGGAGCTTCGTGCTGCTCGGCTCGGCGCAGCCGCAACCGGTGCGCGGCGTGTCGGAATCCCTGGCCGGGCGCGTAGGCATCCTGGAACTGGACCCGCTGACGGCCGCCGAGGCGTCCGGCGGGCCGGCGCCCGCGGACTGGCGGCGCCTGTGGCTCGCCGGCGGCTTTCCCGACGCGATCCGCGGCGACTTCCGGGAATGGCACGAGGCCTACCTGCGCACCTACATCGAGCGCGACCTGCCGCAACTGGGCATCGACGCCGATCCCCTGTTCTTCCGGCGGTTGCTCACCATGCTGGCCCACCAGCAGGGCGGGCTGCTCAACATCGCCGCGCTGGCCGGATCGATGGGCGTCACCCATGGGCGCATTAGCCGCGCCATCGACATCTTCGAGCAGACCTTCCTGCTGCGGCGACTGCCGCCTTTCTTCCGAAACGCGGGCAAGCGCCTGACGAAATCGCCCAAGACCTACCTGCGCGACACGGGGCTCCTGCACCACCTGCTCAACATCGGGTCACTCGCGGAACTGGATGCCCATCCGGTGCGCGGCGCAAGCTGGGAAACCTTCGTCATCGAGGACATGCTGCGCCGCGAGCGCCTCGCGCGGCCGTTTTCCCAACCCTTCTTCTGGCGCACGGCCGCCGGCGCCGAAGTCGACCTGCTGTTCCAGCGCGGCGATGCCATGAGCGCGATCGAAATCAAGGCGGGCGTCGGCACGCCCCGGCAAGCGCGCCACATGGCCGAAACCCTGCCGGACATCGGCGCGACGGCAGGATGGATCGTCGACCAGGGCGAAGGCGAGGAAGCGATGAACGCCGCCGTGCGCCGGCGCGGCTTCGGGAGCGACATCGGCTGGCTGCCGTGACGGCCAACAGGGTCAGACTCCCTGATCCTGAGGGCCTTTCCCGTCAGATCACCCGCTCGTTGCCGCCGTCGACGGGCACCTGGGCGGCCGTCGTCTTGGCGAACAGCGGGCCGCACATCTCGGCCGCCAGTTCGGCCACGTCACGGCTGGTCACCTCGACCTTCAGGACGTTGTTGGTCTTGTACTGCTCGACCGTCAGGCCGTAGTGCTTCGCGCGCGATTCCAGCACTTCCGGCGTCCATAGGCCGGTGTCGAAGACTGCGTTGGGGTGCAGCGAATTGATGCGGATGCCGTCCGCGCCCCATTCGAGCGCCGCCACGCGGGCGAGCTGGTTGAGCGCCGCCTTCGAGGCCGAGTAGGCCGCCGCGCCGGGGCCGGGCGCGGGGACGTTCTTCGATCCAATGATGACCACGCGGCCCCGCCTTGGCGCAAGCTTCAAGAGCGGATGGCATTCGCGCAGGAAGGCGAGGTTGGCGTCGAGGTTGATCGCCATGACGCGCCGCCATTCGTCGTCCGCGAGGCTCTCGATGCGGCAGCCGCCGGGAAATACGCCGGCGTTGAGGACCAGCATGTCCAGTCCACCGAAGCGCCGCGCGCCCTGCTCGATGGCGGCGACGATCTGCGAGGGATCGCCGACGTCGCAGGTCACGCCGAGGAAGTCGGGGCGGGAAATCATCGTTTCGATGGCCGGGTTGATGTCCAGTCCGATCACCGCCGCGCCGCGCGAAAGCAGCGAATCGACGCAGGCGCGGCCGATGCCGGAGAATGCGCCGGTCACCAATGCGATCTCGCCCGCGAACGCCGGCGGCTTGCCGGATTTCTTCAGCTTGGCCTGTTCGAGATCCCAGTACTCGACCTCGAACAGCTCCTTGGGCGCGAGCGTGCGGAAGCCGCCGAGCCTCGTGGCGCGCGCGATGACGTCGATGGTGTGGTCGTAGATGTCCGCCACGATCTCGGCGTCCTTCGCACTCCGGCCCACCGTGGCCATGCCCCATTCCGGATCGAGGATCACGCGCGGCGCGGGGTCGAGCATGGTGCGGATGCCGCCCGCCTTCTTCGCGTGCTCGGCGAAGTAGGCGCGATAGGCGTCCGCGTAGGCGGCGACGTCGCGACCGAGCATCGGCAACCGCTTGGTGCGGATCACGTGGTCGGGCGTGGCCGTGCCCTGCTGCGAGATGGGCGCGAGGTCGGCGCGGCGCGCGAATGCGAGGGCCTTCGAATTCGCATGGGTGCATACGAGCATCGGCGATCCCGCGGCCTTCGATATCTCGCGGCGCAGGGCCGCGAGGTCGAAACGCCACGCACTATCGTCGGGCGCAAGCGACGCAGGCTCGTCGTCCCATGCTCCTCTCGTCTTGAGGTAGTCCTCCGCCATCGTCACCAACTCGATCATGCGATCGTAGGGTTCCTTCGCCGTGTCGCCAAAGGAGAAGATGCCGTGGTTCAGGAGCACCATGCCGATCGTGGCGGGCTTGCGCTGGAGCGGAAAACCCAGCGCGCAGATGCGGGCGAGGTCGAAGCCCGGCATCACGTAGGGCACGACCACCACCTTGTCGCCGTAGAGTTCGCGGATGCGTTCCGCGCCGTCCTCCGTGTTGGTGATGCTGACTATTGCGTCGGCGTGCGTGTGGTCGACGAACTTCCACGGCAGGAGCGCGTGGAGGATGGTCTCGACCGAGGGCGTGGGCGCGGAAGCCTGCGTCATGTGGGTGCGAAGCTCGTTGACCATCTGCGGGTCGGAAAGCGATTCGAGTTCCGCGAGCTTCAGGCAGTGGGCGAGGCGCACGGGCGCGAAGCCGCCGGCTTCGATGGTCTCCAGGTCCCAGCCGCTGCCCTTGATGTAGAGGATGTCCTCCTCCTCGCCGACGAGATTCATCTCGCGGATCTTGACGGAGGTGTTGCCGCCGCCGTGCAGCACCAGCGACTTATCGCGGCCGAGCAGGCGGGAGGTGTACACGCGCTGCGCGAGATCGCCCTCCGGGGCGTCCGCATCATTCCAGAGATTGACGGTCATGAGAGCAGCTTTTCGAGCGTGTTGACGAGGATCGCGCACTGTTCGTCGGTGCCGACGGTGATGCGCAGGAATTCGCCCGTGCGCGGCCCCTTGAAGTGGCGGACGAGCACTTTGTTCTCCCGCAGCCGCTGGGCAAGCTCCGCCGCGTTCCCGTCCGGCGGGCGGCAGAATACGAAGTTGGCGGCGGAAGGCAGCACCGCGAAGCCCAGCCGTGCGAGTCGTTCCGCCAGCCATCCACGGCTCCTCATCACAGCCCGGCGGGTCTTCTCGAAGTGCTCGCGGTCTTCCAGCGCGGCGGTGGCGCCGGCCAGCGCCAGGCGGTCCAGCGGGTAGGAATTGAAGCTGTCCTTGAGGCGCACGAGGCATTCGATCAGGTCGGGGTGGCCCATCGCCAGCCCCACGCGAAGGCCCGCCAGCGAACGCGACTTGGAGAGCGTCTGCACCACCAGCAGGTTGGGGAATCGGTCGATCAGCGGCACGGCCGACTCTCCGCCGAAATCGACGTAGGCCTCGTCGACGACCACCACGGAATCCCGGTTGCGCTCGAGCAGCCATTCGATGTCGGCGCGCGGGATCGCCCGGCCGGTGGGCGCGTTCGGGTTCGGGAAGATGATGCCGCCGTTGGGAACACAGTAGTCGGCGACGCGGATGCCGAACCCGTCGTCGAGCGGCACCTGCCGCCACTCGATGCCGTACAGGCCGCAATAGACGGGATAGAAGCTGTAGGTGACGTCCGGGAACAGCAGCGGCCGGCCCGCGTGCCTGAGCAGGCCGAGGAATGCGAAGGCCAGCACCTCGTCAGAGCCGTTGCCGGCGAACACCTGCTCCGGCGCGATGCCGAAGAAGGTTGCCGCAGCCTCCCGCAGGCGCCGTGCCGTCGGGTCGGGATAGAGCCGCAGGCCGTCATCGGTCGCGGCGCGGATAGCCTCGACCGCGCGCGGGGAAGGGCCGTAGGGATTCTCGTTGGTGTTGAGCTTGACGAGGTTGTCGACCTTCGGTTGCTCGCCGGGAACGTAGGGCGACAGGGAGGCGACGAGGGGGTTCCAGAATCGGGACATGGGAAAAGTCGGGGTCAGGGCAGTATCAGGGAAAACCGCGCGCCGCCTTCCGGGGCGTTCTCCAGCGCGACGCGGCCGCGGCGGCCGTCGGGGGTGGCGTGGCGCTCGGCGATGGTCCGGGCGAAGGTGAGGCCCAGGCCGCTCGACGCCGACGACATGGCGCCCTGCCCGCCGGCAAGCACGCTTTCCGGGAAGCCCGGACCGTTGTCGGCGACGGTGAATCGCACGCCGCCCAAAGGCTCCCTCACGAAGGAGAGGCGCACCGCGCTTCGCGCGTGACGCAGGGCGTTGCGCAAGGCGTCGAGCAGCACGAATCGCACCTGGTAGGCGTCAAAAGCCCAGGCGCCGATTTCGCGCGCCGGGCCGGGGTCGCAGGCCGGCACGATGCCGCCGGGCCCGGCATCCAGCTCGGCCAGCGTGTCGTCGAGAAAGTCGCCCACGTCGTGGTCGTCGATGGCGAGCCGCAGGCTGCCCTGCCCTTCCCGGTAGATGGCCAGCAGCTCGACGAGCTGCGCGGACACCCGGGCCGCCATGTCCCGCGCCCGGTCGAGCGCCGGCGACGGGCAGTTACGGCCGGCCTCGCCGAGCGCGGCGTTGAGCGCGTTGAGGACGTTCTTGGCGTCGTGGATGGCGGCGGCGAAGAGGATGTCCATTGGGGTATCCGACAGACTATTTTTCGAGGGCGGCCGCGCCCGCGGGATCGACTTTGGCGTAGAAGGCCGTCACGTCGCCCAGCTTGGGATGGTCCGGGTTGGCGCGGCGCGCCTGGAGGATGTAGCGCCGGGCCAGGGTCAGGCGCTCGACGTCCCGGCCCTTCGTCTGGACGTGCATCAGCAGGGCCAGGGCGGCGTTGACCGCGATCTGGCTGTTGTTGACCAGCCGGTCCGCGGCCTCCGTAAGCATCGCGACGGCGCGGTCGAGCTCGCCGGTCTTGGCCAGCGCGACGGCATCGTTGTTGAGCTTGACCATGCGCTTCCTCGTGGCGTCGAGGAATGCGTCCCCCTCCTCGACGAGGCCGGCGGCGGCAAAGACCGTCCGGGCCTGGCCGAATATCTCGTCGTCGTCATGATGGTCCTCGGCCACTTGCTGGATGATCCGGCGGGCCTCGTCGGCCTTGCCGCTGGCGAAGCAGGCCTGGGCGATTTCCAGCGACGTGGCCGGATCAAAGCCATCGCCGCCCTGGACGGCCAGTGCGCGCTCGGCGGCGGCGGCGGCCGCCGCCGCATTGCCGGCCTTGGCCTGCACGATGCTCTCGACCGCCGCCTGACGCGCCGCCAGTTCCGGCGAGCGGCTGAAGGCGGTGCCCATTTCCTTGACGGCGGTGAGCGCCTCCAGGGTCTTGCCCTGCTCGCTGCAACTCTTGGCCAGGCCGGCATAGTCGTCATGGCTCTTGAAAAATCCCGTGCGGTCCTTCTCGACGGCGCGGCGAAAAGCCTGTTCGGCGCGGGAGAAATCCCGGTTGCCCATGGCCAGCCCGCCGAGCGTCCGCTGGCGGCGCGTGGAGGGGGCCACCTTCAGGGCGCGCTCGACCACCCGCTGGGCGGCGCCGGTGTCCGTCTTCTTCAGGAGGTCGGCCAGGGAATCGTAGGCGGCCAGGTAGTTCGGATAGGCGTCCAGCGCCCTCTCCAGGTAGCCGCGCGCCGACGCTTCCTCGCCCTGGGCCGCCAGCGCCCGCGCCTTGCCGACCTCCGCCCAGGGCGTCGCCCGCTGGCGAAGCACGTCCTCATAGAGGGCGCCGGCCTCGTCGGCGCGTTCCAGGGCCAGCAGCAGGTCGCCCTTGATGCGCAGCACGTCCAGCGCGTGGCGGGTGGACTGGCCGAGAAGCTCGTCGCAGGCGGCCAGCGCCTTTGCCGCATTGCTCCGCTCGCCCATGTGCATGTAGATCGGTTTGAGCGCCTCCTTCTTTTCGAGGACGCGCTCGAGGCGGGTGCGCAGGGTGCCGGAGGTAAAGGGCTTGAGCAGGTAGTCGTCAGGCGCGAATTCGGCGGCGGTGGACACCTGCTCGTAGCCGGTTTCGCCGGTGACCATCAAGAAGGCCGTCGTCATGGGCAGCAGGCGGCGGCGGCGGACCAGCTCCAGGAACTGCTGGCCGTCCGCCCCCTGGCCGAGGTTGTAGTCGCAGACGATCAGGTCATAACGGTGGGCCGTGAGCTTCTCGATGGCTTCCTTGATGTTGCGGGCCTGGTCGCACTTGTCCAGGCCCGCGTCGGTGAGCTGGATGCGAACGGCGGAGCGCATCTCGGGGATGTCGTCGATCAGCAGGCCGCGCTTGTCGCCGAGTTCGATCATGGCTTGGCTGTCCAGGAGTCCTTGAGGGTCACCGTCCGGTTGAAGACCGGAGCGCCTGGCCGGGAGTCTACCCGGTCGGCGACGAAATAGCCGTGGCGCTCGAACTGGAACCGTTCCTCCGGACGAGCGGCCTTCAGGGCCGATTCCAGCATCGCAGTGATGATTTTCCGGGAGTCCGGATTCAGGTCGGCGATGAAGTCGCGGCCGCCGGCGCCGGGGTTCTCGGCACGGAACAGGCGGTCGTAGAGCCGCACCTCGGCGGCGTGGGCGTGCTTCGCGCAGACCCAGTGGATGTTGCCCTTGACCTTGACGCTGTCGGCGCCGGGCGTGCCCGACTTCGTTTCGGGCAGATACTCGCAATGCACCGCGACGACGTTGCCGCCGGAATCCTTTTCGGCGCCGAGGCACTTCACCACGTAGCCGTAGCGCAGGCGCACGCTGTTGCCGGGGAATAGCCGGAAATAGCCCTTGGGCGGCGCCTCCGAAAAGTCCTCGCGCTCGATCCACAGTTCCTTCGAGAACGGAACGGGCCGCTTGCCCCACTCCGGCTTCTGCGGATGGTTGGGCGCCTCGCAGGTTTCCTCCCGCCCCTCCGGGTAGTTGTCGATGACGAGCTTCAGCGGGTCGAGCACGGCGATGCGGCGCGGCGCCGTCTCGTTGAGATGGTCGCGCATGCAGCCTTCGAGCACGCTCATGTCGATCCATGCGTCGGACTTGGCCACGCCGATCATCTCGGCGAAGCGCCGGAAGCCTTCGGGCGTGAAGCCGCGCCGGCGCGCGCCGATCAGCGTCGGCAGGCGCGGGTCGTCCCAGCCGTCGACATGCTTCTCCTCGACGAGCTGGATGAGCTTGCGCTTGGATAGCACGACGTAGGATAGGTTGAGGCGCGCGAACTCGATCTGCCGGGGCAGGGGCCGCTGCACAAGGCCGGTTTCCGCCAGCCGCTCCAGCAGCCAGTCGTAGAAGGGCCGCTGGTCCTCGAACTCCAGCGTGCAGATCGAGTGGGTGATGCGCTCCAGCGCGTCCTCGATCGGATGGGCGTAGGTGTACATCGGGTAGATGCACCACTTGTCGCCGGTGTTGTGGTGCGTGGCTCTTTTAATGCGATAAAGAGCCGGATCGCGCAGGTTCATGTTGGGCGCGGCCATGTCGATCTTCGCGCGCAGCACGTGGGCGCCGTCGGCGAACTCGCCGGCCCGCATGCGCCGGAAGAGGTCGAGGTTCTCGGCGGCGCTTCGATTGCGGAACGGGCTCGCGCGGCCCGGCTCGGTCAGCGTGCCGCGGTTCGCGCGCATTTCCTCGGCCGATTGCGAATCGACGTAGGCGTGGCCCGCGCCGATGAGGGCTTCCGCCGCCCGGCTCATGAAATCGAAGTAGCCGGAAGCGTAGTAGAGGTCGTCGCCCCAGTCGAAGCCCAGCCATTTCACGGCATCGACGATGGCGTCCACGTATTCCCGCTCCTCCTTTTCCGGGTTGGTGTCGTCGAAGCGCAGGTGGCACTCGCCGCCGTAGTCCAGCGCGAGGCCGAAGTTCAGGCAGATGCTCTTGGCGTGGCCGAAGTGCAGGTGGCCGTTGGGTTCCGGGGGAAAGCGGGTGCACACGCGCCCCCCATACCTGCCCGATGCCAGGTCGGCGTCGATGAGGTTACGGATGAAATTCGAGACTTTCGCTTCTTCGGCCATGTCGGGATCGCGCGGAGGATGCAAGGCGGCAATTCTACCGACTCGGCGTAAAATCGCGATATGACTTGGGCCGCTTCCATCGCCATCGCCATCGGCGCCGTGCTCGGCGCCTGGCTGCGCTGGGGTCTGGGCCTCTGGCTCAACCCTGTCTTCACCACCGTGCCGCTCGGCACGCTGGCGGCCAACCTCATCGGCGGCTACCTGGTGGGGGCCGCGGTCATGGTCTTCCACATCAACCTGGAGCTGCCGCCCGAGGCCAAGCTCTTCTTCATCACCGGCTTCCTGGGCGCGCTCACCACCTTCTCCACCTTCTCCGCCGAAGTCGTGGCGCTGATCCGCACCGCCCAGTACGGATGGGCCTTCCTCGCCGCCGGCGCCCACCTGATGGGATCTCTGCTGATGACGGGGCTGGGCATCCTGACCATTCAGCGCCTGAACGCATGAAGCCGCGGCTCCGGCCGCATGCATGGGCGGCCCGCGTCATGCTGGCGGCGGCATTCGTCGCGGCGCTGGCCGGCTGCGGCGCCCGTAATCCGCATTTCGATCCGGCCAGGGCCCACCACACGCCCGAAGGCTTCCGCAATCCGAACGACGTCGCCAATCCCGGCTTTGCCGCCTTCCTGCGCTGGAAGTGGGATCGCCTGTGGCAGGCGATGGCGCCGGACAATCCGGGCCGCGTGCCGGTGACGGCGCTCGATCCCTCGGCGCTGCACAAGCCGGAATCCGGCTGGCGGGTAAGTTGGATCGGCCATGCCACGGTACTGTTGCAGATCGACGGACTCAACCTGATCACCGACCCGGTGTTCTCGCCGCGGCCGGCGCCCCTGTCGGGGACGGGTGCGGAACGACTGGTGCCGCTGCCCCTGCGCCTCGACGACCTGCCACCGATCGACGCCGTGCTGATCTCGCACAACCACTACGACCACCTCGACGAGCCGACGCTGCGGGCGCTGTTCGGGCGCGGCGGAGGACGCACGCGCTTTCTCGTTCCCCTGGGCGTCGAGCGCTGGTTCGCCGAACAAGGCATCGGGCCGGTGACGGCGCTCGACTGGTGGCGGGGCGCGACGATTGCCCGGAACGGCGACGCCGTCGACATCGACCTGGTACCGGCGCAGCACTGGAGCCGGCGCACATTGGCGGACACCAACCGGACGCTCTGGGGCGGCTATGTCGTCCGCGGCGGCGGCGTCAGCGCCTACTTCGCCGGCGACACCGGCTACGGGCCGCACTTCGGGGAAATCGGCCGGCGCTACGGCGGCTTCGACCTGGCGATGATCCCTGTCGGCTGCCACGAGCCGCGCTGGTTCATGGGCAAGCAGCACGTCAATCCGGCGGAGGCGGCGCGCGCGCACCTCGATCTCGGCGCGCGCTACACCCTCGGCATCCACTGGGGAACCTTCCGGCACTGCGACGAACCGGCGGACCAGCCGCTGGACGACCTGCCGCCGGCGCTGGCGCGGTCCGGCATCCCGCCGGACCGCTTCGAACTCTGGGCCATCGGCGAACGGCGCCGGCTGGCTGGCAATGGCTTTCGAAGATAAGGGTGGATAGGCGATTCGACACGTGGCCGGCACGGCAGGCCTGTGTTACCGTTTTAAAATAGCCGTCTGGAGAGTCAAAATGACTACTAACGCCGTCAGCGTTTCGGAGTTCAAGCCGCATTGCCTCGACGTCATTCGTCGGGTCGAGCAGGATGGCGCGCGCTGCCGGAGGAATCGGTGCTCAATGCCGCCGAGTTCGAGGCCATGCGCGGGCCAGGCACCGTGAATCTCTGGAAGCCGTGACATATGATCCGGAGCCGCCCAGCCTGAAGCCCGACCCCGCTGCCCGCCTGGCCGCGCGGCCGGCCGTCGCCTATGACGAGGCGCTGCCGATCAACGCGCGCCGCGACGAGATCGCCGAGGCGATCGCCGCGCATCAGGTCGTGGTCGTCTGCGGCGAGACGGGTTCGGGCAAGACCACGCAGCTGCCGAAGATCTGCCTCGAAATGGGCCGCGGCATCCACGGCCTCATCGGCCATACACAGCCGCGCCGCATCGCCGCGCGCGCCACCGCGGCGCGCATCGCGCAGGAGCTGAAGTCCGAACTTGGAAAATACGTCGGCTACAAGATCCGCTTCACCGACCGGGTGTCGGGCGACACCTACATCAAGCTGATGACCGACGGCATCCTGCTGGCCGAGACGCAGACCGATCCGCTGCTCAGGCAATACGACACACTCCTCATCGACGAAGCGCACGAACGCTCGCTCAACATCGACTTCCTGCTCGGCTACCTGAAGTCGGTGCTGGCGAAACGGCGCGACCTGAAGGTGATCGTGACGTCGGCGACGCTGGACGCGGAGCGTTTCTCGAAGCACTTCGGCGATGCGCCGGTGATCGAGGTCTCGGGCCGGCTCTTTCCCATCGAGACGCGCTGGCGGCCGTTCGATGAAGATCGTGACATCAATGATGCCATCGTGGATGCGGTGGCCGAGGCGCATCGCGAAGGCGCGGGCGACGTGCTGGTCTTCCTGCCCGGCGAGCGCGAGATCCGCGAGGCCGCGGAAGCCTTGAGAAAACACCACCCTCCGGGATTGGAGATATTGCCGTTGTTCGCTCGCCAGTCGGCGCAGGAACAAAGCCGGGTGTTTTCGCCGCACCAGGGACGCCGCGTAGTGCTGGCGACCAACGTCGCCGAAACCTCGCTGACGGTGCCGGGCATCCGCTATGTGGTCGACACGGGACTGGCGCGCGTGAAGCGCTACAGCCACCGCAACAAGGTGGAGCAGTTGCAGGTCGAGCCGATCTCGCAGGCGGCGGCGAAGCAGCGGGCCGGCCGCTGCGGGCGCGTCGCGGCGGGCGTCTGCTTCCGGCTCTATTCGGAGGAGGATTTCAACAAGCGGCCGCCCTACACCGATCCGGAGATCCTGCGCTCCTCGCTGGCCGGCGTGATCCTGCGCATGAAGTCGCTGCATCTCGGCGATGTCGAAAACTTCCCCTTCCTCGAAGTGCCGTTGCCGCGCATGATCGCCGACGGCTACGGACTGCTCGGGGAACTCGGCGCCATCGACGAGGCGAAGGGACTGACGCCGGTCGGCCTGGAACTGGCGAAACTCCCACTCGACCCGAAGATCGGCCGCATGATCCTCGCCGCGCGGCGCCACGGCTGCCTCAAGGAGATGCTCGTCATCGCCGCGGCGCTCTCGGTGCAGGATCCGCGCGAGCGTCCCCAGGAAGCCGCCGGGTCTGCCGACCAGGCGCATGCGAAGTGGAAGGACGAGAAGTCCGAGTTCCTGTCGTATCTCAAGCTCTGGGCCGCAACGGAGGAAGTCTGGAAGAACGAATCCACCAACAAGCAGCGCGCCTGGTGCCGGCGCGAGTTCCTCTCCTGGCTGCGCGTGCGCGAATGGCGCGACGTGCATGGTCAGCTCGCGACGATGTGCCACGAGCATTCGTGGAAGGAGAACCAGCTCCCGGCGAGCTTCGATGCCATCCACAAGGCGCTGCTGACGGGCCTGCTCGGCCACATCGGCCTCGTCAACGAGGAGGACAAGAACTACCTCGGTGCGCGCGGCATCAAGTTCTTCATCCATCCGGGCTCGACGCTGGTGAAGAAGGCGGGGCGCTGGATCGTGGCGGCGGAACTGGTCGAGACCTCGCGCCTGTTCGCGCGCTGCATCGCGAAAATAGAACCGGAGTGGCTGGAGGAAGTCGGCGCGCACCTCGTCCGCAGGCATGTGTTCGAGCCGCACTGGGAGAAAGGCCCCGGCCAGGTGGTGGCGTGGGAACGGGTGACGCTGCACGGCCTGCTGCTGCACGGCAAGCGGCGCATTCACTATGGTCCGCTCGACGCGAAGCTCTCCCGCGAAATCCTCATCCGCCGCGCGCTGGTGCAGGGCGAGGTGGGCGAGGACTGGCTGCGGAAATGGAAATTCCTCCAGCACAATCTGAAACTCGTGGAGGAGATCGAGCGCCTCGAACACAAGTCGCGCCGGCCCGACGTGCTGGTGGACGAGGAGCTGATCCACGCCTTCTTCGACGCGAAGGTGCCCGAAGGCACCGCCACGCTGGCCGCCTTCGACAAGTGGCGGCGCGAAGCGGAGATCGGGGCGCCAAAGCTGCTGTTCCTCGAAAAAGACCAGCTCATGCGCCACGAGGCGGCGGGCATCACCACCGACGCCTTTCCGCCGGAGCTGAACGGGTTCCATCTGACCTACAAGCACGACCCCGGCGCGGCGGACGACGGCGTGACGCTTTCGCTGCCGCTTGCAATGCTCAATCGCATGTCGGCGACGCGCTGCGAATGGCTGGTTCCGGGACTGCTGAAGGAAAAGATCGTGGCGCTGCTGAAGACGCTGCCGCAGAAGTATCGCCACCGGGTACAGCCCGTCGACGCCTTCGCGGAAACTTTTTGCGATGCCGACCTCGATATCGACGAACCGCTGGTCAGGTCGCTGACTCGTGCGGTGGAGGAAAAGATCGCCCTCAAGCTGCCGCTCGACGCCTTCCGGCCCGGCGAGCTGCGTCCGCACCTGCTGATGAACTTCCGGCTGGAGGACGAGCATGGCGGCACGCTGGCCATGTCGCGCAATCTCGCGGAATTGCGCGCGGAGTACGGCGACTTCGCCGAACCGTCCGAGGAGAAGGCGGCCGAGGCCGAGCGTGTGAGCCTCTCCGACCGCTTCGCGGCCGCGCTCAACCCACAGATCAAGTTCGCGGAGAAGAGCCTGCCGCGAGAACTGGGCATGCTATTCATGCCGCTGGGCGCCGAGAAGGAGCTGAAGGAACAGATCGTCGCGGCGACCATCGGGCGCATCTGCCTCGCCGAGCCGCTGCCGGAAGATGAAAAGGCTTTCGAAGCGCGGGTTGCGATGGCGAAAGGCAAGGTGGCGCTGGTGGCTCAGGAGATCGCCCGCCTGGTCGGCACGATCCTCACCGAGCACACTGCCTTGCAGAAGAAGCTCGCCGCGATGCAGAAGGCGTTCCCGCAGGCCTGCGCCGACATCGCGGCGCAGGCCTGCGCCCTGCTGGCAAAGAATTTCATCGCCGCCACGCCCCACGAACGGCTGGCGCACTTCCCGCGCTACCTCAAGGCCGCCAGCCTGCGCCTGGACAAGGCGCGCAGCGACCCTGCCCGCGACGCGCGGCTGATGGCCGAGTGGCAGGGCCTCGCCCGCCCCTTCGAGCGCGAGCGCGCGGCGATGGGGAAATCGGGCGTGACGGACCCGTTTCTGGAAGAATTCCGCTGGCTGTTGGAGGAATTGCGCGTCGCGCTGTTCGCGCAGGAACTGAAGACGCCCTCGCCGGTATCGGTCAAGCGGTTGCAGAAGATGTGGGGAGGACGCTACTCCTGACGCGGCGTGGCGAGTTCTGGAGCCGCCTTCAGGGCGGGATCGGATTTCGCCGGCGCAGCCTTGCCGTCGCCCTTGCCCTTGGGCTGGATCACGGCGCGGACGCGCTCCTTGCGGGCGGCGGCGTTCCCCGTGCTTTTGGCGCCGCCGGGGCCGCTGGAAACCAGGTAATTTTCGGTGAGGCCGTCGAAGGAAACATACGGGCCGCGCACTTCGTCGAGCCCGCTCTTGACCATGGCGCGCTGGAAGAACTCGGTCTTCTCCTCCTTCCCGTCGTGCTCGATGCGCTCGGCCTCGCCTTCCACGTACTCGTCCCGGCCCTCGCGCTTCTGGCGGAAGCGCGCCAGCCCGCCCTCGCCGCCGGTGGCGACGCCCTTCTGGAAGCCCGACTCGTCCTGGGTGACGACCAGCCGGGCGGTGCGGATGACCATCGTGCCCCGGATGAGTTGGACGTTGCCTTCGAGGATATGCACCTTTTTCGCGTCGTCGACGGTAATGCGGTCGGCTTCGAGTTGGATCGGCTTGTCGCGGTCGGCGCGCTCCGCGAACGCGGGCCGCACCGCCAGCAGGGCAAGGAGAACGGAGAGGATCGTGGGAAGGGAGGTCTTCATTGGGGCGGGTTCCGGTGAATGATGCCGTGCACGGGTCCGGAAAGGACGGCGATCTGCGACTTGTCGTCGGCCGTCAGGCCGACGCCGTCGATCACGCTCCACCCCTGGGTAATGGTCACCGGCGCATGGGTGTAGGCGAATTCGTCGTCGGGGATGACATGGAGCACGCTCGTCGCGATCACGGTCTCCGGGCCGCCGTCGGCGCCGGCCCGAACGACCCGGACGTCGCCGTCGAGCCGTATATGCTCGCCGTCCTTGTCCATCCAGGCGGTACGCGAGGTCACGGCCGTCGGCCGCTGACGGTGGTAGGTCAGGTGCGGGGCGATCACGTCGCTGCTTTCGTCGTCGGCATAATGCAGCATTCTGTCCGCAATCAGCGTGTGCCGCAAGGCGCCGTCGGTGTCGTAGCGGCGCACCTGGAAGCGTTCGACGATGAAATCCGGATCGTGCCGCTCCTCGCCGCCGCGTGTCGCGTCGGTCTGGGTCGCCCGTTCCAGCCAGAAGGTCAGGCCCGCCAGCAGGGCCAGCAGGAGGATGGGAAACAGAGAGGCGCCCGTGGGTCTCATCAGACGGGGGAATTGCCCAGAGCGGCGTCCCAGTTGCCCTGGGCGCGCAGAATCAGCTCGCAGACCTCGCGCACGGCGCCTCCGCCGGCCGGCGCCAGCGCCACGTAGTGGGCGCGCCGCCGGGCGAGGGGATGGCCGTCGGGCACGGAGGCGGCGAAGCCGCAGGCCGCCATGACGGCCAGGTCGACCACGTCGTCGCCCATGTAGCCGGCCTCCCCGAAGGACAGGGAAAGGCCGGCCAGCATCTCGGCCATGACCGCGCGCTTGTCCTTGACGCCCTGCCGGACGAGGCCGATGCCCAGATCGCGGGCGCGTTCCGCGACGATGGGCGAATCCCGCCCGGTGATGATGGCGACGCGCACGCCGGACTGTTCCAGCATCTTGAGCCCGAGGCCGTCGCGGACGAAGAACGCCTTCATCTCGTCGCCGCGCGGGCTGTACCAGAGGCGGCCGTCGGTCATGACGCCGTCGATGTCGAAGCCCATCAGCCGAAGATTCGCAAGGTCCATCAGACGACTTTCGCCCGGAACAGGTCGTGCATGTTGAGCGCGCCGGCGAGGTTGCCGCCGGCGTCCGTCACCAGCAACTGGTTGATCCGGTGCCGCTCCATCATCTCCACCGCCTCCACCGCCAGCCGGCCGGCGTCGATGGCGTGAGGATTGCGCGTCATCACCTCGCCCACCCGCGTCGTCCGCAGGTCGCCCAGCCGTTCCATCGCCCGGCGCAGGTCGCCGTCGGTGAAGATGCCGGCCGGCCGGCCGGCCGCGTCGTTCACGACGGCCATGCCCAGCCCGCCCCTCGAGATGGGCAACAGGCTCGCGACGACCGGCGTGTCCTCGGAGAGCTGTGGAACCTGGTCGGCCGGGCGCATGACGTCGCGGACATGGGTCAGCAGTTTCCTGCCCAGCGCGCCGCCGGGGTGGGACCGCGCGAAGTCCTCCGCGCCGAAGCCGCGCGCGTCGAGCAGCGCCACGGCCAGGGCGTCGCCGAGCGCCAGCGCCGCCGTCGTGCTGGCCGTCGGCGCGAGGTTGAGCGGGCAGGCCTCCTCCGCGACGCGCGCGTCGAGGTGCACGTCGGCCTCGCGCGCCAGCGGCGAATCCGCGTTGCCGGTGATGGCGATCAGCCGCCCGCCCCGGCGCTTCACCACCGGCACGATGGTCAGCAGCTCGTCGTTCTCGCCGGAATTGGACAGCGCGATCAGCACGTCGTCGCGGGCGATCATGCCCAGGTCGCCGTGCACCGCCTCGGCGGCGTGCACGAAATAGGCGGGCGTGCCGGTACTGGCCATCGTGGCGGCGATCTTGCGCGCGACGTGGCCGGACTTGCCGATGCCGCTGACGATGACGCGGCCCGGGCTCGCGAGGATCAGCTCGACGGCGCGCCGGAACTCGCCGTCCAGCCGAGCGCCGAGCGCCGCCACCGCTTCCGCCTCGATGCGCAGCACCCGCCGGGCCATCTCCAGGGCGTGGTCGGTGGTCGTATTCCGGAGGGCGGGAGTGGGTGCAGGGGGCACGCTGGGAATAGTCCGCTATGATTGATGCGGAATTATACCCAACCGCCCTTCGGACAGCCTTCCGTGAATACCCTGCAACTCGTCCTGCTGCTGCTTTCCGCCTCCGTGCTGGTGGTCGCGGCCTTCCGCTCGCTCGGCCTGCCGCCCATTCTCGGCTACCTGCTGGTGGGCGTCGTCGTCGGCCCGCGCGCGCTCGACCTGCTGCCCGACGCCGATGGGGCGCGGGCGCTCGCGGAATTCGGCGTGGTGTTCCTGATGTTCTCCATCGGCCTGGAATTCTCGCTGCCGAGGCTCTTCGCCATGAAGCGCATCGTCTTCGGCCTGGGCACGGCGCAGGTCGCCGTCACGCTGGCCGCCGTCGCCCTCGTCGCATCAAGCACGGCGGGCGTTTCCTGGTCGGCGGGCATCGCGCTGGGCGGCGCGCTGGCCATGTCGTCGACGGCCATCCTCTCCAGGCTCCTCGCCGACCGGCGGGAACTGGGCGCCCGGCACGGCCGCGAAGTCATGGGCGTGCTGCTGTTCCAGGACCTCGCCGTGGTGCCGCTGCTGGTGCTGATCCCCGCGCTCTCGCAGCCGATGGGGGCGATGGCCGGCGCCCTGGCGCTGGCCTTCGTCAAGGCGGCGGCGTTGCTGACCCTGGTGCTGGTCTTCGGCCAGCGGCTGATGCGCGGATGGTTCGCCCTCGTGGCGAGGAAGAAGTCGGGCGAGCTCTTCATGCTCAACGTGCTGCTCATCACCCTGAGCCTCGCCTGGGTCACCGAGCTGGCCGGCCTCTCGCTTGCGCTGGGCGCCTTCATCGCCGGCATGCTGATCTCCGAAACCGAGTATCGCTACGCGGTGGAAGAGGACATCAAGCCCTTCCGCGACGTGCTGATGGGCCTGTTCTTCATCTCCATCGGCATGATGCTGGACATCCCCGTCATCCTGCGTGAATGGACCATCGTGGCGGGCGTGCTGGCCGCGCTGCTGGCCGGCAAGCTGTTTCTCGCATGGTGCGCCTCGCGCCTGCTCGGCGCGCCGCCGGGCACGGCGCTGCGCACGGGATTATGGCTATGCGCCGGCGGCGAGTTCGGCTTCGTGCTGCTGGCCCAGGGCGAGCGCATGGGCCTGCTGGCCGGCGGCCCCTTGCAGCCGGTGCTCGCGGCTCTCGTGCTGTCGATGATGGCGGCGCCGCTGATCGTCCATTTCTCCGATCGCATCGTGCTTCGCCTGGTGGCCTCCGAATGGCTGACGCGCTCGATGCAGCTCACGCAGATCGCCGCCCGTTCGATCGCCGCGGACAAGCACGCCCTCCTCTGCGGCTACGGCCGCACCGGCCAGCACCTGGCCCGCTTCCTGGAAAGGGAGAACATCTCCTTCACGGCGCTCGACCTCGACCCCGAGCGGGTGCGCGAGGCCGCCGGCACACGGGATTCCGTCTCCTACGGCGACTGCACGCGCCGGGAAACGCTGCTGGCCGCGGGCATCGCGCGCGCCAGCGTCGTCGTCGTCACCTTCGCCGACCTGCAGGCCGCCCTGCGCCTGCTCGCCCGCGTGCGCGCGCTGCGTCCCGACGTGCCCGTGGTCGTGCGCACGCGCGAGCAGGCCGACGCCGGGGAGCTTCTCGCCGCCGGCGCCGCCGAGGTCGTGCCCGAAGCGCTCGAATCCTCGGTGATGCTGGCGACCCACGCGCTGGCCTTCGTCGGCGTACCCCCCGATCGTTTCATGGATCACGTGCGGGAACTGCGCGAACAGCGGCGCGACGCGACGCGGCGGGAGAAATAAATCAGCAAGCATTCCGGTGGGCAATGGCGAACTTTCTGGCAAGCAGTTCAAAAGGCACCTCCGTGCCACCCTCCTGTCCGTTGGCATCCAGAAGCTCGGGGACGAGGCTTTCGAGCTTGGCGGATAAAACTTCCAGCGTATCTGCTTCCGTTGCCAGACCCGGCACATCGTCGGAGGTCGCAACCCACACAGAGGCCTCGTCATCCCATTCGGCACGGATGAAGTAGATTCTTGGCATGGCGTTTCCTCCAATTGTTAAAGATGTCCCATTGTAGCTCCAGAGTATCGGTTGTCTGAAGCAGGCCCAATAAAAACGGCCGCCCGAAGGCGGCCGTTTGAGCAGCTGCGAATCGGGAAACGATCAGAGCAGTTTGACGAGCGTCGCAACCGCACCCACGGCCACCACCATCAGGGCGCCGAGCTTGATGATCATCCGCTGTTCGAGTTGCATGAGCTTGGCATCCAGATATTCCTTGGTCACCAGATCGCGCCCGGCGAGGTCGAACACCTCGGCCAACGCTTCGGCCTCGGCTTCTGCCTGAGCAGACGACACGCCTGCCGTCTTGAGACGGTTGGCGAACTTGAGGGTATCGAAGGTAATCGCGCCCATGCTGATTCCATATCAAAAGTGCCAGCCCGCATTCTAGACGAAAAAACGGCCGCCCGAAGGCGGCCGTTTTAACAACTGCGAATCGACTGGAGTCGATCAGAAGCTGTGGTTCAGACCCATGGTAAGGGCCTTGACCTTGAGGTCGGAGCCGGCGGCGATGCCGTCCTTGACCTTGGCATTGTGGTAGCCGATATAGGCCGTGGTGCGCTTGGACAGGCCGTGGTAGGCGCCGACCGTCCAGGTATTCACGTCGCTGTTGCCGTCGCCGGTCGTAACCGTGCCCCTGTCGTCAAACTTGCCCATCTGCAGGCCGAAGGTCGTGGCGCCCGTGGTGTAGGAGATGGAAGCCAGCTGACCCTTGTCCTTGACCAGCGAGCCAATGTTGGCGCTGCCGCCACCAGCAAGAGCGGAGACCGAGGTCGTGCCGGCGGTGGAGGACTCATAGGTGTAGCCCAGGCCGATGGCGCCCATCTTGTAGCCGAGGTTCAGCTTCGTGGCCTTGGCCTTCACCAACAGGTCGCTGTCGCCGGTCAGGCTGTTGAAGAGCTCCTTGGTGACGAGTTCATGGCCCAGGGTGGCCTTGAAGGGGCCGTTCTCATAGACCGCCACATAGGACTGGGCGTCGGCCAGGCCGTCCGCGTCCTTGTAGGCGGCGTTGTCGGCGGCGGTCTCACCCGCAACCAGGCCGACGGCGAAGTGGAAGCCGGACCAGGTCGGGGACACGTAGGCGAGAACGTTGCCAAGGCGGTTGTCCCAGCCGTTGCGACCGATGATGCCGGAAGCGGCGGCGGTGCCCTGCGCGTCGGCGGCGGTGTCGCCGAACAGGTCGGCGGAGCCGCCCAGCTTGTAGGGGGTGTCATGCGTGCCGAACAGCACGGTGCCGAAACCGCCGGCCAGGCCGAGGAAGGTGTTGCGCTGGGTGTGGGCACCGACAGAGGCGGAAGCGCCGGAGGTGACGCCGTTGGCATTGGTGGTGTTCAGGCTGGATTCCCACTGCCACACGGCCTTGAGGCCGTTGCCCAGGTCTTCCGCGCCCTTGAAACCGATGCGAGAGGCTTGGTCATTGACGCCCCAGCTGTCGCCAGTGGCGTTATTCATGTCGAAATGATCGACCGACACGCGCACCTGGCCGTAGATGGTGACGTTCGATTGCGCGAAGACCGGGGCGGCGGCGACGGCGGCGACGGCCAGGGCGATGAGTTTCTTTTGCATGGATAAATCTCCTGATGAAAGTTGGACTGCTTGCGGTTTCAATGACTCCACGTGGTTGGTCACTGATCCCGCGGGACTTCCCATTTGGAAAGCTGCGAAGGATTCTCGCCCACGGCGCCGGGACGGGCAAGAAGAAGGGCGGATTGCCAGAGTCGCAGGGGAAGAGGTGTTGGTTTTTTGCAACGCCCTTTACAGGCCGAACAGCCTCGCCAGTTCCGCGCCGGGATCGGGGGCGCGCATGAAGGCTTCGCCGACGAGGTAGGCGTTGACGCCCCGGCCGCGCATGCGGGCGACGTCTTCCGGCGCGAGGATGCCGGATTCGGTGACGACGATGCGGCCTTCCGGGATGCGGTCGAGCTGGTCGAGGGTGGTGTCCAGGCTGACCTCGAAGGTGCGGAGATTCCGGTTGTTGATGCCGATGAGCGGCGTTTGAAGCCGCAGCGCGGCGTCGACCTCGGCGGCGTCGTGGGCTTCGACCAGCACGGCCATGCCCAGCTCGCGGGCGAGCGTCTCCATGTCCCTCATCCGCGGCGCGTCGAGCGCGGCGACGATGAGCAGGATGGCGTCGGCGCCCATGGCGCGCGCTTCCCAGACCTGCCATTCGTCAACCATGAAGTCCTTGCGCAGGACGGGAAGGTTGCAGGCGGCGCGGGCGGCTTGCAGGTATTCCGGCGCGCCCTGGAAAAACTGCCGGTCGGTGAGCACTGAAAGGCAGGCGGCGCCGTGCCGCTCGTAGCTCGCCGCAATCTCGGCGGGGCGGAAGTCATCGCGCAGCACCCCCTTCGACGGGCTCGCCTTCTTGATCTCGGCGATGATCGCCGTGCCGCCGGCGCTGACTTTCGCGCGGATGCCGCCTTCGAAGTCGCGGGCGGGAGGCTGGGCCTCGGCCTCGGCGCGCAGTGCGGAAAAGTCGCGGGCGACCCGCGCGGCGGCCACTTCCTCGCGCTTGACGGCGAGGATCCTGTTCAGGATGTCAGACATCGGCAAGCGCGCCGGGCGGCACGACACCGCGCTCGGTGACGATGCCGGCGATGAGGTGCGCCGGCGTCACGTCGAAAGCCGGATTGGCGACGGTGAGGTGCGGCACGCCCAGCTCGGCGGCTTCGCGTTCCTCGATGGGAATGCCGGCCCCCGCCGGACAGGCGAAGTCGATGGTGGAAATCGGGGCGGCGACGTAGAAGGGAACGCCATGGGCCTTCGCGGCGAGCGCCTTGAGGTAGGTGCCGACCTTGTTGGCGGTGTCGCCGTTGGCGGCGATGCGGTCGGCGCCGACGATCACGCAGTCTACCTTGCCCCGCATCATCAAGAGGCCGGCGGCGTTGTCGGCGATCAGCGTGCAGGGGATGCCCGCCTGCTCCAGTTCCCAGGCGGTGAGCAGCCCCTGGTTGCGCGGGCGCGTCTCGGAAACCCAGACATGCACGGGAATGCCGGCGGCGTGGGCGGCGTAGATCGGGGAGAGTGCGGTGCCGTGGGCGACGGTGGCGAGCCAGCCGGCGTTGCAATGCGTCATGACCTGGACGGGGCGGCGCCGCACCTCCTCCAGCAACGGCAGGCCGTGGCGGCCGATGGCGGCGTTGGCGGCCTCGTCTTCCGCGGCAATGGCGCGCGCCTCCTCCCAGGCGGCCGCGGTGCGATCCGAAGGCTGGAGCGGCGCAAGGGCGGCCTTCATGCGGTCGAGCGCCCAGCGCAGGTTGACGGCGGTGGGGCGGGTGGCGAGGAGCGCGGCGAGCGCGCGGTCGAGATCGCATCCTTCCTTCAGCGCCAGGGCAACGCCCCAGGCGGCGGTGGCGCCGATCAGCGGCGCGCCGCGCACCTGCATGACGCGGATCGCATGGGCGGCGTCTTCGAGTCCGCGCAGTACGACGAAGGCGGTCTCGCGCGGCAGCTTCGTCTGATCGAGAATGACGACGTCGCCGCCGTCCTCGACGATGGTTCGCAACTCCCTCAATTCAGTTTTCCGTGGCAGTGCTTGTACTTTTTCCCGCTCCCGCAGGGGCAGGGGTCGTTGCGCCCGACTTTCGGCGTCGCGCGCTGCATGGGCTGGGCGGACCTTTCCTCGGTCGACCCCAGCGCCTCGTCGTAGCCGGCGTGGTGGTACTGGACGTTCTCGACCTGCGGGTGATGCTGTTCCGCTTCCTCGATCTGCTCTGGAGAGCGGATTTCGACGGTCATCAGGAGCCGGATGACTTCCGTGCGGACCGTCTGCAGGAGCCCCTCGAACAGTTCGAAGGCCTCGCGCTTGTATTCCTGTTTCGGATTCTTCTGGGCGTAGCCGCGCAGGTGGATGCCCTGGCGCAGGTGGTCGAGCGCGGCCAAATGCTCGCGCCAGTGGGTGTCGAGGCTCTGGAGCATGACGTTGCGCTCGAAGCCGGCCCAGGCCGCCGCGTCCACCCGCGCGGTCTTGCCGGCGTAGGCGGCGTCGGCGGCTTCGAGGATGCGATTGAGAAGGTCGTCGTCGGTCAGGCCGGGGTCGGTCTTCAGCCATTCGCCCACGGGCAGCCTGATCTGAAGCTCCGCGGCCAGGGTCGATTCCAGGCCCGGGATGTCCCATTGCTCCTCGACGCTGTCGTCCGGCACGTGGAGGCGGAAGGTGTCGTACACCAGGCCCCGGCGCATGGCGGTGATGGTTTCCGCGATGTCGTCGGCGTCGAGCAGTTCGTTGCGCTGCTGGTAGATGACCTTGCGCTGGTCGTTGGCGACGTCGTCGTATTCGAGGAGCTGCTTGCGGATGTCGAAGTTGCGCTGCTCGACCTTGCGCTGCGCGGATTCCAGCGAGCGGCTGACCAGCGGATGCTCGATGGCCTCGCCCTCGGGCATCTTCAGGCGCACCATGATGGCGTTGAGGCGCTCGCCGGCGAAGATCTTGAGCAGCGGGTCGTCGAGCGACAGGTAGAAGCGCGAGGAGCCGGGGTCGCCCTGGCGGCCGGAACGTCCGCGCAGCTGGTTGTCGATGCGGCGCGACTCGTGGCGCTCGGAGCCGATGATGTGCAGGCCGCCGGAGGCCAGCACTTGATCGTGCAGGTTCTGCCAGTCGGCGCGCATGCCGGCGATGCGGCTTTCCCTTTCTTCCGTCGGCAGGCTTTCGTCGTCGCGGACGGCCGCGATCCGCCTCTCGATGCTGCCGCCGAGCACGATGTCGGTGCCGCGGCCGGCCATGTTGGTGGCGATGGTGATGACGCCGGGCCGGCCCGCCTGGACGACGATCTCCGCTTCCTTCGCGTGCTGCTTGGCGTTCAGCACCTGGTGGGGCAGCTTCTCCTTGTCGAGCAGGCCGGAGAGCAGCTCGGAATTCTCGATGGAGGTGGTGCCGACCAGCACCGGCTGGCCGCGTCCGTGGCAGTCCTTGATGTCGGCGATGATGGCCGTGTATTTTTCCTGCGCCGTGCGGTAGATCTGGTCGTTGGCGTCGGCCCGGATCATCGGCTTGTTGGTGGGAACGACCACGGTTTCAAGGCCGTAGATCTGATGGAACTCGTAGGCTTCGGTGTCGGCCGTGCCGGTCATGCCGGAGAGCTTGCCGTACATGCGGAAGTAGTTCTGGAAGGTGATCGAGGCGAGCGTCTGGTTCTCGTTCTGGATCGCCACGCCTTCCTTGGCCTCCACGGCCTGGTGCAGGCCGTCGGACCAGCGGCGACCGGCCATCAGGCGGCCGGTGAATTCGTCGACGATGACGACCTCGGCGCCGTGCTCGCCCTGCTGAACCACGTATTGCTGGTCGCGGTGGTAGAGGTTGTGCGCCTTGAGCGCCGCGTAGAGGTGGTGCATGAGCAGGATATTGGCCGGCTCGTAGAGGCTGGCGCCTTCCGCCAGCAGGCCCAGCCGGGTCAGGATTTCCTCGGCCTTCTCGTGGCCTTCCTCGGTCAGCAGCACCTGGTGGGACTTGAGGTCGACCGTGTAGTCGCCGGTGTCGCGCTCTTCCTGACTTTTCGCGGCCTCGCCCTTCGTCAGCAGGGGCGGCACGGCGTTCATCTTCACGTAGAGGTCGGTGTGGTCCTCGGCCTGGCCGGAGATGATGAGCGGCGTGCGCGCCTCGTCGATCAGGATGGAATCCACCTCGTCGACGATGGCGTAGTTGAGGCCGCGCTGCACCCGCTCGCCGGGCGCATAGACCATGTTGTCGCGCAGGTAGTCGAAGCCGAACTCGTTGTTGGTGCCGTAGGTGATGTCGGCGGCATAGGCGGCCTGCTTGTCCTCGTGCCTCATCTGGGAGAGATTCACGCCGACCGACAGGCCGAGGAAGCGGTGCAGCCGCCCCATCCATTCGGCGTCGCGGCTGGCCAGGTAGTCGTTGACGGTGACGATGTGCACGCCCTTGCCGGAGAGGGCGTTGAGGTAGGCGGGCAGCGTGGCGACGAGGGTCTTGCCCTCGCCCGTGCGCATCTCGGAAATCTTGCCCTGATGCAGCACCATGCCGCCGATGAGTTGCACGTCGAAGTGGCGCATGCCCAGCACGCGCCGGCCGGCCTCGCGCACCACGGCGAAGGCCTCGGGCAGCAGGTCGTCCAGGGATTCGCCGTTCGCGTGACGCTGCCGGAACTCGGCGGTCCTGCCGGCCAGCTGCTCGTCGGAAAGGCCCTGGAGGCCAGCCTCCAGGGCGTTGATGCGGGCAACGGTGCCGCCGAGCTGGCGCAGCAGCCGGTCGTTCCGGCTGCCGAATATCTTCTTTAGAAAGCCTGAAATCATGGGAATGCCGCCCGACAAGGCAAAGGCGGCATTCTAGCAGCTGCGGGGGCTATTTCCGGGCCAGCTTCGTGTCGTTGACTTGCGCCTGCCGCAGGAACCGGTTCGGGTTCTGTGCGATGCCCTTGACGCGCACCTCGAAGTGCAGGTGCGGCCCGGTGGAACGCCCGGTCGAGCCCACCTCGGCGATCATCTGCCCGCGCTTGACCAGCGCGCCCGCCTGCACGTGAATCCTGGATGCATGGGCATAGCGGGTGGTCATGTCGTTGCCGTGGTCGATCTCGATCATGTTGCCGTACTGGGGATGGGCTTCGGCGGCGGTCACCACGCCGGCGGCGGCGGCCTTGATCGGCGTGCCGGGCTCGGCGACGAAGTCGATGCCTTCGTGAAGCGCCGTCTCGCCGGTAAAGGGATCGACGCGCCAGCCGAAGCCAGAAGCGTTCCACTGGGCTTCGACGGGCAGGGTGGACGGCAGCAGGCTTCTTCGGATCCGTTCGTCGAACATCCGGGATTCCAGCAGCGAAAGGATGTCCTTCTTGACATCCACCTCGCGAGAAAGCGATTCGAGGGCCTGTTCCAATTCCTCCGCCGAGAGAGGAGGGGGCGAAACGAGCGGGCCGCCGCGGCCATCTTTTTGCGCCGCCGGAACGGTCTCCTGGCTCTTGAGCTCCTGAGGCTTGACGCCGGCCATGGCCGCCAGCCGCTCGCCCATGGAATCGAGGCGCATCACCTGGGCCTGCATCTGGCCAAGCTTGACGGCCATGGCGTTGAGGTTTTCCTTCACGAACTCGCGGCTCTTTTGCGTTTCCTCGGCGCTCACGGTGCGCAGGAGTTCCTGCAGGAAGGGCAGGCGGATTTCCGCCGCATGGCGCACGGTCACGTAGGAAAACAGGGAAGACAGGCCGATGATCAGCGCCGAGAGCATCGCCAGGGTCAGGAGCACGTGACGACCCGTGACGGTAATGGTCTTCGCTGTTGCCAGCCGGTCTGAGACGAGAATAATATGCATCCCCTACTCCTCTCGAAAATAAATCATGCGACCCATGCAACCCGTGCAACGAGGAGCCCGCAGCCTGGCCGCCTGCTTGAAGGCAGACGCCGGATTGGCCCGGCTCACCGGGCATGCCGACCGTCTGCTGCGCATGCAGCGCCTCCTCGAGGCGGCCACTCCGCTATCAAGCGGCGCCCGGATCGCAAATCTCAAGTCAGGGAACATCGTCATCCACGCCGCCAACGGCGCGGTCGCCGCGAAGCTGAAGCAAATTGCCCCTACTCTCGTCGACGTTTTTCGTTCTGAAACGGCGGAGGTTACCGGAATCGAAATACGGGTGCAACCCCGGATTCGAGGATTGACCAAGCCGGGGAAACCTCGTCACGCCACACTTGGCGAAAACCAGAAGCGTGGACTCACGTCGCTCGCCGACAGCCTGTCGGAAGAATCTCCGCTCCGGGCTGCGATCACCCGGCTGGTCAGAACGGCAGCATGACGACGCCCCGTTCGAGGAGGAACAGCGCCAGCACCGCCAGCACGAAGACAATCGCATACCGGACGATGCGGCCCGAAAGACGGAGGTAGCGCCGGTCGCCGGTGAAGAGAAAGGCCGCGATGCCGGCGCCGATGGCGATGGCCGTCAGAATGCCGACCACTCTCAGCAACAGCATCAGGCGGGTTGCGGGTAGAGGCCGGAGACGGCCGCGGGGGTGGTCTCCTCCCGCTCGAAGCTCGCCCATTCCCAGGCCGAGGCGTCCGCCAGGAGTTCCCGCAGCAGGCGGTTGTTCATGGCATGGCCGGACTTGTGGGCGGAAAAGGCGGCCAGCAGCGGATGGCCGGCCAGATACAGGTCGCCGATGGCGTCGAGCACCTTGTGGCGCACGAATTCGTCGGGCACGCGCAGCCCTTCCGCGTTCAGCACGCGGTATTCGTCCATCACGATGGCGTTGTCGAGGCTGCCGCCCAGCGCCAGGCCCTGCGCGCGCAACGCCTCGACGTCCTGGGTGAATCCAAAGGTACGGGCGCGGGCGACGTTGCGCACGTAGGAATCGTCGGCGAAGTCCACGCTGACCGATGTGCCGGACTGATCCACCGCCGGGTGGTTGAAGAGGATGGAAAAGGACAGCCGGAATCCCTCGTAGGGGTCCAGGCGCGCCCACTTGTCTCCCTCGCGCACCTCCACCGGCTTCCTCACGCGCAGGAACTTCTTGGGCGCGTTCTGTTCCTCGATGCCGGCCGATTGCAGCAGGAAAACGAAGGGGGCGGCGGAGCCGTCCATGATCGGCAGCTCGGCGGCATCCACGTCCACATGGACGTTGTCCAGCCCCAGGCCGGCCAGCGCCGACATCAGGTGCTCGACCGTGCCGAGCCTGACGCCGTCCTTCTCCAGGCAGGAGGCCATGCGCGTGTCGCCGACCATGAAGGGGTCGGCCGGCAGGTCGACCGGCGGGGTCAGATCGACCCGGTGGAAAACGATCCCCGTGCCGGGCTGCGCCGGCCGCAGGGCGATCGACACCTTGGCGCCGGAATGGAGGCCGACGCCCGTGGCGCGGATGACGGATTTGAGGGTGCGTTGGCGAAGCATGGCGGCAATTTTACGGCACAAGCGCCCCGGGAGGAGGCGAATTCTCCCGGAGCGCCGGCCGTATCGCGGAATTCAGTCGGCCTGCTTCCTCAGAAAGGCGGGGATGTCGTACTTGTCCACGCCGCTGGCGGCCATGGAATCGGCCATGGCGTTTCGGGCGCCGCGATTGGAAGTGAATACCTGGGGCAAACCCGTATCCAGGCCGCCGGCGACGGGCTCTCCCATCGGCCGGTCGTCGGTGCCGGTGCGCAGCCCGTAGCCTTCGGCCGACACCGGCACCGGCTGGAGCTTCGGCCGCGCGGCGGCGCGAGCGCCGCCGCCCAAGCCGGTGGCGACCACGGTGACCCGCAGCTGGTCTTCCATGCCGTCCTCGAAGACGGTGCCGAAGATGATGGTGGCTTCCGCGTGGGTGTAGTTGCGGATGGTCGCCATCACCTCCTTGACCTCACGCATGCCCAACTGGCGGTTGGCGGTGATGTTGACCAGCACGCCGCGCGCGCCGGACAGCTCGATGCCCTCCAACAGCGGGCTGGCGACGGCCTGTTCGGCGGCGGTGCGGGCGCGGTCGACGCCGGCGGCGGTGGCCGAACCCATCATGGCCTTGCCCATCTCGCCCATCACCGTGCGCACGTCCTCGAAGTCGACGTTCACGAGGCCCGGCACGTTGATGATCTCGGCGATGCCGCCGACGGCGTTCTTCAGCACGTTGTCGGCCGACCGGAAGGCTTCCTGCATGCTGACGTCGTCGCCGAGCACTTCCATGAGCTTCTCGTTGAGGATGATGATCAGGGAATCCACGTGCTGGGCCAGCTCGCTCAAGCCTTCCTCGGCCAGGCGCATGCGCCGGCCCTCGAACTCGAAGGGCTTGGTGACCACGGCCACCGTCAGGATGCCCAGCTCGCGGGCGACCCCGGCCACCACCGGCGCCGCGCCGGTGCCGGTGCCGCCCCCCATGCCGGCGGTGATGAACACCATGTGGGCGCCCGCCAGGGCCTCGGCGATCCGCTCGCGATCGGCACTGGCGAGATCGCGGGCCTTTTCCGGCTTGCCGCCGGCGCCCAGCCCCGGCCCCATCTGAAGCTTGATGCCGGCCGAGGAATGCTTGAGCGCCTGGGCGTCGGTGTTGGCGCAGATGAACTCCACCCCCTGCACGCCTTCGCGGATCATGTGTTCGACGGCATTGCCGCCGGCGCCGCCGACGCCGATGACCTTGATGACGGTCGGATTCGGGTCCTTGTCGATGATTTCAAACATGCTCGCCTCCTTGTCGTTGCTGCTGCAAAATCAAAAATTCCGGCCGAACCAGGCCCGCATCCGGGCCAGAACCTGCCTGAACGTCACGGGCCCCTGCGCCTTGAGGCCCCGCCGCTTCTGGGCCACACCTTCCAGCAGCAGGCCCATGGCCGTCGAATAGCGCGGGTTGCGCACGAAGTCGCGCAAATTGCCGTCGTAGTGCGGCATGCCCACCTTCACCGTGTTGTGGAAGACCTCCTCGCCCAGCTCGGCCATGCCCGGCATCGCGGCCGAACCGCCGGTCAGCACGATGCCGGCGCGCAGCAGACGGTCGTAGCCGCTGCGCACCAGCTCGTCATGCACCTTCTGGTATATCTCCTCGACGCGCGGCTGGACGAATCCGGCCAGGGTCTGGCGCGAAAGGCTCGACGCCGGCCGGTCGCCGACGCCGGGCACCTCGATCATCTCCTCCGGGTCGGCCAGCTGCTGGAGCGCGACGCCGTAGCGGATCTTGATTTCCTCGGCGTCCGGCGTCGAGGTGCGCAGCGCGATGCCTATGTCCGACGTGATCTGGTCGCCCGCGATCGGGATCACCGCCGTGTGGCGGATGGCGCCCTGGGTGAACACGGCGATGTCGGTCGTGCCGCCGCCGATGTCGACCAGGCAGACGCCGACGTCCTTTTCGTCGTCGGTCAGCACCGCGTAGCCGGAAGCCAGCGGCTGGAGCACGAGGTCGACCACTTCCAGGCCGCAGCGATGCACGCACTTGACGATGTTCTGCACGGCGGTGACCGCGCCGGTGACGAGGTGCACGCGCACCTCCAGCCGCTTGGCGTCCATGCCGATCGGCTCCTTGACGCCGTCCTGGCCGTCGACGATGAACTCCTGGACCAGCGTATGCAGGATCCGGTCGTCGGCGGAAATCGGCGTCGCGTTGGCCGCCTCGATGGCCCGCTCGACGTCGAACTGGGTCACCTCCTGCTCGCGCACCACGGCCATGCCGTTGGAGTCCTTGCTCTTGATGTGGGCGCCGGCGATCCCGGTGTAGACCTCCTTCACCTTGCAGCCGGCCATCAGCTCGACTTCCTGGATGGCGCGCGAAATGGCGTCCACCGTCGCCTCGATGCTGACGACGACGCCCTTCTTGAGGCCCTTGCCCTTGTTCTCCTCGAACTGGTGGCTGCCGAGGCCGAGGATGACGATCTGCCCCTCGTCATTCAGCTCGGCGACGATGGCGACGATCTTGGACGTGCCGATGTCCAGGCCGACGATGAGGTCGCGTTTCGCTTCCTTGCTCATGTCTCGGGCCTCAGGGCGAAGCCGTTGGGGTAACGCATGTCGACGACGCCGGCGGAAAAACCGGCCGCCTCGCGCGCCGCCGGATAGTGCTCGGCGAAGCGGATGACCCGTTCCGCCAGCGGGTGCCTGGGCTGGTCGCGGCCCAGTTCCAGAACGAGGCCGCCCTCCAGGTGCAGTTGCCAGGCTTCGCGGGCCGACAGCGCGATCCCTTCCACGCGGTGGCCGGCGGCGGCCAGCGCCGCCTCGAAGCCGCGGTGGCGTTCCAGCAGCCGCGGCGCCGAACCTTCCGGTCCGGAAAACGCGGGCAGCGCCTCATCGGACGTTCCGGCGAAGACTTCCCCCCATGTGTTGACCAGACGTCCTTCCGGAGTGCCGGCGGCCCCCGCCGGCTTCCAGCGGGCGGCGGCGACGTGCTCTTCCAGGACGAGTTCGATGCCGTCCGGCCAGCGGCGGCGCACCTCGGCATTCCGAACCCAGGGCAGCTTTCCGAAGGCGGCGCGCGCCGATTCCAGGTCGATGGTGAAGAAATTGCCGGTCACCGCCCCGCGGGCCGCATGCTCGATCTGCTCGCGCGTCACCTGCCCGGCCGGGCCGACGACCACCATCTCGCGCAAGGGAAAGACGGGCAGGCGCTGAAGCGCCGTCGTGGCCGCCCAGGCTAGGCCGGCGGCGCCCAGGACGATCAGGAAATCGGCCGCCAGGCTCATCAGCGCGGGTTGGTCCCAGAAGCCCTCGCCCCGGGCCGCCGCGGATTCCCGTGGTTTCTTCCTAGCCAAGGGCGGCCTCCTCCAGTATCCCGACCACCAGCTGTTCGAAGGAAATCCCCGCCGACCGGGCCGCCATGGGCACCAGGGAATGGTCGGTCATGCCGGGCGCCGTGTTGATCTCCAGGCAGAAGGCATTGCCCCCGCCGTCCAGCATCACGTCGACGCGCCCCCAGCCGCGGCCGCCGAGCACGGCGAAGGCCCGGAGCGCCATATCCTGCATCGCCGACTCCTGTTCCGCCGGCAGGCCGCAGGGGATGCGGTATTCGGTGTCGTCGCGGAAATACTTGGCCTCGTAGTCGTAGAACTCCGTGGCCGGCACAATGCGAATCACGGGCAAGGCCTGATTTCCCAGGATCGCCACCGTAAACTCGCCCCCGGCCAGGAACCGCTCGGCAATGACCCAGCGGTCGTATCTCGACGCCGTTTCCCGGGCGGCGCGCAGCTCTCCGGCCGCCTTGACCTTGGTGATGCCGATGCTGGAGCCCTCGTTGGCCGGCTTGACGAACAGCGGCAGGCCGAGCCGGGCCTCGACGGCGGCGAAATCCGTGGATTCGTCGAGTAGCGCATAGTCGGGCACGGGAATGCCCGCCGCCTGCCAGACGAGCTTGGTGCGCCATTTGTCCATGCCGAGGCTGGAAGCGAGCACGCCGCTGCCGGTGTAGGGAATCTTCATCAGTTCCAGGGCGCCCTGGAGGCAGCCGTCCTCGCCGCCCCGTCCGTGCAGGGCGATGAAGGCGCGCTCGAAGCCCTCGTCCATGAGGGCGGACAGGGGACGCTCGCTCGGGTCGAAGGCATGGGCATCGACGCCGACCCGACACAACGCGGCCAGCACGGCCGCGCCGCTCTTCAGCGAAACCTCGCGTTCCGCCGAATCGCCGCCCAGCATCACCGCCACTTTCCCGAATGTTTTTTGCATCAACGACTTTCCCCGACAATGCGCACTTCGCGCACCAGTTCCACGCCGAATTTTTCCCGCACGACCGCCTGAATCCGGCCGATTAGCCTTTCTATCTCAGCCGCCGTGGCGCCGCCGCCCGGATTAACGATGAAATTCGCATGCTTTTCGGAGACCCGCGCGCCGCCCTCCGTGCTTCCCTTCAGGCCGGCCGCTTCGATAAGCCGGGCGGCATGGTCGCCGGGGGGATTGCGGAAGACCGAACCGGCGTTGGGCAGTTCCAGCGGCTGGCGCGCGATGCGCTCTTCCAGGAGCGCCGCGATGCGGTTCCGGGAAGCCTGGCCGTCCCCCGCGGGAAAGCGCAGCCAGGCGGCGGCGAAAATCTCGTCCGTGGCGGCCTTCAGGCCGACATGCCGGTAGCCGATCGAGAATTCCTCCGGTCCGCGCTCCGTCAGCCGGCCGAGCCGGTCCAGCATGAGTACCCGCTCGACGAAATTCCATGTCTCGGAGCCGTTGCAGCCGGCGTTCATGGCCAGCGCGCCGCCGAAGGTGCCGGGGATGCCGGCCAGGAACTCGGCGCCGGCCAGGTCGTGATCGGCGGCGAAGCGCGCCACCTTGGGGCTGGCCACGCCGGCTTCCGCGTAGACCGCGCCGTCCGGCTCCCGGCGCAGTTCCCGAAGGGCGCCGTGGGTGAACGCCACCGTGCCGTCGAAACCGCCGTCGCGCACCAGCAGGTTGCTGCCCAGGCCGACGACCATCAAGCGCTCGTCGTGGCGAATGCCGCCGATGAAATTCGCCAAATCGGCAAGGTCGACCGGGAAATAGGCCTTGGCCACCGGGCCGCCGGCGCGCCACGAAACGTGGTTTGCCGTCGGCTCGTTCTCGACCAAGCGACCGCGCAGTTCAGCCATTGGCCACCAGCTTTCCGGGCACGGAGCCGATCGAACCCGCGCCCATGGCGAGGACGACGTCGCCGTCCTTCGCCATCCCCAGGATCGCCTGCGGCATGTCCGCGATATCCTCGACGAACACCGGTTCCACCTGGCTGGCGACACGAATGGCTCGCATCAGGGTTCGGCCGTCGGCGGCGACGATGGGCGCCTCGCCGGCCGGATAGACCTCGGCCAGCAGGAGGCCCTCCACGCCGGAGAGCACCTTGACGAAATCCTCGAAGCAGTCTCGGGTGCGCGTGTAGCGGTGCGGCTGGAAAGCCAGGACGATGCGCCGGCCGGGAAACGCGCCGCGCGCCGCCTCCAGCGTGGCGGCCATCTCCACGGGATGGTGGCCGTAGTCGTCGATCAGCGTAAACGCGCCGCCGGCCGGGAGGGAAATTTCGCCGTAACGCTGGAAGCGCCGGCCGACGCCCCTGAATTCGGCCAGGGCCCTGACGATGGCCTCGTCGGGCACGCCCACCTCGCTGGCCACGGCGATCGCGGCCAGCGCGTTCCGCACGTTGTGAAGCCCCGGCAGATTGAGCGTGATGTCCAGGCGCGAGGTCGTGCCCTCATTTGCGTCACCGGTGCGCACGCAGGTGAACCGCATGCGCCCGGCGTCGGCCGCGACGCCCTCGGCGCGGATGTTGGCCTCCGGATCGAGGCCGTAGGTGACGACCTGCTTGGCGATGCGCGGCAGGACCTCGCGCACGTTCGGGTCGTCCGCGCACAGCACGGCGACGCCGTAGAAGGGCAGCCGGTGCAGGAATTCGACGAAGGCCGACTTCAGGCGGCCGAAATCGTGATCGTAGGTTTCCATGTGGTCGGCGTCGATGTTGGTGACGACCGAGATCACGGGCGAAAGGTAGAGGAAGGAGGCATCCGACTCGTCGGCTTCCGCGACCAGGAACTCGCCCTGCCCCAGCCGGGCGTTGGCGCCGGCGGAGTTGAGCCGGCCGCCGATGACGAAGGTGGGGTCCAGCCCGCCCTCGGCCAGGCAACTCGCCACGAGGCTCGTGGTCGTCGTCTTGCCGTGGGTGCCGGCGATGGCGACGCCCTGCTTCAGGCGCATCAGCTCGGCCAGCATCTGGGCGCGCGGCACGATGGGGACGCGGCGGGCGCGGGCGGCCACGACTTCCGGGTTGTCCTCCTTCACCGCCGTGGACACCACCACCGCGTCCGCATCCGCGACGCTCGAAGCCGCATGGCCGATCGTCACGCGTGCGCCGAGCGAAGCCAGCCGCCGCGTGACGGCGCTCTCGGCCAGGTCGGAGCCGGAAACCTCGAAGCCCTGGTTGGCCAGCACCTCGGCGATGCCGCTCATGCCGGAACCGCCGATGCCGACGAAGTGGATGCGACGAACCTTATGTTTCATTTGGCCAATTCCTCACAAACGCGCGCCACGGCCGTCGTGGCGCCGGGTTTCGCCAGCGCCCTCGCCCTTTCGGCCATTTGCAGCAACTGTTCGCGGTTGAAATTGCGCATCAGGGACAACCGTTCCCGCGTCAGCTCGGGCTGCGGCAGCAGGATGGCGGCGCCGGCGCCGGCCAGGAACTTCGCATTGGCGGTCTGGTGATCGTCCACCGCGTACGGGAAAGGCACCAGGATGCTCGCCACCCCGGCGGCGGCCAGCTCGGCCACCGTCAGCGCCCCGGCCCGGCAAATCACCAGGTCGGCCCAGGCATAGGCGCCGGCCATGTCCTCGATAAATGGCACGCAATGGGCTTTCAGGTCCTCGGAGACATAGCGGCTTTCCAGCATGGCCAAGTGCTTCTCGCCGGACTGGTGCACCACCTCGGGACGCTCCGGTTCCGGCAGCAGGGCCAGCGCGCGGGGCAGCGCCTCGTTGAGGGCCTGGGCGCCCAGGCTGCCGCCCACCACCAGCAGGCGCAGCGGGCCGCTCCGCCCCGCGAGGCGCTCCGCGGGCGGCGGCAATCCCGCGATTTCCGGCCGCACGGGGTTGCCGCACCACTCGCCCTTCTTCAGGACGCCGGGGAAGCCCGTCAGCACCCGGTCGGCCAACAGGGCGAGCACTTTGTTGGCGAGCCCCGCCACGGAATTTTGCTCGTGCAGCACCAGCGGGATGCCCATCAGCGCCGCCATCATGCCGCCGGGGAAGGTGATGAAGCCGCCCATGCCCAGCACCACATCGGGCCGGACGCGCCGGATCTCCCGCCACGCCTGCCAGAAACCGGAGAGCAGGTTGAGGGGCAGCAGGAGCTTCCTCAGGAAACCCATGCCGCGCAGCGCCGCGAAGCGCACCCAGGCCATCTCGACGCCGCGGCCGGGCACCAGCCTCGCCTCCATGCCGCCCGGATTGCCCATCCAGACCACGCGCCAGCCGGCATCGCGCAGGGCGTCCGCCACCGCGAGGCCGGGGAAGATGTGCCCGCCCGTACCGCCGGCCATGATGAGGATTGTCTTTTTCATGCGGGCAAGCCCCGCATGAGGCGTCGGTTTTCGTAATCGACGCGCATCAGGATCGCCAGCGCCACGCAGTTGGCGACAATACCCGAGCCGCCGAAGCTCATCAGCGGCAGCGTCAGCCCCTTGGTCGGCAGGAGGCCCATGTTCACCCCCATGTTGATGAAGGCCTGGATGCCCAGCCAGATGCCGATGCCCTGCGCCACCAGGCCGGCGTAGACCCGGTCGAGGATCAGCGCTTGGCGGCCGGCGGCGAAGGCGCGCTGCACCAGCAGCGCGAACAGGCCGACGATGGCGGCCACGCCGGCGAACCCCAGTTCCTCGGCGATCACCGCGAGCAGGAAGTCGGTATGGGCCTCGGGCAGGTAGAAGAGCTTTTCGACGGAAGCGCCGAGGCCGACGCCGAGCCATTCGCCTCGGCCGAAGGCGATCAGGGCATGGGAAAGCTGGTAGCCCTTGCCCAGAACGTCCTGCCAGGGATCCATGAAGCCGAAGATGCGCTCGCGCCGATAGGGCGAAGTCCAGATCAGGATCACGAAGCCGATCAGCGCCACCGTCGCCAGCAGCGAGAACAGCCGGGCATTGATGCCGCCGAGGAAAAGGATGCCGAAGGCGATGGCGGCGATTACGACGAAGGCGCCGAAATCCGGTTCGCGCAGCAGCAGGAAGCCGACGCCGAGGATTACCGCCGCCATGGGCAGGAAACCTCGCCGGAAACTGCCCATGGCGTCGAGCTTGCGGGCCGTGTAGTCCGCGGCGTAGAGCACGGCGAAGAGCTTCATCAGCTCGGAGGGCTGGAAATTGATCGGCCCGAGCGGCAGCCAGCGCTGGGCGCCGTTCACCGAGCGGCCGACGTGGGGAATCAGCACCAGCGCCAGCAAGGCCACGCCGGCGACGAAGGCCCAGGGCGCCAGTTGCTGCCAATAACGCAGGGGAATCTGGAAAGCCGCCGCGCCGACCACCATGCCGATGGCCAGGAAGATCGCGTGTCGGACCAGGAAATAGTTGGCCTGGTGGCCGGTGAACCTGCTGCCCTCGGCCGTGGCGATGGAAGCGGAATAGACCATCACCAGGCCGATCATCAGGAGGACCAGCGCCGGCCAGAGCAGCAGCGGATCGAGCTCGGTGGGCGTGGCGGGCGGACGGCGGGCGGGGGAATACGCCATCGTGCTCATGCGCGCGCCCCAAGCCGGCGCACCGCGTCGGCGAAGACCTCCGCCCGGTGCTCATAGTTGCGGAACATGTCGAAGCTGGCGCAGGCCGGCGAGAGCAGCACCGCGTCGCCCCGCCGTGCCGCCGCGGCTGATTTGCTCACGGCCCCGGCGAGATCGGCGGCCGGTTCCACGGGCACGCCGCAACCGCCGAGGGCGGCGCCGATCGCCGGCCCGTCGCGGCCGATCAGCACCGCGGCGCGGGCATGGCGGGCGACGGCCTCCTTCAGCGGCGAGAAATCCTGTCCCTTTCCATCACCCCCAAGGATGACGACGACCTTGCGGCCCATGCCCTGGAGCGCGGCGACGGTCGCGCCGACGTTCGTGCCCTTCGAGTCGTCGTAATACGCGACGCCGTCGATCTCGGCGATCTTCTCGACGCGGTGCGGCAGGCCGCGGAACTCGCGCAGCGCCGGCAGCAGGGCGGCGGGATCGAGGCCGACGGCGGCGCAGAGCGCCAGCGCCGCCATGGCGTTGGCGGCATTGTGCAGGCCCGCGATAGGAAGCTGCGAGACAGGCGACAGAAAGCGGTCGCCCTGGACGATCCACGGCTCTTCCCGATTCTCCCGGAGGCCGAAATCATTCTCGTCGCCCGGCGCATCCAGCCCGAAGGTGAGAAGCCTGCGGCCGGGGATCGCCATGCGCTTCACGCGGCCATCCTGGCGGTTGAGCACCTGGGCGCCGCTGCCCGCGAAGATGCGGGCCTTGGCGGATGCGTATTCGTCGAGATTCACATAGCGGTCGAGGTGGTCGTCGCTGACGTTGAGCACCACCGCCGCGTCCGCGTCCAGCGTTTCCGCGGTTTCGAGCTGGAAGCTCGACAGCTCCAGCACCCAGATTTCAGGACGCTGCTCCTCCGCCATCAAGGCAGTGAGCAGGGAAGGCGAGATATTGCCGGCTACCGTCGTGCGTTTTCCCGCAGCCCGACACAGATGGCCGGCCAGCGCGGTCGTCGTCGTCTTGCCGTTGGTGCCGGTGATGGCGATGACGGTCTCGCTGCCATCCAGCGCCCGCGCGAACAGTTCCGCCTCCCCGACGACGGGGATCCCCATGGCGCGGGCATGGAGCACCACCATCAGACCGCCGGACAGCCCGGGAGAAAGCGCGACGAGGTCGACGCCTTCGAGCAGCGACTTTTCGAACTCGCCGGCCACGAAGGTTGCGCCGGGAACGCGGCTGCCCAGCTCTCCCAGGTACGGGGGCGCGGCGCGTGTGTCGGCCACCCGCACGCGCGCGCCATGGCGGTCGCACCAGCGCGCCATGGCGAAACCCGACTCGCCCAGACCCAGGATCAATACGTGTCTCATCTGATCTTCAGCGTCGAAAGACCGAACAGCACCAGCAGGATCGTGATAATCCAGAACCGCACGACCACCTGCGTCTCCTTCCAGCCGGAAAGCTCGAAATGGTGGTGCAGGGGCGCCATGCGGAAGATGCGCCTGCCGCCCGACCACTTGAAGTAAAGCACCTGGATCATCACCGACAGCGTTTCGGCGACGAAGACGCCGCCCATGATGAACAGCACGATCTCCTGACGCGCCACCACGGCCACGGCACCGAGCGCGGCGCCCAGCGCCAGCGCGCCGACATCGCCCATGAACACTTCCGCCGGATAGGCGTTGAACCAGAGGAAGCCAAGCCCCGCGCCGGCCAGCGCGCCGCAGAACACCATCAGCTCGCCCGCGCCGGGGATGTGGGGCAGCAGCAGGTACTTCGAATAGACGGTGTTGCCGGCCACGTAGACGAAGAGGCCCAGCGCCGCGCCCACCATCACCGTCGGCATGATGGCCAGTCCGTCGAGGCCGTCGGTGAGGTTCACCGCGTTGCTGGTGCCGACGATGACGAACCAGGTCAGGACGATGAAACCGAACACGCCCAGCGGGTAGGAAACCTCCTTGAAGAAGGGAACGATCAGGTGCGTCTTGGAGGGCAGCTCCAGCGTGAAGCCGCTGCCCAGCCACTGGAAGAACAGGTCGACGGCCCGGTCGGGCGCCGAGATGGAGAAGACGAGGTAGAGGGCGGCGACGATGCCGATCGCCGACTGCCAGAAGAACTTGGCCTTCGCCGAGAGTCCCTTGGGATTGCGGTGAACCACCTTGCGCCAGTCGTCCACCCATCCGACGGCGCCGTAGCCCAGCGTCACGATCAGCACGATCCAGACGAAGCGGTTCGAGAGATCGGCCCACAACAGGGTCGAGATGCCCAGCGAGATCAGGATCAGCACGCCCCCCATGGTCGGCGTGCCGGCCTTTATCAGATGGGTCCGCGGGCCGTCGTCGCGCACGGCCTGGCCGATTTTCTTGGCGGCCAGCCAGCGGATCACCGCCGGCCCGGCGACGAAGGAAATCGTCAGCGCCGTCATGGTCGCCAGCACCGCCCGCAAGGTGATGTAGTTGAAGACATTGAAGGCACGGATGTCCTTCGCCAGCCATTGCGCCAGATCAAGCAGCATGGGCATCTCCCTCCGCAATCGCTTCCACCACGCGCTCCATGCGCATGAACCGGGAGCCTTTGACCAGAACCGTGGTGCCGGGTTCCAGCGCCTTCTTCAGCGCCTCGACCAGTTCCTCGACGCGACGGAAGTGGCGCGCGCCCTCGCCGAAATTGCGCGCCGCCGCCTCGGACATCGGGCCGAGCGCGAACAGGAGGTCGACGCCCCGGCTCTTGGCGTGGCCGCCGACCTCGTCGTGGAACTGGCCCGCCCGCTCGCCCACTTCGCCCATGTCACCCATGACGAAGATGCGCCGGCCCGGCACCTCCGAGAGCACGTCGATGGCGGCGCGCATGGAATCCGGATTGGCATTGTAGGTGTCGTCGATGACGAGCGTGCCCTTGATGCCCCAGCGCCGCTGCAGGCGCCCCTTGACGCCGGCGTAGGTCGAGAGGGCCGCCGCCGCGGCCGGCAGCGGCACGCCGGCCGCCAGCGCCGCCGCCGTTGCGGCCAGGGCGTTCAAGGCATTGTGGACGCCCGGCACCGGCAGGTCGAATTCAACTTCATCCCGGGACGAGGCGATGACGAGATGTCCGCCGAATCCGTGCGGCGTCCATCGCCCGGACACGTCGGCGGGCTGCGCGATGCCGAAAGTCAGCGTCGGGCGGACGGTAGCCAGGTTGCGCCAGAGGCCGGCATGGGGATCGTCGGCGTTGATGACGGCGATGCCGCCATCCGCCAGGCCCTCGAATATCTCGCCCTTGGCCCGCGCCACGTCCCCGATGCCGCCCAGCCCTTCCAGGTGGGCGCGCTGGGCGTTGTTGACCAGCGCCACCGTCGGCCTCGCCAGCCGCGTCAAATACGCGATCTCGCCGGGATGGTTCATGCCCATCTCGATCACCGCCGCGCGGTGGCCCAGCCGCAGCTTCAACAGGGTCAGCGGCAGGCCGATATCGTTGTTGAGGTTGCCCGCGGTCGCCAGCACGGCATCCTCGCCCAGGTGGGCGCGCAGGATGGCGGCGCACATTTCCTTCACCGTGGTCTTGCCGTTGCTGCCCGTCAGGCCGATCAGCGGAATGTCGAAGCGGCTGCGCCACGCGGCGGCCAGGGCGCCCAGCCCGATGCGCGTGTCGTCGACCGCCATGAGCGGCAGGCCGGGGTGGGCGTCCGCCCACGGGCGCGCCACCATCGCGCCGGCCGCGCCCTTCTCCAGCGCCTCCGGCACATGGTCGTGGCCGTCGAAATGCTCACCCTTCAGGGCGATGAACAGCATGCCCGGCGTCACCGCGCGCGAATCGCTGCCGACGGCGGAAAACACTGCCAGCGCCGCGCGGGCCTGGCCGACGTCGGAGAACGGGTGGCGTACGCCGCCGATCTCCTGATACGGCTCGTGGCCCTTGCCGGCGAGCAGGATCACATCGCGGACGTCCGCGGAGAGGATCGCGCGGACGATGGCCCGACTGCGGTCGAGGTCGGTTTCCGGCCTCACCGCCATGCCGGAAACGACGGCCTCGATGATGGCCGCGGGGTCTTCGCCACGCGGGTTGTCGCTGGTCACGATCACGCGGTCGGCCAGCCGTTCGGCGATGACGCCCATCAACGGACGCTTGCCGGTATCGCGATCGCCGCCGCAGCCGAACACGCAGGCGAGCCGGCCGCCACGCGCCGTGGCGGTCTCGCGTAGGGTCGAGAGCGCCTTCTCCAGCGCGTCGGGCGTATGGGCGTAGTCGACCACCACGAGGGGACGATCCGTGCCGCCCAGCGTTTCCATGCGGCCCGGCGGCGGGATGATTCCACGAAGCGCGCCGGCGATGTTCTCCAGCGTTTCGCCGCCCGCGAGCAGCGCGCCGGTCACCGCCAGCAGGTTGGAAACATTGAACCGCCCGATCACCGGCGCCTCGAAGCGCACGCCCGCCAGCGTGAAGGCGATACCGGCGCCGTCCGGGGCGATGTCCGACGCCGATAGGGTTTCGCCGCCGCATGTCCTGCCTTCGAGCGTATAACCGATGACGCGCATCCGCCCGGCGAGTTCCTCCGCCAGCGCGGCGCCGAAGGGGTCGTCGAGGTTCAGCACCGCCGCCCGGAGGCCCGGCAGGTCGAAGAACCTCCGCTTCTCCGCGGCGTAGGCCTCCATCGTGCCGTGGTAGTCGAGGTGGTCGCGCGTGAGGTTGGTGAAGACCGCCACGTCGAAGGCGACCTCGGCCACGCGACTCTGGTGGATCCCGATCGAGGACACCTCCATCGCGCAGGCCGTCGCGCCCCGCCGCTCGAAATCGGGCAGCGCCTGTCTCAGCACCGCCGCTCCCGGCGTCGTGTTGGGGCCGGGCACCAGGGCGCCGGGGAAGCCGTTGCCCAGCGTGCCGACGATCGCGCATCTACGCCCCCGCGCGGCCATCGCCTGGGCGATCCACTGGGTCACGGATGTCTTGCCGTTCGTGCCGGTCACGCCCACCATGAACATCACATGGCCTCCTTCGCGGCTTCGGCCATCAGCAGGGGCTTCATCGGCGCATCCGGCGGCACGCCGAGGGTGCGCAGGCCGCCGCCCATGACCTGGGCGAACACCGGCGCGGCCACTTCGCCGCCGAAGTACTTGCCGGCCGAGGGCTCGTCGATCATCACCGCCACGATCAGGCGCGGGTCGGAAACCGGCGCGAAGCCGACGAACGAGGCGACGTATTTCTCCGCATAGGCCCGGCCCTCCAGCTTGTGCGCCGTGCCGGTCTTTCCCGCCACCCGGTAGCCCGGGATCTGCGCCTTGGGCGCCGTGCCGCCGGGCTGCACGGCCATTTCCAGCATGGCGCGTATCTCGCGGGCCGTCTGTGCCGAGAAGACGGCCCTGCCGGCCAGAGGCGGGGCATCGAGCTTCGTCAGCGACAGCGGCACAAGGTCGCCGTCCCGCGCGAAGACCTGATAGGCGCGGGCCAGCTGCATCAGGGTCACGGAAATGCCGTGGCCGTAGGCCATCGTGGCCTGCTCGATGGGTCGCCACGTCTTCGCGGGCCGCAGCCGGCCGGCCGCCTCGCCGGGGAAGCCGAGCTTCAGCGGCGCGCCGAATCCGACGCTGTCGAACATCTGCCACATCTCTTCCCGCGGCATCGACAGGGCGATCTTGGCCGCGCCCACGTTGGAGGATTTCTGGATCACCTGGGCCACGGTCAGCAGGCCGTTGGAATGGGCGTCGGAGATCGTGGCCGGGCCGATGATCAGTTTCCCCGGCGCCGTCTGTATCGGCGTATCGAATCGGACGCCGCCCTTTTCCAGAGCCAGCGCCACCGTGAAGGGCTTGAGCGTCGAGCCGGGCTCGAAGGTGTCGGTCAGCGCCCGGTTTCGCAGCGGGTCGCCGGCCAGCCGGCGACGGTCGTTGGGGTTGTAGGCGGGCAGATTCGCCAGCGCCAAAACCTCGCCGCTCCGGGCGTCGAGTACGACGATGCCTCCGGCACGGGCGCGGTTCGCGGCCACGGCCTGCTTGAGGTGCGTATAGGCGAGGTACTGGATCTTGGCGTCCAGCGCCAGAACGATGTCCTTGCCTTCCTGGGGCGCGCGGATCGATTCCACATCTTCGACGATCTGGCCGCGCCGGTCCTTGATGACCCGCCGGCTGCCCGGCTTTCCGGACAGCAGCCCGTTCATCGCCAGTTCGATGCCCTCCTGGCCGGCATCCTCCACGCCCGTGAAACCCAGCACATGAGCGGCCACTTCGCCGGCCGGGTAGTAGCGGCGGTATTCCCGCTGCATGTGGATGCCCGGCAGTTCCAGAGCGGCCACCCGTTCGGCCACGTCGGGGGAGATCTGACGCCTGACGAAGACGAATTCCCGCCCCGAGGCCAGCTTGCGGTTCAGCTCGCGCACGTCCATTTCCAGGAGCTGCGCCAGTTCGCGGGCCCGGGCCGGATTGAGTCGCGCATCCTCCGGAATCGCCCAGACCGACTTGACCGGCGTGGACACGGCCAGCACGTCGCCGTTGCGGTCCACGATACGGCCGCGCGTGGCCGAAATGTCGAGCACCCGCTCATAGCGGGACTCGCCCTTCTTCTGCAAAAAGCCATTCTGGAATCCTTGCAGGTAGAGCGAACGGCCGATCAGCGCCGCGAACATCGCCAGCAGCAGGCCAAGCACGAGCCGGGCGCGCCAAACCGGCAGACGCTGCATGAGAAGGGGGCTTTGCGAAAACTTCATTTATCCACCGAAACGATGCGCCCCGGCGCCGGCGGCTTCATGCCGAGCTTTTCCCGCGCGACCTTCTCGACGCGGGCGTGGGCCGCCCATGTGCTCTGCTCGAGCTGGAGCTGACCCCATTCGACTTCCAGCGCCTGCATGCGGCTCTGCTCCTTTTCCAGTTCGGCGAAAAGCTTGCGCGCGCGATGGTTGGAGGCCACCGTGGCCACGGCGCATGCCACGGCGATCAGGAGCAGCAGGAGATTGAACCTCGCCATGATTCACATCCTTTCCGCCACGCGCATCACTGCGCTGCGGGCACGGGGATTGTCGGCCACTTCCGCCTCGTCCGGATAAACGGGCTTTCCGACAAGTCGCAGCCTCGGCGCCGGCAGCTCGGCGGCCCGAACCGGAAGCCGGGCCGGCAGTTCCGGCGGACGAGATTCCCCGCGCAGGAATCGCTTGACGATGCGGTCTTCCAGCGAGTGGAAGCTGATCACCGCCAGGCGTCCGCCGGGAGCAAGGCGATCGGCGCATTGAGGCAGGGCTAGCGACAGCTCCTCAAGCTCCCGATTGACGTGAATCCGTAGGGCTTGAAAGCTGCGCGTCGCGGGGTGCAGGCCCGGTTCGCGCGTGCGCACGGCCTTCGCCACGATCTCGGCAAACTGTCGTGTGGTTGAAACACCGTGTTGGCCCCGAGCAGCAACAACCGCCTTTGCAATCGCATGAGCAAACCGTTCTTCGCCATAGTCCCTGACCACCCTTTCTATTTCACGTTGCTCGGCCCGGGCCAGGAAATCGGCCGCGGTCTCCCCCTGCGTCGTATCCATGCGCATGTCCAGCGGCGCATCGAAACGAAAACTCATGCCCCGTTCGGGCTCGTCCAGCTGGGGCGACGACACCCCCAGATCCAGCAGAATGCCGTCCGCCCGCCCCACGCCCAACCCGTCCAGTACCGCGTTCAGGCCGGAAAAGGCCGCGTGCGCCAGCGTGAAGCGCGGATCGGCGATGCCCCTGCCCGCCTCGACCGCCTTCGGGTCCCGGTCCAGCGCCACCAGCCACCCCGCGGGACCGAGCCGCGCCAGGATCGCCCGGCTGTGTCCGCCGCGTCCAAATGTGGCATCCACATAGACGCCGTCCGGTTTCAACGCCAGCGCCTCCACCGCCTCGGCGAGGAGGACGCTGACGTGGTTCGCCGTCACAGCACAAGATCCGGCGGCAACAGCTTGTCGCCGAGGGCAAAGATTTCATCCTGCTGACGCTTCCAGCCGGCATCCGACCAGACCTCGAAACCGTTGCCCTGGCCGATCATCCAGATGTCCTTCTCCAGGCCCGCATGGCTGCGCAGCGCCGGCGGCACCAGCACCCGGCCGGCGGAATCGATCTCCAGCTCCTCGGCAAAGCCGATCAGCAGCCGGCGCGCCTGGGGCGAAAGCTCGGCGATGCGCTCGCGGATGGATTCCCAGGCGGGCTGTGGATAGAGCAGCAGGCAGCGATGGGGGTGGGCGGTGAGCACCAGGCGACCCTTGGCAGCCTGGTCGAGGGCGTCGCGGTGCCGGGTCGGGATCACCATCCGACCCTTTGCATCCAGACTGAGCGCCGTTGCCCCTTGGAACATGAATCCCCCTTATCACCACCCAACCCCACTTGTTCCCACTTTACGGCAACAAATCGACACAGGTCAAGGGGAAATCGTAAATTTTTTAGGCGCGACAAAGACTTAAGGTGGATTCAGACGCCAAGGCAGCGAAAAATATCCCTTAATAATCAATACGGACGAAGCGGGACTAAAAGTACTTTATCAGGAGCGCCCGAAGGGCGAGAGGAGGTGGAAGTCCGCCGATAAGCCGGGTTCTGTCGTGGGCAACCATTCCTCTGGGACTGTCGTTGCCGACAGCCTCAAGCAGCCTACCCGGAAGCGGCGCGAGCCACGCCAATGCTTCCCTATTTGGCCTTGCCCCGGATGGGGTTTGCCGTGCCGTTGCCATTGCTGGAAACGCGGTGGGCTCTTACCCCGCCATTTCACCCTTGCCTGATCTCCTTGCGGAGCCATCGGCGGTATCTTTCTGTTGCACTTTCCGTCGCCTTGGGCCTCTTGCGAAGCTTGCTGCGCCTGGCCGTTAGCCAGCATCCCGCTCTATGGGGCCCGGACTTTCCTCGACACCCGAAGGTGCCGCGGCTGCCTGGCGGACTTCCGGTTCTGATTGTAGCAGACGGGCTATTCGCCCTCGGTCGGGGTTTCCGCCTTCGCGGCCCGGTCCTTGTTCTCGACGAACTGGAAGGTGCCGTCCTTCTCCCGGAAAGTGCCGATCAGTTCGCCCGGCTCGGGCGGCGGTTCCTTGAAGGTGTCGAAGCCGCAGGTGCGCAGGTCGGTGACGTACCATCGCTTGCCCTGCCTGAGGATGAATACGCCCCGTTCCGGGCTGAATACATCGACCTTGACCTTGTCGCCGCTGGTCGGCTTGAGGTGATGGCGCCGCTGGCAGTTGGGGTGCTGGCGCGCGATCAGGTCCATATCCCATCCGCTGCTCCAGAAGTAGGGTCTGATCCGCTCGACGGTGATCGCGATCTCGCTGCCCGAAATCATGTAGGCAGCCGGTTCCTTGCTGCACGCGGCGAGCAGCATGACGGTGAATGGCAGCAGCAGGGTCCATCGTTTCATTTCAGCCTCCAGGCCACGGTTTCGCCGGCGCGCAAGGGCACCAGCACGTCATTGTCGGCATAGGCCAGCGTCGCCGGCACGCTCCAGGCCTCCTTCGCCAGCGTGATCCTATCCGTGTTGCGCGGCAGGCCGTAGAAGTCGGCACCGAAGTGGCTCGCGAAGCCTTCCAGCCGGTCGAGCGCGCCGGCGGCATCGAAGGCCTCGACATACAGCTCGATGCCGGCGTGCGCCGTGTAGCAGCCGGCGCAGCCGCAGGCGGCTTCCTTGGCGCCCCTCGCGTGCGGCGCCGAATCGGTGCCGAGGAAGAACTTCGGATTCCCCGATGTCGCCGCCGCCACCAGCGCCCGGCGATGGGCCTCGCGCTTCAGCACCGGCAGGCAGTAGTGGTGCGGGCGGATGCCGCCGGCGAAGATCGCGTTTCGGTTCATCAGCAGGTGGTGGGCGGTGATCGTGGCCGCCACGTTCGCCCCGGCCGAGAGGACGAAATCGACGCCTTCCGTCGTCGTCACGTGTTCCAGCACCAGCTTCAACGCCGGGAAGTCCGCGAGCAGCGGCGCGAGCACGCGCTCGATGAACGCCGCCTCGCGGTCGAACACGTCGACCGCGGGATCGGTGACTTCGCCATGCACGAGCAGCGGCAGGCCGAGCGATTCCATGCGGGCCAGCGTCGCGCGGCATTTCACGAGATCGGTGACGCCGGCATCCGAATTCGTCGTCGCGCCCGCCGGGTAGAGCTTGACCGCGTGAGTGATGCCGCTCGCCTTCGCCTTGTCGATCTCGGACGGCGGCGTGTTGTCGGTGAGGTACAGCGTCATCAAGGGTTCGAAGGCCATGTCCGTCGGCACGGCAGCCAGGATGCGCTGCCGATACGCCGCCGCCTGCCCCACCGTCGTCACCGGCGGCCTGAGGTTCGGCATGACGATGGCGCGGGCGAATCGCCGCGCCGTGTCGGGCAGCACGGCTGTCAACGCATCGCCGTCGCGCAGGTGCAGGTGCCAGTCGTCGGGGCGGGTAATGGTCAGGGTCTGCATGGCGCGGATTATGCCTTGAGTTGCAATGCCCTTTTATAGAGGTCGTTCTTCGCCGCCCCCGTGATCTCCGCCGCGAGCTTCGCCGCCTGTTTCACCGGCAGTTCGGCCAGCAGCGCCTTCAGCACGCGTTCGGTTTCGGCGTCCAGCCCCTCGCGCGGCGGCGGGCCGGAGACGACGAGGACGAACTCCCCGCGCCGGCGATTGTCGTCGGCCGCGAGCCAGGCCGGCCCCTCGGCCAGGGGCATCGATGCGATCTGCTCGAATAGCTTGGTCAGCTCGCGGGCGATGACCAGCGTGCGCGAAGGCTCCAGCAGCGCCGCCAGGTCGGCGACCGTCTCCTCGACGCGGTGCGGCGCCTCGTGGAACACCAGCGCCGCCCCGACGTCCGCAAGCGCCGCGATCGCCGTCCTGCGGGCGCTGACTTTCGACGGAAGGAAGCCGACGAACAGGAACCGCTCGTCCGTCAGGCCCGCCACCGACAGCGCGGCGACGGCGGCGTTCGGCCCGGGCAGCGGCACGACCGGAAAGCCGGCCGCGCGCGCGGCCGCCACGGCGCGGGCGCCGGGGTCTGAGATGCCTGGCGTGCCGGCGTCCGAGACCAGCGCGACGCTTTTCCCCTCGCGCAGCAGGGCGAGCACCTTTTCCGCCGCGGCGTTCTCGTTATGCCCGTGCAGCGCGAACGCCGGCGCGCGGATGCCGAAGTGGTCGAGCAGGCGCCGCGTGTGGCGCGTGTCCTCGCAGGCGATCGCGTCGGCGACGCGCAACGCCTCCAGCGCCCGCGCGGTGATATCGCCCAGATTCCCCAGCGGAGTGGCGACGACATACAATGCCGACGTTCTATTCGGGAGCACGTCCATGCGCGCCATTGTTCCAGCCCCATGACCAACAGGCAAGCCAAAGGCGCCGAAGCCGAGGAATTCGCCGCCCGGTTCCTGGCCGAACGCGGCCTACGGGTGATCGAGCGCAACTTCCGCGTGCGCGGCGGCGAGATCGACCTGATCTGCCGGGAGAGGGATGCGACGGTGTTCGTCGAGGTGCGGCTGAGGAGCCGCTCGGACTTCGGCGGCGCGGCGGCGAGCATCACGGCGGCAAAGCGGGCGAAGATCGTCATGGCCGCGCGGCACTGGCTGGTCCGGCATGGGGAGCGGCCCTGCCGCTTCGATGCCGTGCTGCTGGACGGCAAGGGCGGAATCGAATGGATGCGGGATGCGTTTCGTCTGGATTAGCCTGCTGCTCCTGATCGGGGTGGCCGCCCATGCGCAGACCATCAAGCTGCTGGTGCAGAGTTCGCCGCTGGCGGGCTTCCAGTATCACGAGGCCGGGGCACTGTGGGCCGAGATGAAGGTCGGCGACGGCCTGACGCTGGCGCGCGAGCCCGACAATCCGCACGACGCCAATGCCGTGCGCGTCGAGTGGCGCGGCCGGATGCTCGGCTACCTGCCGCGCGCCGAGAACCGGGCCGTGGCGGCCGAAATGGATCGCGGCGGTCGCGTCGAGGCCCGGGTCGCGAAGCTGCTCGAGCACCGCAACCCATGGCGGCGGGTGTTGATCGAAGTGTTTGTGGTGCTTTAACCGCCCATTTCCGTCAGGCAAGCGTCACTTCGGACGGCTAGAATCGCGGGAGCCATGAGCCTCGTCCAGCGCATCCACGACCAGTTCGCCGACAGCATCGCCGCCAAGCAGGCGGCGGGAAGCGTCATGGCCGGCTCCATCGCCGACGCCGTCGAGGCCATGGCCGCCTGCCTCGCGGGCGGCGGCAAGATCATGGCCTGCGGCAACGGCGGTTCGGCCGCCGATTCGCAGCACTTCGCGGCGGAGCTGCTGAACCGGTTCGAGCGGGAGCGCGCGCCGCTGGCCGCCATCGCGCTGACTACCGACGCCTCGACGCTGACCTCCATCGCCAACGACTACGCCTACGACCAGGTGTTCGCCAAGCAGGTGAGCGCGCTGGGACGGCCCGGCGACGTGCTGCTGGCCATCTCCACCTCCGGCAACTCGCCCAACGTGCTCTCGGCCATGGCCGTCGCACACGGGCGCGGCGTGCGCATCGTCGCGCTCACCGGCAAGGGCGGCGGAAAGATGGCGGCGGCGCTGGGGCCGGACGACATCCACCTCTGCGTGCCGGCCGCGCGCACGGCGCGCATCCAGGAAGTGCATCTCCTGGCCATCCATTGCCTCTGCGACGGCATCGACACCCTTCTGCTGGGAGAAAACACATGAAAAACGCGCTTTCCACCGCCACATTGACCGCCCTCCTGCTCGCCATCCTCGCGCCCGGCCTTACCGGCTGCGTGCCCGCCGCCGCCGTCGGCGCCGGCGCCGGCGCCCTGATGATCACCGACCGCCGCCACGCCGAGACCTACCTGGCCGACGAGGGCATCGAGATCCGCGCCGTCAACCGCGTCGGCGAGAAATTCGGCGACCGGGTCCACGTCAATGTCACCAGCTACAACCGCATGGTACTGGTCACCGGCGAAGTGCCCGACGCGGCGGCCCGCGCCGAGGTCGAGAAGATCGTCGGCGGCGTGCCCAACGTGAAGACCATCACCAACGAGCTCCAGGTGGCCGGCACCAGTTCCTTCGCCGCGCGCAGCAACGACGCCTACCTCACCTCCAAGGTCAAGGCCCGCTTCCTCGACCACAACAAGTTCCCGGCCACCAAGGTCAAGGTGGTCACCGAAGCCGGCGCCGTCCATCTCCTCGGCCTGGTGACCCAGCGCGAGGCCGACGCGGCGGTGGACATCGCCCGCACCACCGGCGGCGTGCTGAAGGTCGTTCGCCTCTTCGAGATCATCTCCGAGGAGCGGGCGCGGTACCTGGACAGCCAGCCGGGCGGAAGCGCCTCGCCTCCGGCCGAGAAAAAGTGACGGAGTTCGAAGCAAAGCTCTGCGCGCCGGAGGATCTGCCGGCGCGCGTCGCCGCGCTGCCGCGTCCGCTGGTCTTCACCAACGGCTGCTTCGACATCCTGCATCGCGGCCACGTCACCTACCTCGCCCAGGCGCGCGCGCTGGGCGAAAGCCTGCTGGTCGCGGTCAACTCGGATGCCTCGGTAAGACGTTTGGGGAAAGGCGGCGACCGTCCTGTCAACGCCCTCGAAGACCGCATGGCGGTGATCGCCGCGCTGGAGTGCGTCTCGCTGGTAACCTGGTTCGACGAGGATACGCCGCTGGCGCGGGTCCTCGACACCCGCCCCGACGTGCTGGTCAAGGGCGGCGACTGGCCGGTGGAAAAGATCGTCGGCGCCCGCGAGGTACTGGGCTGGGGCGGCGCGGTGCATTCCATCCCGTTCATGCACGAGCGGTCGACGACCGCGCTGCTGGAAAAGATCAGGCGGTTGTAGTCGTTCTTTTCAGCACGGCCTCGCGCACGAGGCCGATGTGGCCCTTCAGCGTGTAGAGCATGTCGGCGAAGGCCAGCGGCGTCGGGATGCGATTGGCGTCGGCCTCGATGGCATCGAGCTTGTCCAGCCATTCCTCTTGCGTGTGCCGCGACGGGTCGGACTCCACCTCCGCCTCGATGAACTTCAGCTCGCCGTAGCGCCGGTAGATGCGGGAGCGCACGCGCCAGGTGTAGATCGAGGGCGCGAACTTGAAGACAGGCAGCAGCAGCGCGATCACGGGGATCAGCATCACCACCATGCGATCTACCAGCGTCGCCGCCCAGAATGGCAGGTAGCGCTGGAGGAGGGGCTTGCCCGACTTGTGGTAGCGCGCCGCCTCCCCCGACAGGGGAAAACCCACCGCCATTGCGCGCGGAAAATCGCCCGGCTTCTGGAAGATGCCGGCGCCGCCGTGGGTTTCGATCGCCGCTTCCAGCAGCAGGTCGATGAGCGCGGGGTGCATGTCCTCGCGCACCAGCAGAGTCGCCGCGGAAGCCACGAGGGTCACGTCGCGGACGGGGATGTCCTGAACCACATCCACCGCCCCGCGCGATAGGACGATCTTTGAAAGATGCGGCAACCGCCGCGTGTAGGCGTCGGCATGGGCGAGGCTCATCAGGCGCACGCCCGGCGTGAACAGCAGCGACCAGACCGTGGCCGATTCGGTCGGGCCGACGACGAAGGCCGCATCGATCTCGCCCTTGCCGAAGGCTTCGACAAGGCCCAGCCCGCCCTTTTCCAGCAGGCGCGTGTTGGCGGCGTCGAGGCCGTTGGCGCCGAGCATTTCGAGCGCGAGGTGGTGCGTGCCGCTGCCCGGCCCGCCGATGGCGATGCGCCGTCCCTTGAGCTGGAGGATGCGATCCGGCTCGCCCAGGCCCTGTCGGTAGAAGATCCAGAGCGGCTCGTGGTAGAAGCTGCCGAGGGACACCAGCGCGTCGCCTTCGCCTGCCTGGCCGGTGCCCGCCTGGAAGAAGCCGGCATCCACGCCGGAACCGTCATCGCGCAGGCGTTGCAGGTTGTCCAGGGAACCGGCGGAAGGCTTCTCGATCAAGCGGACGCCATAATGGGCCAGCGTTTCCTTGTAAGCGGAGGCGAAGCGCTGGTAGGCGCCCCCTTCGCCGCCCGACGATAAAACCAGCGTATCCGGCGGCGCCGGCCGGATGAACTGTGCCGCCCCCCAGAAACCCGCGGCCAGCAGCAATAGCAGCGGCAGGCCGACCACCAGCAGGTCGCGCGGCGAGAGCTCGGAGAGGCGCTTCGTCATGCGTTGTTTCCGGTTCACTTCCGATGTCCTTCCGATGTTTCCGGTCACAGCTGAGCGATCAGTTGAGGCTGAACCGTTTCAACTGGATCACGTCGTCGTCGCCGCCGCCGTAGGCGCCGCGGCCCACCTTCCGTTCCATCCTGACAAAACGGCGAGCATCCTGCGCATACCAGACATCGACAATCACCGGGAGTCCAAACCTCAGGCCGAATGACAACCGGCAATCGATCCGGACTCTGGTCGCGGGAAACTCGCCGGCCGGCGTCTTCACCGCCTCATCCCCCACCACGGTCACGGTGCCCGCGCAGGGGCTGCCGGCGTAGTCGATGACACCCTCCCATTTGCGTCCCGGCTGGAACTTATTGCGCGCCAGGGCATAGGGCGCAAACTCGACGATCTGGACATCGGCCTTTCCCGGCACCCGGAAGGTATCGGCGCCGAACACATCGTCCAGCCCGTAACGGCGTTCCTTGACCAGCGTATCGAGCTCCGTCGTCACGATTTCCGCCACGGCTTCGTCCTGCACCCCTTGGACCCTGACCGCGTAGGTGGCGACCACCGATTTCCTGTAATTGTCCACAACCTCATACACCCAGCGGTCGCCAGCCTTGGGCAAGCCGACCACGGGCTTTGCCGTCGCGGCAGGCACCGGAACGGAAGCCGGCGCCGGAACGGTCGCCGTCGGCTTCGGGACCTCCTTCAGCCGCGCCTGTCGGCTCTGGGCCAAGCGAACAAATTTCCCGTCCGGAAACTGGTCCAGATAGGCCTGAAAATCAGCAGCATCGGTACTCTGCTTGATGCTGTCCCAGAAGGCCAGCTCGAACGCGGACGAATCGGCCGACGGGACCGAAGCGGGGATCGGCGCTGCCGGCGGCGTCCTGAAATAGAAGTCGCCCTTCAGTGACGAGCTTTCCCATGGCACCTGAAGGTTGCCGGTGTCCTTCATGACGCCGACCCGCACCTGCTTGAACACCTGCTCGACGAGCAGTCCCGGGACGGCCATGGCGCGTAGCAGGTGCCTCGTGTAAATGCCGTTGCCGCCATCGCCGTCGCCGGCCACGGCGCCGGGCGCGGTCGCAAAAGCGATCAGGGTGCCGGAGGGCGCTTCCATCTGCGTAAGGCCCTTGGCTGACGCGCGGAAGGCGCGGGCAAAGGGGTTGTTGCGGCAGGCGTCGAGGATCACCAGGTTCAGGCGGTTCCTGGCCGACTCCATCTTGTCCAGCACGTAATTGGCATCGACGGCATTGAATGGAATGTCGTCCTCGTGCTGCATGTCGGCATCGACCGGGATCAGGTAGTTTCGCCCCTTCACCTGCATGCCGTGGCCGGCGTAGAAGAACAACCCGACCCCGCCTGTCTTGGCCAGGTCGCGGCCGAAGTCGCGCATGGCGTTGCCCATGGCCTTGTAACCGATATTCTCCATGAGTACCACGGTGAATCCCGTGTCCCTCAGCGACTTCGCCATCGCGCGGGCATCGTTCACCGGATTGGCGAGCGGCGAACTGGCATAGGCGGCGTTGCCGATCACCAGGGCGACGCGAGGCTCGGCCTCCGCCGCTCCCGGCTCGCCGGAAAAGACCGCCAAGGCCAGCACGGCAAGGCAGGCAAGACCACGACGCAGGATGTTCATGGAAACACCCCCTGACCGTATATTTCAGAACGGAATGTCATCCTCGAAGTCGCTGAAGTTGCTTCCGGACGATGCCGGCTGCGGCGCGCCGGCGGGCCGGGCCGGGGCGCTGCGGGCCGGGGCGTCGCCGTTCTCCCGTGAGGGCGGATCGCCAGCGCCTTCGCGCTTGCCGAGCATCTTCATCTCGTTGGCGACGATCTCGGTCGTGTAGCGGTCCTGGCCGTCCTTGTCCTGCCACTTGCGGGTTTGCAGCTTGCCCTCGATATAGACCTGCGAGCCCTTCTTCAGGTACTGGCCGGCGATCTCGGCCAGCCTGCGGAAAAACACCACGCGGTGCCATTCCGTGGTTTCCTTCTGCTCGCTGGTGTTCTTGTCCTTCCAGGTTTCCGACGTGGCGACCGTGATGTTGGTCACCGCCTCGCCGTTGGGCATGTAGCGCACTTCCGGATCCTTGCCCAGGTTGCCCACCAGGATCACCTTGTTGACCGAAGCCATGTCGTCTCTCCTCCCTATCCGATTGTTTCAATCCTCGCCGCCGGCCGCATCGCCGGCAACGCCAGCCCCGCCGCCAGGACGAGCCAGATGAATCCCAGGGCGGCCGAAAATCCATGCACCGCGCCCGTCCCGAAATGCTTGAGCAGCCACCCCCCCAGCGCGCCGCCGAGGAACAGCCCGACCGACTGGGTCGTGTTGTAGACGCCCAGCGCGGCCCCCTTGGCCGCCGCCGGCGCGATGCGCGAAATCAGCGATGGTTGCAGCGCCTCCAGGATGTTGAAGGCGACAAAGAATAGCAGTAACCAGAACCCGATGGCATAAGACCCGCCGCCCACGGTCGACAGCCCCCACTGCACCACCGTCAGCAGCCCGATGGCGGCCATGAACACCGCCTTCGTGCGCCCATGCCGGTCGGCAATGATGACGGCCGGCACCATGAAGACGAACGACCCCAGCAGCGCCGGCAGGTAGATCTTCCAGTGATCGCCCAGGGGCAGGCCGCCGCCGGCGACCAGGGCGGGCGGCACCACCACCCACATGGCCGTCTGCATCGCGTGCAGGGCGAGGACGCCGAAATTCATCCGCAGCAGCTGGCCGTGCCTCAGCACCGCCGAAAAGGGCACGCGTTCCGCAATGGCAATCGGCGGCGCCACCGGAACCGCCCTGAACAGCAGGACGATGGCGCCCAATGCCAGGATGCCCGTGAGCGAGAAGATGCCCGTCATGCCCACCGCCGCGTAGAGCGGCGGCGCGGCCACCAGCGAGATCGCGAAGACCGCGCCGATGCTGCCGCCGATCATCGCCATGACCTTGGTGCGGTGCTGTTCGCGCGTGAGGTCCGCCGCGAGCGCCGTCACCGCCGCCGAGATCGCGCCCGCGCCCTGCACCACCCGGCCGGCGATGACCCATTGGATGTCCGGCGCGGCGGCGGCCAGGAAGCTGCCGGCGGCGAAGACCAGCAGCCCGGCGGTGATCACGGGCTTGCGGCCGAGACGATCCGAGGCCAGGCCGAATGGAATCTGGAACAGCGCCTGAGTCATGCCATAGGCGCCCAGGGCGAAGCCCACGAGGAAGACGTCGTCGCCCCCCGGCAGGGTGGCGGCGAAGACCGAGAACACCGGCAGGATCAGGAACAGCCCCAGCATGCGCAGGCCGAAGATCGACGCCAGCGCGATGCCGGCGCGCTTCTCGTCGCGGGTCATGGGATCTGAAACAGGGGAGAGCATGCCGAAATGGCTTTGGAAAATCGGGTCGCGTATATTAGCAGGTCGCCCAACCCCGGCTTCCCGATCCCACCCGCACATGGAAGAAATCCGCATTCGCGGCGCCAGGACCCATAACCTCAAGAACATCAGCCTGGACCTGCCGCGCAACAAGTTGACCGTGATCACCGGCCTGTCCGGTTCCGGCAAGAGTTCGCTCGCGTTCGACACGCTTTACGCCGAGGGCCAGCGGCGCTACGTGGAATCGCTCTCCGCCTACGCCCGGCAGTTCCTGCAACTGATGGAAAAGCCCGACGTCGACCTGATCGAGGGCCTTTCGCCGGCGATCTCGATCGAGCAGAAGGCCACCAGCCACAACCCGCGCTCGACCGTCGGCACGGTCACCGAAATCCACGACTACCTGCGCCTGCTCTACGCCCGCGCCGGCACGCCGCATTGCCCGGAGCACGGCGTCGCGCTGGAGGCGATGAGCGTCGCGCAGATGGTCGACCACGTCCTCGCGCTGCCCGAGGACACGAAGCTGATGATCCTCGCGCCCGTGGTGGCCAACCGCAAGGGCGAGCAACTCGACCTGTTTTCCGAACTGAAGGCGCAGGGGTTCGTGCGGCTGCGCGTCGACAGCAAGGTCTACGACATCGACGCGCTGCCGAAGCTCGCCAAGTCCACCAAGCATTCGGTCGACATCGTCGTCGATCGCCTGAAGGCGCGCTCCGACGCCCGCCAGCGGCTGGCCGAGAGCTTCGAGACGGCGCTCACCCACGCCGAGGGCCGCTGCCTTGCAGTGGAAATCGACTCCGGCGCGGAACACCTCTTTTCGGCCCGCTTCGCCTGCCCGCATTGCGGCTACGCGTTGCAGGAGCTGGAGCCGCGCCTGTTCTCGTTCAACAACCCGATGGGCGCCTGCCAGAAGTGCGACGGCCTGGGGCAGATCCAGTTCTTCGACCCGGCGCGCGTGGTGGCGTATCCGCACCTCTCGCTCGCCGCCGGCGCCATCCGCGGCTGGGACAGGCGCAACCAGTTCTACTTCCAGATGGTCGAGTCGCTGGCCGCCCACTACGGCTTCGACACCGGCGCCGCCTTCGAGGAGCTGTCCGAAGACGTCCGGCACATCCTGCTTTACGGTTCTGGCCGCGAGCAGATCCGGTTCCGCTACCTCAACGAAAAAGGCACGCGCCTCGACCGCAGCCACACCTTCGAAGGCATCATCCCCAACCTCGAACGCCGTTACCGGGAGACTGACTCCGTGATGGTGCGCGAGGAGCTGGCGAAGCACCTCAACCACAAGCCCTGCCCCGAGTGCGGCGGCGCGCGCCTGCGCCGCGAGGCCCGCCACGTCCTCGTCGGCGACAGGACGATCACCGACGTGAGCCGCCTCTCGCTGATCGACTGCCGCGACTTCTTCAACCTGCTGCAACTGACCGGCCAGCGGGCCCAGGTGGCTGAGAAGATCGTCAAGGAGATCACCGCGCGGCTCACCTTCCTCATCAACGTGGGCCTCGACTACCTTTCGCTCGACCGATCGGCGGAGACGCTCTCCGGCGGCGAGGCGCAGCGCATCCGGCTCGCCAGCCAGATCGGCTCCGGGCTCACCGGCGTGATGTACGTGCTCGACGAGCCTTCCATCGGCCTGCACCAGCGCGACAACGCGCGGCTCCTGGAAACCCTCCGGAACCTGCGCGACCTCGGCAACACCGTCATCGTCGTCGAGCACGACCACGAGGCCATCGAGACCGCCGACCACGTGGTCGACATGGGCCCCGGCGCGGGCGAGCACGGCGGCCGGATCGTCGCCGAGGGCACGCCCCGGCAGGTGGCCGCCAACCGCGAATCGCTGACCGGCGACTACCTGTCGGGCCGGCGGGCGATCGCCGTGCCCGGAAAACGCACGCCGCCCGACGCCGCCCGGCAACTGAAAGTCCTCGGCGCCGCCGGCAACAACCTGAAGAACGTGGACCTCGCCATTCCGGTGGGCCTGTTCACCTGCGTCACCGGCGTCTCCGGCTCGGGGAAAAGCACGCTCATCAACGACACCCTCTACGCTGCCTGCGCGCGCCACCTGTACGGCTCGGCCGTCGAGCCCGCGCCGCACCGCGAGGTCGAGGGACTGGAATTCTTCGACAAGGTCATCAGCGTCGACCAGTCGCCCATCGGCCGCACGCCGCGCTCGAATCCGGCCACCTACACGGGGCTGCTCACGCCGATCCGCGAGCTGTTCGCCGGCGTGCCGGAATCGCGCGAGCGCGGCTACGGGCCGGGGCGCTTCAGCTTCAACGTCAAGGGCGGCCGCTGCGAGGCCTGCCAGGGCGACGGCACGATCAAGGTCGAGATGCACTTCCTGCCCGACATCTACGTGCCCTGCGACGTCTGCCACGGCAAGCGATACAACCGCGAGACCCTGGAGGTCCGCTACAAGGGCAGGACCATCCACGAGATCCTGCAAATGACCGTCGAGCAGGCGCGCGAGTTCTTCGATCCCGTGCCGGCGGTGGCCCGCAAGCTGCAAACGCTGGTCGACGTGGGCCTCTCGTACGTCCAGCTCGGCCAGTCCGCCACGACGCTTTCCGGCGGCGAAGCGCAGCGGGTCAAGCTCGCACTGGAGCTTTCCAAGCGCGACACCGGCCGCACGCTCTACATCCTCGACGAGCCGACCACGGGCCTGCACTTCGCCGACATCGAGATGCTGCTGACGGTGCTCCATCGCCTGCGCGACCACGGCAACACCGTCGTCGTCATCGAGCACAACCTGGACGTGATCAAGACGGCCGACTGGATCGTCGACCTCGGCCCGGAGGGCGGCGGCGGCGGCGGACGCATCACGGCCTTCGGCACGCCCGAGGACCTGTCGAAAGTCAGCGCCAGCCATACGGCGCACCATCTCGCCGGCCTGCTGAAAAAAACACGGGGAACGCCCCGGGGTGAGTCATCGGCATGAACTCCGGAGCGTGTCGGCCGTCATATTTCCCCGGTGCGATTCACCCCACCGCCTTGAGGATCAGCGGCACCAGCGCCTCCGGCAGCCGGATCTTGCCGGCGAGGGCGAATTCATGGGCGCGGGGCGACATCTTCTGCCAGGTCTTGCGGATGATCTCGATCCACTTGGCCTCGTCGTACTCCGGGTGCTGGCCGGCGAAGGCCAGCATGTAGTGCTCGATGAAAACGAGGTCGGTGACGTCTTCCAGCAGCTGGGTCTCCGGATTGACCTTCAGGCCCTTCTTGCCGACGGCGGCCTGGACGCGGGCGATCGTATCGCCATCCGCCTCGTAGCCCGCTTCCATCATGAGCCGTCCCGCGGTTTCAGCGTGGAACCGGTACAGCCCCGTGCGCCACTGGAGATAGCCCTGACGATCCATCGGATAGCTGCTGCGTGGCGTCTTCCATCGCTGGATGTGCTGCGCGCGCACGGCCAGCTTCACGGCCTCGGAGGCTTCCGGTTCGAAGCGGTCGAGCATCTCGCTCATGCGCTGGGCGTAGAGCAGTTCCTTCGGCCACGCCTTGCCGTCGACGGTTTCCTGGTTGGGGTCTTCGGCGTTGGCGGCATCGAACAGAGCGACGGCACGCTCGAAGCGGGCGGGATCATGGGACATGGGGAACCTTTCCTTTTCAGCAGTCTACCAATAGGAGGGAAATGTCGTCACGCGGCGAAGGCCAGAATTCCGCGGCGGCTCAGGTGGAACAGACGTCGCTTTCGGGCACGCCCAGCTTCCTCAATATCGTGTCCATCGGGCAGAGCCGGGTAAAGCCGCTCTGGAACAGGTTGGCGCCGACGAAGAGGATGAACCACAGCCAGCTCATCTTCGATAGGTCCGCCTGCCCGTAGGCATGGGCCAGAGCGAGGGACATCAGGATGAAGAAGCCGGCGATGATGCGGACGAGGCGATTGACGGTCATTGACGTTCTCCTTGGGGTTGGATGCGGCTATGCATGGCCGCGTGGTAAAGCACCGGAATCACCACCAGCGTGAGCGCGGTGGATACGAGGATGCCGAAGATCAGGCTGATGGCGAGCCCGGAGAAGATCGGATCGTCGAGGATGAACAGCGCCCCGAGCATGGCCGCCAGCCCCGTGAGCGCGATGGGCTTGGCGCGGATCGCCGCCGACTGGATCACGGCCTCGGCGAAGTCCATGCCGCCGGCCACCTGCTCGTTGATGAAGTCGACCAGCAGGATGGAGTTCCTCACGATGATGCCGGCGAGCGCGATCATGCCGATCATGGAAGTGGCGGTGAACTGTTGGCCCAGCAGCGCGTGGCCGGGCATGACGCCGATGATGGTGAGCGGGATCGGCGCCATGATGATGAGCGGCACGAGGTAGCTCTTGAACTGCGCGACGACCAGCAGGTAAATGAGAATGAGGCCGACGGCATAGGCGGCGCCCATGTCGCGGAAGGTTTCGTAGGTCACCTGCCACTCGCCGTCCCACTTGATGGCATAGCCGGCATAGGGGTCCTTCGGCTGCTTGATGAACCATTCGCCCAGTCCCTCGGGGAGCTTCGAGCGGATGTCGAACATGCCGTAGAGCGGCGAGTCCAGCTTGCCGCCCATGTCGCCGGTCACGTAGACGACCGGCAGCAGGTCCTTGTGGTGGATGACCTTCTCCCGCAGCGTCCGATTCGCCTCCACCACTTCAGAGATCGGCACCAGGTTGCCCTCCCGTCCGCGCACCTTGAGCTTCAGCAGCTGGTCGAGCGTCGACTGCCGCTCGGCAGGCAGGGTGATGCGCACGGGGATCTCGTACTTGGCGTCGCCGTCGTGCACCGGCGTCACGTCCTCGCCGGCCAGCCCCATGCGCACGGTGGCGACGATGTCGGCCTGGGCCACGCCGAGCAGCGCCGCCTTGGCCTGGTTGACGCGCAGGACCACCTTGCCGGCGTCCTCGTCGACCGAGTCGTCCACGCCGAGGATGTCGGCCGTGCCCTCGAAGGCGGCGCGCACCTTCCTCGCCGTTTCGACCTGCCCCGGATAATCGGGGCCGTAGACCTCGGCGACGATGGGCGAGAGCACCGGCGGGCCGGGCGGCACTTCCACCACCTTGGCGTTGCCGCCGGCCGCCTTCGCGATCGCCATCACCCGGTCGCGCACGCCGGCCGCGATCTCGTGGCTCTGGCGGTCGCGATGGTGCTTGTCGACCAGATTGACCTGGATGTCGCCCATCTCCGGGTTGGCGCGCAGGTAGTACTGGCGCACCAGGCCGTTGAAGTTGATCGGCGCGGCCGTGCCGGCGTAGGCTTGGTAGTCCGCGACCTCCGGCACCTTCGCGATCTCGGCGGAAATCTCGCGCAGCACCCGCGCGGTCTCCTCCAGCGGCGTGCCGACGGGCATGTCGAGCACGACCTGGAACTCGCTCTTGTTGTCGAAAGGCAGCATCTTCAGCACCACGAGCTTGAACACGCCGAGCGACACCGAGGCGAGGATGGCGAGCGCGATGCCGGCCCAGAGCATCCGGCGCGCGCCCTTCTTCTCCAGGAACGGCGTCATGCGGCGTCGGAAGAAACGGTCGAGCGTCGCCGCCGTCCTGTCCTTACCGTGGCCATTGTGGCCATGGTGCGCCGACTTCATCATCTTCAGCGCCAGCCAGGGCGTGACGACGAATGCGATGGCGAGCGAGATGAACATGCCCATCGAGGCGTTGATCGGGATGGGGCTCATGTACGGGCCCATGAGGCCGGACACGAATGCCATGGGCAGGAGCGCCGCGATGACGGTGAAGGTGGCCAGTATCGTCGGCCCGCCGACCTCGTCCACCGCCTTGGGGATGACCTGCCACAGGGGCTTGTCCGGTTCCAGCGTGTGCCAGCGGTGGATGTTCTCGACCACCACGATGGCGTCGTCGACCAGGATGCCGATCGAGAAGATGAGCGCGAACAGCGACACGCGGTTGAGCGTGAAGCCCCAGGCCCAGGAGGCGAAGAGCGTCGCCGCCAAAGTCAGCGTCACCGCCACGCCGACGATCACGGCTTCCCGCCTGCCGAGCGCGAAGAACACCAGCAGCACGACGAAGGCCGTGGCGAACACGAGCTTGCCGATGAGCTTCTGCGCCTTTTCGGTGGCCGTCGCGCCGTAGTTGCGGGTGACGGTGAATTCGACGCCGTCGGGAATGACCGTGCCCTTCAGCGCATGGGCGCGGGCGATGACCCGCTCGGCCACGTCGGCGGCGTTGACGCCCGGCTTCTTCGACACCGAGAGCGTAACCGCGGGCAGCTCGCCGTCTTTGGTGCCATGCCAGACGTAGCGGGAGGGCTGGTCGGCGCCGTCGATGACGGTCGCCACGTCGGCCATGAACACGGGCTTCCTGTCATGCACGCCGACCACGAGCCTGTTCACGTCGGCGGCGGTCTCGATGTAGGTGCCCGTCTGCACCAGGATTTCCCGGTTATCCGACACCAGCGAGCCGGCCGGCTGCGATGCGTTGGACACCTGGAGCGCGCTCTTCAGGTCCTGCGCCGTGACGCCATGGGCGTTCATGCGGTCGGCGTCCATGGCAACGCGGATCACGTGGCCGGGGCCGCCGATCGTCGTCACGTCGCGCGTGCCGGGGATGCGCTTCAGGTCGATCTCGGCGGCGCGCGCCACCTGCTGCATCTCGAATGCGGCCTTGCCGGGGTCGGCGCTCCAGAAGGTGAGCGTGACGATGGGCACGTCGTCGATGCCCTTGGGCTTGACGACGGGCTCGCCGACGCCCAGGTTCGGCGAGATCCAGTCCTTGTGGGAATTGATGGTGTCGTAGAGCCGCACCAGCGCCTGGATCGGGTCCTCGCCGACCTCGTACTGCACCGTGATGACCGCCATGCCCGGCCGCGACACCGAATAGACATGCTCGATGCCGGCGATGCGCGACAGCACCTGTTCCGCCGGCCGCGCCACCAGCGCCTCGACGTCGCGGGCCGACGCGCCGGGGAAGGGCACGAATACGTTGGCCATGGTGACGTTGATCTGCGGCTCTTCCTCGCGCGGGGTGACCAGCGTGGCGAACACGCCCAGCAGCATCGCGATCAGCGCGATCAGCGGCGTCAGGGAGTTGCGGAGGAAGTACTCCGCGATGCGGCCCGAGATGCCCATCGGTTACTTCACCTGCTTGAGCTGGATGCCGGCCTGGATCGGTTCCAGGCTCACCCGGTCGCCCGCCGCCAGCCCGGCCAGCACTTCGAGCTCGCCGTTGCCGAGCGTCTCGCCCAGGCGCACCTGGCGCAGGCGCGGCGCGTTGTCGGCGCCGATGACATAGACGCCCGTCACCTCGCCGCGGCGGATCACCGCCTTGGGCGGCACAGTCAGCTTCCGGCCCGTTCCCGCGACGAAATGGGCGCGCGCCGCCATGCCGGGAAAGATGCCCTCGACCGTGTCGGGAAGGTAGAGCCGCGCCGTCACGGTGTGGCTCTTCGCGTCGGCGGTCGGCAGGATCTCGACCCGCGCGGCGTCGATCCACAGGCCGGCCTCGGGAAACTCCAGCTTCGCCTTGCCCGACTTGCGGACCTCGGCCAGCTTGTACTGCGGAATGCTGGCGATCACGCGCAGGCCCTTCGGGTCGTAAACGGTGACGAGCGGTCGGCCCGGCTGCGCCATCTCGCCCAGCTCCGTCTGCCGCTGGGCGACGATGCCCGCCATCGGCGCCGTCACCGTGCCGTGGGAAAGCGTCGCGCCGCTGGCCCCGGCAATCGCCTGGGCCGCCTTGAAGTCGGCCTCCGCCTTGTCGAGCGCGGCGCCGCTCACGAACTTCCGGGCGTGGAGGTTTTTCGTCCGCTCGTAGTTCGCCTTCGCCTGGATCAGCTGCGCCTGCGTGCCCGCCGCAGCCTCGGCCGCCTCGCGGGTGTCGATGCGCATCAGCACTTCGCCCTTCTTCACCCGCTGGCCGGCGTCGGCCCGCACCTCGATGACGCGGCCCGCCACCTGCGCGGCGACAGTCGCCTGCCGGACGGCTTCCACCACCGCTTCGGCCGGGTAGGTCAGGTCGATCTCACGGGCTTCCAGGGTGACGGTCTGGGGGGGTTGCGCCATGGCGGGCGCCAGCAAGGCCGCCCAAAGGAGCGCGATGGCCGCACGGGCCGGAGGGGAAATCGGTGTTTTCATGGTCTATCAGTAAATGCTGATATTGCAGTGTATTTCAAGTCCCATCTTCCATGTGCAGGCAGCGGCCTTCAGACCGTCGCATGCTCCATGCGCCGGATTCTGGCGAGCGCGTCGTTGGCGGTACGCTCCGCAAGCCGCAGGTCATGGTCGGCTTGCAAGCCCATCCAGAACTCGGCACTGGTGCCGAAATAGCGGGCCAGCCGCAGCGCCGTGTCGGCGGTGATCCCACGCCGCTCGCGAACAACGTCGTTGATGCGTGGCGCCGGCACCCCCACTGAAATCGCCAGCGCATTGGCCGACAGGTTCAACGGCACGAGGAATTCCTCGCGCAGAATCTCGCCCGGATGAATCGGCCGCATGCCGTTACGGACTTCGCTCATGTTGCCTCCTTTCAAGAAACACGAAGAGCCGCCCCGAGTGCTTCTGCCCCTTGAGGGGAGAAACGAACGGAGCGAGTTTTTCGGGGTGGGCTCAGTGGTAATCCACGATCTCCACATCGAACACCTGACCCTCGTCCCAGACGAAGCACACGCGCCACTGGTCGTTGATGCGGATGCTCCTCTGCCCTTTCCGGTCGCCCCTGAGCGCCTCCAACCGGTTCTGCGGCGGGATGCGCAGGTCATCCAGCCGCACGGCCCGATGCACCATCTGGAGCTTTCGTTCAGCCGCGGCACGGAAAGACTGCCAGCGGCGATGGCAACGCTCTCCGGCAAACAGAGCTTCGGTGTCCTTGCACTTGAACGACCGGATCATGGCGACAGGATATAACGATAAACATTAAACGGCAAGCGTTAAATCCGGCCGTCCATCGCCCGCATTCCAGCCGCCGATCAGCCGTCGGCATCCAGCGCATAGGCGGCCATTGCGGCCACCACTTCTGGCGCCTCGCCCACCGGAGCGGCGAGGATGATTTCCAGGTCGGGATGCCGGTCCATGGCGTTGGCGGCCAGTTGCGGCAGGTCTTTGAGCACGTGCCGGCCGGCGCCGATGAACACCGGCACGACGACGATCCCGGTGACGCCCCGCCCGACCAGGCTGTCGATGGATTCGTCGAGCGTCGGCCGGGTCAGTTCGAGGAAGCCCAATTCCACCACGGCTTCCGGCCGCTGTGCGGCCATGGCGTCGCGAATGCGCTCGAAGGGCCGGATATAGTCCGCCGTGCGCGAGCCGTGGCCGAAGAGGATGATGCCTTTCACCGGCGCAGTGCTTCGATGCGTTCCTCGATGCTCGGATGGGTAGCGAACAGGCTCATCACGCCACCCTTGCCCGCGATGCCGCTGCTGGCCATGTTCGATGGCAGCGGCTCGGTATGCAGGCCGCCCAGCCGGGCGAGCGCGCTGATCATCGGCTGCGGGGTGCGCATCAGGCGGGCGGCACCGGCATCGGCGCGGAATTCGCGCCGGCGCGAGAACCAGGCGACGATCATGCTGGCGAGGATGCCGAAGACGATGTCGCAGACGACCACGGTGATCATGTAGCCGACGCCGGGGCCGGAGTTCCGGTCGCCGCCGCGGCGCAGGAAGCTGTCGACGAGGAAGCCGACCACGCGCGAGAGGAAATAGACGAAGGTGTTCACAACCCCCTGGATCAGGGTCAGCGTCACCATGTCGCCGTTGGCGACGTGGGATACCTCGTGGGCCAGCACCGCCTCGGCCTCCTCGCGGGTCATGCCCTGGAGCAGGCCCGTGGAGACGGCGACCAGGGAGGCGTTCTTCGTCGCGCCGGTGGCGAATGCGTTGGGCGCGCCCTCGTAGATGGCCACCTCCGGCATAGCCAGCCCGGCGTCGCGCGCAAGCCGGCCGACGGTGTCGACGAGCCAGTACTCGGTGCTGTTCGTCGGCGTTCCGATCACATGCGCGCCAGTGGTCCACTTCGCCATGGTCTTGGACATCAGCAGCGAGATGAACGCGCCGCCGAAGCCCAGGATGGCGGAGAAAATCAGCAGCATGCCGAGGTCCAGCCCGTTCGCCGCGAGATAGCGGTTCACGCCGAGCACCTGAACAGCGATGGACAGCACCACCATTACGGCGAGGTTGGTGGCGATGAGGAGGAAGGCGCGTTTCATCGGAGAGGCTCCCAAAAATCCATGGTAACGATTCTGCTCGCGAAAGATGGAGATGCGAGCCGAATTCGCAAGTTCCTATTTTTTCGCGGCCAGCACGGCCATCGCCTCGGCATGGGTCTTGCCGGGGGCGGCACGGCGCGCCGCATAGTAGCCGGAGGTCAGTTCGGAGAGCGGCTTGCCGGGGGCGGCCTGGAGCGCAAGCCCATCGAGCACCTCGGCGGGCAGCGCGCGCACGCGCACGCTGTCGAGCATGAACTTGACGAGCTTCATGCAGCTCGCGGCCACCTGCTCCTCGGTTTCGCCGGTCGCGGCGGCGACCTTCTTCAACCATTCGCGCGCCTGGGCGACGCGCGAATCGGAAGGCTGAAGGTCGCGGCCCGCGATGGCAATGGCCGGGTCTGCGCCGAGATTGACGGGGGCGGGCTGTGCAAACGCCGGGGTGACGGCGAATAGCGCAAAGGACGCGGTCAGTGCAAGCATTGTTTTCATGGTGTGCTCCGATCAATGGATGGGTTGTGCTGGGCAAGGGCCGGGGCCGGCGCTTCCTTGTGGGGCTCGTGCGGCTCCCAGCCGAGGACGGCCAGCAGGATGAAGAAGCCGGCCACATAGCCGACGGGAATCATCCAGCCGTGGCGCAGCCACTGGCCGACAGACTTCGCTTCGGGGAAAAGGTTCGATATAGCGACGCCGGCCGAGGAGCCGAACCATAGCATGGAGCCGCCGAAGCCGACGGCGTAGGCGAGAACACCCCAGTCGTAGCCGCCCTGCTTGAGCGCCAGCGCGGTGAGCGGGATGTTGTCGAACACGGCGGAGATGAAACCCAGCGACAGCGCCGTCGGCCACGAGGCCGGCGGCAGCTTCTCGACCGGCATCATCGAGGCGCAGGTGACCAGCGCGAGCAGGAAGACCGAGCCCTTGAACGCGTCGGGCAGCAGACCCCATTCGGGCTTCCGGAGCGGCACGGCCAGCAACAGCGCCGCCCAGACGGTCGCGCCGAGGAAGGGGAAGCGGTCGGCCAGCGCCGGGAACTTCAGGTTCACCGTGACGTTGGCGGCGATGGCGGCGACGAGGATGAAGCCGACGACGCCGACCCGCGTCCAGTCGATGTGGTGCTGGGCGTGGAAATCGCGGGAAATCGGCATGTGCCGATGCTGCCGGAGCGCGGCCGGAATGCCGAACACCACGGTCGCCACGGCGGCGGGCAGGTAGGCGTGGAACACGTCGGTCGGACTGACGCCGTCGATCCACATCATCGTGGTGGTCGTGTCGCCCACCACCGAGCCGGCGCCGCCGGCGTTCGACGCCGCGACGATGGCGGCGAGGTAGCCGATATGCACCTTCCGCTTGAACACGCTGGCGGCCACCGTGCCGCCGATCAGCGCCGCCGCGATGTTGTCCAGGAAACCGGAGAGCACGAAGATGATGACCAGCAGCACGAAGGGGCCCATCCAGCCCGTCGGCAGGAGTTTCGGCAGCACCTCCGGCACGCCGGAATCCTCGAAGTGCCGCGCCAGCAGCGCAAAGCCCACCAGCAGGCAGAGCAGGTTGACCAGCAGCACCCACTCGTGGCCCATGTGCGCGGCGAAGCCCGCGAAGCCGGGGCCGGTCTTGAAGCCCGTGAACAGGATTTTGTAAAGGGTGACGGTTGCCAGGCCGGTCAGCGCCACCTGGAGCACGTAATGGTGGAACAGCGCGACGCCGAGCAGCGTGAGGGCGAAAAGAATAAAATCGACCGGGATGCCGAAAAGTTCTGGCAACATGGAATTTGTCTGGGTCTGGAATTCGTTAGCTTACCATCACAGCCCCCGGCAACCGCTGACAAACCGGAGTCCCCATGCTGAAAGCCCTGCTCCCCGTCGATGGCTCCCCCGCTTCGCTGCGCGCCGTCGAATACGCCATCCGGCTGGCCCGAAGCTGCGAGCCGACGGAAATCCTGCTGGTCAATGTCCAGCCGCCGGTGGATGCCCCCGAGTTGAAGAGCCACTTGCCCGCGGCCGAGATCGAGGCCATGCAGGAGGCGCGCGGCGGCGATGCGCTTGCGGCGGCGCGCGCGCTGCTCGACGCGGCCGGCGTTCCCTATTCGGCGGAGGTGCTGCTCGGCCCGGTGGCCGGGTCCATCGTCGCCTGCGCCGACAAGGCCGGCTGCGACAAGATCGTCATGGGCAGCAAGGGTGAAACCTTCTTGATGGAAGCCGTCACGGGCTCCGTGGCCCATGACGTCCTGCGGCTTTCACGGATTCCCGTCACTTTCGTAAGATAGCGGGCGGCAGCGTTTCCAGGATTTTCCCGATCTTCCCGGCGATTTCTTCCGCGCTCGTGCCGTAGGCAAACTTCGTCACGAAGGCGCCTTCCGGCCCGATGAGGACCATGCCCGCCGAGTGGTCCACCGCGTAGTGGCTGGCGCCGGGTTCCTTGACCTTCTCGTAGCGCACCTTGAACAGGTCGGCCACCTTGCGCACCATTTCGGGCGAGCCGGTCAGGCCGAGGATGCGCGGATCGAAGAATTCCGTGTAGATACGGAGCGTCTCCGGCGTATCGCGATCGGGGTCGACCGAGATGAAGATCGACTGGACGTGCTGCGCGTTCCCGCCCAGCAGGCGGAGGACATGCGCCATTTCCACGAGCGTGGTCGGGCAGATGTCCGGGCAGTAGGTGTAACCGAAGCTGATGAGTTGGAAACGGCCGCGGAAATCGCTGTCCATGACGGAACGGCCGCCGGGCCCTTGGAGCAGGTAGCGCGGCTGGATACCGACGTCGGGGCCGGGAATTTCCGCCGGCGGGACGCTGGCCGGCAGCAGGGCCGCGAGACGCGCCGCCAGCAATTCCGCCTGCACGCGCAGGGCGGCACCCTCCGGGCACCCTCCCGGCGGCGTGATGAAGGCGGCGCTGGTGGCTTGCTCGTAGGCTTCGCCCCAGTGGCGCAGCTTGGGCACGTGGGCCAGCATCAGCGCCTTCGTCCGCGCCGCCACATCGGGCTGGCGGCAGGCCAGGGCCAGGCCGTTGATGCGGCCCAGTTCCGTCACGGCGGACATCGCCTCGTTGGCGGAGGACGCCCGGGCGCTCGCGGCGGTCAGGCCGAGTATCAAGAGGATCGGGGCAACAAACTTGAATGTGGGCAACATGGATCAAGACTCCTGAAGCGACAATGTCGAGCGGTGTGACGGTCGGCGGAAACCCGAACCGGCGGCGGGATCAATTCCCGCCGCCGGGCAGGTTACCATAGCCCCATGTACCAGAACCTGTTCGCCCTCCTGCTGCTGCTCACCGTCGCCGTGGGAGCGGTTTCCATAGCCCGTCGGTCCCGCGTGCCGGCCATGCTGGCCTATCTGGTCGTCGGCATCGTTTTGGGGCCTCACGGCGCCCGCGTATTGGCCGAATCCCGCGAGGTGGACACCTTTGCCGAATTCGGCGTCGTCTTCCTGATGTTCTCCATCGGCCTGGAGTTCAGCCTGACGCGGCTCAAGGCCATGCGCTCGCTGGTATTCGGCTTCGGCGGCGCCCAGATGGCCATCACTGCCGCCGGCGCCCTGCTGGTCACTTGGTTCGGCTACGGCCAGGGCTGGCGGGCGGGGGTGGCCGTGGGCCTGGCCGTGGCCATGTCGTCGACCGCCATCGTCGCCAAGATGCTGTCCGAGCGGTTCGATCTGCACTCGCGCTCAGGCCGGCAGACCATGAGCGTGCTGCTGTTCCAGGACATCGCCGTGGTGCCCTGCCTGATCCTGCTGCCGGCGCTGGCCCGACTGGAAGGAAATCTGATTCTTCCCCTCGCCACCGCCGTGCTGGAGGCCGCGGTGGTGCTGGCGGTGATGTTCTGGGTAGGAAGCCGCGTCATGCGCCGGATTTATGACGCCGTGGCCCGCCAACGATCCGAGGAGCTTTTCGTGTTGGCCACGCTATGGATCGTGGTGGGCCTCGCCTACGCCACCGGCCGCGCCGGCCTCTCGCTGGCGCTGGGCGCCTTCGTCGGCGGCATGCTGGTCTCGGAAACCGTCTACCGCCATCAGGTGGAAGCCGACATCCGGCCTTTTCGCGACGTGCTGCTGGGCCTCTTCTTCGTCACCGTCGGCATGCGGCTCGACCTCGGCTTCGTGCTGGAGAACTTCGACCGCCTGGTGCTGGCGGTGCTGCTGGTGATGGCGGGCAAGGGCACCGTCGTGCTGCTCATCACGCTGGCGGCGCGCAATTCCCTGGACGTGGCCCTGCGCACCGCCGCTCAACTCGCCCAAGCCGGCGAGTTCGGCCTGGTGCTGATCGGCCTGGCCTTCACGCAGGGGCTGATCGCGGAGAATGTCTTCCAGGTCACGCTGTCGGCGATGCTCATTTCCATGTTCATGGCGCCCTTCCTGATCGACGGCGCCGCCCGGCTCTCCGGCCAGATGGCGCGCGGCGACTGGGCGCACAAGGCAAAGGCGATCCACGACATCGCCGTCGGCAGCTTCGGCATGGAGGGGCACGTCATCCTCTGCGGTTACGGCCGCACGGGCCGGCTGGTCGGCGAGTTCCTGCACGCCGAGAACATCCCGTTCATCGCCCTCGACGTGGATCCCAGCCAGGTCAGGCGGGCCACCCCGGAAGGCGGCAAGGTGGTCTTCGGCAACGCCGACCGCAGCGAGGTGCTGAAGGCGGCTGGCCTGGCCCGCGCCCGCGCCGTGGTGGTGGCCTATCCGGACGTGCATTCGGCCGAGCGGGTGGTGCGGATGGTGCGCCAGTCCTGGCACGACATCCCCGTGGTGGTCCGGGCGCCGGACGACACCGCGCTGGCCCGGCTCCGGCAAGCCGGCGCCACCGAGGTGATCCCGGAAGTCCTCGAAGGCAGCCTGATGATCGCCGCCGAAACCCTGGCCCAGCTCGGCGTCCCGGTCGAGCGCGCCGTCGCGCAGGTGCGCGCGGTGCGCGCCGAGCGCTATGCCTCGCTGCGGAAGTTCTATCAGGGCGGCGACGGAACACCGCAGGCGTCGGGACGACCGACGTCGCGTGGTTAAGGATGGGACCTAGTCCGAGAGGGGTTTATCGGCAAGCCGATCGTCCCGCGCCCGCAAATTCCTGACCAGCTCGGACAGGCTGCCGTGAAGGGCCCGTAACGCCGAATCCGGCAACGCGACCAGGGCCTCGGGCAACAACCCCTCGTCGGGTCCGGGCGCGCCTTCGAGCACTCTTCGCCCTTCGGCCGAGAGGTGGAGTCCGACCCTCCTCTGGTCGTCCTTGAGGCGCCGCTTCTCCACGAGCCGCCTGGCCTCCAGCTTCTCGACGAGGAGGCTGCATGTGGATTGATGGATCGACATGCGCTCGGCCAAATCGGATACGCCGATGCCGGGGGTGCGGCCGATCTCCTGCAACACCCAGAGGTGCGACCCGGAAAGTCCGCAGGCTTCTTCCACTTCCCGGAAATAGTGTTTGACCGAGCCGTAAAGCAGGCGGAGCTGCCTGACCACTTGCAGGGCCATCTGGGTGTGCGGGTCGGCCGGATGTTCTGGGTTCATTGGGACCTTTCGAAACGCTCTTGCATTGTATATCCCGATAATTTATATTGTCGCCAATGCAATTCTGACCGATGGCGGAGGCGTTTGCGAAAAGTGTTGTTGCGGCAATAGGGGGCCTGGCTGGCTCCGGACAGGAGTTGCGGGGGCGCGAGCCCCCGCTTTTTTTCAGGCGCTCCGCTGCAACTGTCACAATTCGAAATCGGCATGCGCCCGCCGACGAGGGGGGTCAACATCATGAGACTGTCGCTCCGCTTCATTCTGCCCTTGGCTTTCGTGCTGGCCGCCATTGCCTATACCGTGGTGCCGCTGGTGGACCAACTGACGCTGCGCTGGTTTGTGCGCGACATCGACATCCGCGCCAGCCTCGTCGCCAACGCCATCCAGGATTCCGTCATGGAATCGGCCAATATGGGTTCCAGGGTCAAGATGGCCGCCCTGTTCAACAAGATCACCCAGGACGAGCGCCTTTATGCGCTGGGATACTGCGCCGTGGAGCAGGCCCAGCCCGTCGCCAGCAGGACTTTCCCCAGGAATGTCGCCTGTGCCGACCTGGCGCGCTACGAAAAGGGGCCGGATCACCTGTTGCCCAGCGAGCAGGGGCCGCTGCATGTGACGGTTGAACCGATCGAGTCGGAGGGCGCGGTTCTTGGTCGTCTGGTGCTCGTGCACGATATGAGCTTCATCCAGCGCCGCAGCGAGGAAACGAAGAAATACGTTTTCTACTTCTTCATCCTGCTGGGCTCCGTCGTCTCGCTCCTGACGGTGGTCATCGCGCAGCTTTCCTGGCGCGGCTGGGTGCAGGGCATGCGCGCGCTGCTGCGCGGCGAGGGACTGTTGCGGCCGTCGGAGCGGGTCACCATGCCGGAATTGCGCCCCTTCGAACGCGACCTGCGCAGCCTGGTCCGCGATCTGGAAACGGACTTCCGGGCGCGCGACGAAAGCCAGGTGACCTGGACGCCCGACGCCCTGCGCGCCATCCTGCGCGACGACCTGAGCGGCGAGAACATCCTGGTGGTCTCGAACCGGGAACCCTATATCCACGACCGCAAGGGCGACGTCGTCGAGGTGCGACGGCCCGCCAGCGGCCTGGTGACAGCGCTCGAACCCATCATGCGCGCCTGCTCCGGCACCTGGATCGCCCATGGCGGCGGTTCGGCCGACCGTGAGACGGTCGGCCGGCACGACCGTGTCGCCGTGCCGCCTTCAATGCCGGCCTACAACATCCGCCGCGTCTGGCTGACGGCCGAGGAGGAGGCCGGCTACTACTATGGCTTCGCCAACGAGGGCCTGTGGCCGCTTTGCCATATCGCCCACGTCCGTCCGATTTTCCGCTCGTCCGACTGGAAGCACTATACCGAGGTCAATCTGAAATTCGCCCAGGCCGTCGTCGAAGAAGCGAAGGTCGACAATCCCATCGTGCTCGTGCAGGACTACCACCTGGCCCTGCTGCCGCGCCTGATCCGCGAGCGCCTGCCCAACGCCACCGTCATCACCTTCTGGCACATTCCCTGGCCGAACCCGGAAGCCTTCGCCATCTGCCCGTGGCAGGCGGAAATCCTCGACGGGCTGCTGGGCAGCAGCATCCTCGGCTTCCATACCCAGTTCCACTGCAACAACTTCATGGATTCCGTGGATCGCACCCTGGAATCGCGTGTCGACCGCGAGCTGTTCACCGTTACCTACGGCGGCAAAACCACCGCCGTCAAGCGCTATCCCATCTCCATCGAATGGCCGCCGGAAGTCGTCCGAACACTGCCGGTGGCGGCGGAATGCCGCGCCGCCGTGCATCGCCGCCATGGGTTGGCCGACGATCATCTCCTGGGCGTCGGCGTCGACCGGCTGGACTACACCAAGGGCATCCTGGAACGCTTCCTGGCGGTCGAACGGCTGCTGGAAATGCACCCGGAATGGATCGGCCGCTTCTCCTTCGCCCAGATCGCCGCGCCGACGCGTTCCAGCATCGGCCAGTACCAGGCGTTTGAGGCTCAGGTGCGCGCGGAAGCCGACCGCATCGATCGCCGCTTCGCGCGCGGGGACTATCGGCCCATCCTCCTCAAGATCGAGCACCACGAGCCGCGCGACGTCTATGAGTACTACCGGGCGGCGGACGTCTGCGTGGTTAGCAGCCTGCACGACGGCATGAATCTGGTGGCCAAGGAGTTCGTCTCGGCGCGGGATGACGAGCAGGGGGTTCTGATCCTCTCGCGCTTCACCGGCGCGGCGCGCGAACTGCCCGAGGCACTGGAGGTGAATCCCTACGACATCGACCAGTGCGCGCTGGCCCTGCATGTGGCCCTGACCATGCCGAAAGCCGAACAACGCGAGCGCATGCGCATCATGCGGGGGCTGGTCAGGGAATTCAACGTCTACCGGTGGGCCGGCCGCATGCTGCTCGACGCGGCCAGCATGCGCAAGCGCGGCCACATTCCGGCCGGCGGGACGGGAACGGCATGATCGCTCCCGGACTCGCTTGTCTCGACAGGCGCCCGCCGCTGCCCGCCGCCGGCGAGCGCTGGGCGCTGTTCCTCGACATCGACGGCACGCTGATGCCCATCGTCGAGACGCCCGGCGACGTGCATCCGGACGCGCGGCTCAACCGCCTGCTGGCGGGGCTGGTTCCGTCGCTGGACGGGGCCGTCGCGCTTATCAGCGGCCGGCCGCTCGGCGACGTGGCGCGTCTTTTCGCGCCGCTGACGCTGCCCGCGGCCGGGCAGCATGGGCTGGAAAGGCGCGACGCGCGGGGCGGCTTTCATCGCCACAAATTCGACCACCGGCCGCTGGAGCGCATGGCCCATGCCGCGCGCGCCCTGATGGCGTCCCATCCGGGGCTGGAACTGGAAGACAAGGGAATGAGCCTGGCGCTACACTTCCGCCGCGCGCCGCAACTGGCCGGGCTGGTCCGGGAAACCCTGACGCGGCACCTGCCCGACTCCGAATCGGGGTTGGTCATGCAGCCGGGCAAGATGGTCATGGAAGTCAAGCCGGCCGGGCGCGACAAGGGGGTCGCCGTCCGCGAGTTCATGGCGGAGGAACCCTTCCGGGGCCGCCGTCCGGTCTTCGTCGGCGACGATGTGACGGATGAATTCGGCTTCCGGGTGGTCAATGAAATGGGGGGGCTGACAGTGAAAGTCGGCAACGGCGAGACGGCGGCCCGCTGGTGCCTGCCGGAGGTCGAGGAAGTACGGGGCTGGTTGGCTGCGCTGGTCGCCCGCGACGAGGAGAAAACTTGAAGTGAGCACACTGGACCTGGCCCTGATCGGCAACTGCAACATCGGCGCCCTGATCGACGGCAGGGGCGAGATCGTCTGGGCCTGCCTGCCGCGCTTCGACGGCGACGCGGTCTTCTGCTCCCTGCTGCGCGAGCGGAAGGACGAGTCCGATTTCGGCTATGCCGCCGTCGACCTCCTGGACTTCACCCATGCCCACCAGGAATACATGTCCAATACGGCCGTCCTCGTCACCACGCTTTACGACAGCCAGGGCGGCGTCGTGGAGATCCAGGATTTCGCGCCCCGCTTCCGGCAGTTCGGCCGCATGTTCATGCCCATCGCGCTGGTGCGCCGCATCCGCCGCCTGGCCGGCAGCCCGCGCCTGATCCTGCGCGTCCGCCCGGCCTGCGGCCACGGCCGCAACCGGCCGCAGGTCACGTTCGGCAGCCACCATATCCGCTACATGGCACCGGATCAGGCGATCCGGCTTTCCACGGATGCCTCGATCACCGCGCTGGTCGAGGAGACGCCCTTCTTCCTGGAGGAATCCGTCACCCTGCTGCTGGGGCCGGACGAACCCGTCACTGAATCCGTCGCGGAGGTCGGCCGCCGGTTCCTCGACGAGACGGCGGCCTACTGGCGCGAGTGGGTACGCTACCTGTCCATCCCCTTCGAATGGCAGGCGGCGGTGATCCGCGCCGCCATCACCCTCAAGCTGAACGCCCATGACGACACTGGCGCCATCGTCGCCGCGATGACGACATCGATCCCCGAGGCGGCGAACAGCGGCCGCAACTGGGACTACCGCTACTGCTGGCTGCGCGACGGCTATTTCGTGGTGAACACGCTGAACCGGCTGGGCACCACGCACACCATGGAGCGCTATCTCGGCTACATCGTCAACATCGCCGCCGGCGCGCCGGGCGGCCGCTTGCAGCCGGTCTATCGCATCGACGGCCGGGGCATGATCGAGGAGCGCGAAGAGCCCGCGCTGCCCGGCTACCGGGGCATGGGGCCCGTGCGGATCGGCAACCAGGCCTGGCAACAGGTCCAGCACGACGTCTACGGCTCCGCCATCCTGGCGGCCACCCACGTATTCTTCGACAGGCGCCTGACCCGTCAGGGCGACGAAGCCCTGTTCCACCGCCTCGAACGGCTGGGCGAACAGGCGGCGCGCAACTTCGACCAGCCCGACGCGGGGCTCTGGGAACTGCGCGGCACGATGCGCCCGCACACTTTTTCCGCCGTGATGTGCTGGGCCGCCTGCGACCGGCTGGCCCGCATCGCCGACCACCTCGGCCTCGCGCTGCGGACGCGCTACTGGCGCAAGCACGCCGACCGCATCCACAAGGCGATCTCGGAGCGCGCGTGGGACAAAAAGCGCCGGTCCTTCGTCGCCACCCTCGACGGCGGCGGCGGGCTGGACGCCAGCCTTCTGCTCCTGAACGAGATCGGGTTCCTCGCGGCGGACGATCCGCGCTTCGCGGACACGGTGGCCGCCATCGAGCGCGAACTCAAGCGCGGCGACTACATCTTCCGCTACGTCGAACCGGACGACTTCGGCGCGCCGGAGAACGCCTTCCTGGTCTGCACCTTCTGGTACATCTACGCCCTGGTGGCGCTGCACCGGACCGACGAGGCCCGCGCCCTGTTCGAGAAGCTGCTGGCCCGGCGGAACCGCCACGGACTGCTGGCCGAGCACGTCGACCCCGCCACCGGAGAGCAGTGGGGCAACTTCGTCCAGACCTACAGCATGGTCGGCCTGATCAACTGCGCGATCCGGCTCTCCCTGCGGTGGGACCAGGCGTTCTAGGACGATGCTCCCCGCGCAGCCCGACTGGCACGCGCTTTCCGGTCTCGACGCCGCGACCCATCACGAGGTCGACCCGGCGATCGGCCTCTCGGAGGAGGAAGCCGCGGCACGGCTGGCCCGCCACGGCCCCAACCGGCCGACGGCGCATCCGGGGCGCGGGGCGTTCGCCCGCCTCCTTTCCCAGCTGATCCAGCCGCTGGTGCTGGTGCTGGTCGTCGCCGGCGGCGTCACCGCCGCGCTGGGCGAATGGGTGGATGCGGGCGTCATCCTCGGCGTGGTGGTCGTCAACGCGATCATCGGATTCCTCCAGGAGGGCAAGGCGGAGGCGGCGCTCGCGGCGCTCGCGCGGGCCGTGGCCTCGGAATCCACCGTGCTGCGCGCGGGCCGGCGGCGCCGGCTCGACGCCGTCCATCTGGTGCCGGGCGACGTCGTCGTGCTGGCCGCCGGCGACAAGGTGCCGGCCGACTTGCGGCTGCTCCACGGACGGGAACTGCGCACCATGGAGGCCGCCCTCACCGGCGAATCGGTGCCCGTCGACAAGCACGCCGCGCCCCTGCCGGCCGACACCCTGCTCGCCGACCGGCGCAACATGGCCTACGCCGGCACCCATGTGGTCGCCGGCCACGGCCACGGCCTCGTGGTGGCCACGGCGGACGCCACCGAAACCGGCCGCATCGCCCGCCTGATCGCGCAGGCGCCGGAGCTTGCCACGCCGCTCACCCGCAGGATGGCGGCATTCGCGCGGCGCCTGCTGTGGGCAATCCTCGGCCTGTCGGCGCTGACCTTCGCGGTCGGCATCTGGCGGGGCGAATCCGCCTTCGACATGTTCATGGCCGCCGTCGCGCTGGCCGTGGGCGCGATCCCCGAGGGACTGCCCGCCGCCATGACCATCACGCTGGCCATCGGCGTGGCGCGCATGGCGAAGCGCCGCGCCATCATCCGGCATTTGCCGGCGGTCGAGACCCTGGGCAGCACGACGGTCATCTGCTCGGACAAGACCGGCACGCTGACCGAAAACCGGATGACGGTGCAAGAAATCTGGTCGGGGAGCGCCCCCGCGCGCGAGGCGCTCATCGCCGGCGCGCTGTGCAACGACGCCGCCCTCTCGCACGAAGGGATCGTCGGCGATCCGACCGAAGCCGCGCTGCTCGTCGCCGCGAGAAACGGCGGGCTGGACGAGCACACGTTGCACGCCGCCTTCCCCCGCCTCGATGAACTGCCCTTCGATGCCTCCCGGCAGGCCATGGCCACGCTGCACGATGTCGAGGGCGAACGCATCCTCTACGTCAAGGGCGCGGCCGAGAGGATCCTGCCCGCCTGCGTGGACGCGCCGCCGGAAGCCATGTCGCACGCCGCGGCGATGGCCCGGAACGGCCTGCGCGTGCTCGCGCTGGCCAGGAAGGCCCACGCCGGCGAAACGCTCGCCGGCGATGACATCGCGGACGGGCTGACCTTCCTCGGCCTCGTCGGCATGATCGACCCGCCGCGGCCGCGCGCGATCGCCGCCGTCAAGGCCTGCCACGCCGCCGGCATCCGCGTGAAGATGATCACCGGCGACCACGCCGGCACGGCGCTCGCCATCGCCCGCCACCTGAACATAGTCGGCGAGAATGCGCGCGCGATGACCGGCCGCGAACTGGCCACGCTCGACGAGGCGGCATTGCGGACGGCGGTGCGAGAAACGGACGTCTTCGCCCGCGTCGAGCCCGAGCAGAAGCTGCGGCTGGTCCAGGCGCTACAGGCCGGCGGCGCGGACGGCTCGCCGGGTGAAATCGTCGCGATGACCGGCGACGGCGTGAACGACGCGCCGGCGCTGAAGGCCGCCGACATCGGCATCGCCATGGGCCTGGCCGGCACCGACGTGGCCAGGGAGGCCGCCGCCATGGTGCTCACCGACGACAACTTCGCCGCCATCGAGGCCGCGATCGAGGAGGGGCGGGGCGTCTGGGACAACCTCGTCAAGTTCATCACCTGGACGCTGCCCACCAACTTCGGCGAGGGCCTGGTGATCCTGGCCGCCATCCTCGCCGGCGCGACGCTGCCCATCACGCCATTGCATATCCTATGGATCAACATGACCACCGCCGTGCTGCTCGGCCTGCCGCTGGCCTTCGAGCCGGCCGAGCCCGGCATCATGCGCCGCCCGCCGCGCCCTCCCGCCGCGCCGGTGCTCGACGGCGCGCTAATCTTCCGGATTTTCATTGTGGGCGTCCTGATGCTGGTCGGCGCCTTCGGCCTGTTCGAGCTGGCCCTCTCGCAGGGCCGAAGCCTCCCGGAGGCGCGCACCGTCGCCGTCAATGTATTCGTGACGGTGGAGACCTTTTACCTCTTCAACTGCCGCTCGCTCACCCGCCCCTTCTGGACGCTGGGCTGGTTCTCGAACCCCTGGGTATGGGCCGGCGCCGGCGGCATGCTGGCGCTTCAGGCGGCCTTCACCTACCTGCCCGCGATGAACCGCCTCTTCGCCACGGCGCCCATCGGAGTCAACGACTGGCTCGCCATCGTCGCCTTCGGCGCCACCTGCATGGGCGTCATCGGGGCGGAAAAGCGGTGGCGGCGGGGCCGCCGGCTCACCGGACCAGTTTGATGTGCGGGAAGGGAATCTCGATGCCTTCCCGGTCGAAGGCGTCCTTGAGCCGGCGCAGGAATTCCCGCCGCACGTTCCACTGCTCCAGCGGCGTCACGCGGAAGCGGCAACGGATCACGATGGCGGAGTCGGCCCACTGGTCGACGCCGGCGATCTCGATGCCGTCGAGAATCCGCGCCGAGAATTCCGGATCGCGGCGCAGATCCTCGCCCACGGCGCGCATGACGGACATCACGCGGTCGACGTTCTCGCCGTAGCCGACGCCGGCGTCGATCACCGCATGGGCATAACCCAGGCTCTTGTTGGTGACCACCGAGATGTTGCCGTTGGGCACGAAGTGCACGTTGCCCGAGTAGTCGCGCAGTCGCAGGTAGCGCAGCGTCAGCTCCTCGACGGCGCCGGACTTGCCGCCGGCCTCGATGACGTCGCCGATGCGGATCTGGTTTTCGAGGAGCAGGAAGAAGCCGGTGAAGTAGTCCTTGACGAGACTCTGGGCGCCGAAGCCGACGGCGATGCCGACCACGCCCGCCGCGCCAAGGATCGGCGCCACCGAGACGCCGAATTCGCCGAGGATCAGCAGCCCCGTGACCACCGTCACCACGACCGTCAGGACGTAGCGGATCACCCGCGAAAGGGTGTGGATGCGCCGGCCGTCCTCGGCGTTTTCCTGGCGCGCGGCGATGGTTTCGCGCAGGCGCGGCAGGATGCGGTGGATGGCGCGCAGGGCGATGGCGGCCAGCAGCAGGATGAGCAGGATGCGGGCCGGCTTGTCCAGGTTATCCGGCAGCCAGGCCATGAATCTGTCGATTGCGGAAGTCATGCGCTCGCCCGCTCAGGCGAACTCCAGGAGCAGGTCCTTGGCCTCGACGGACTCACCGGGCCGGACATGCACGGCCTTGACGACGGCCTCCCGCTCGGCGGTCAGCATGCTTTCCATCTTCATGGCCTCGATGGAAACCAGCGGCGCGCCCTTTTCCACCTTCTGCCCGGTATGGACGGCGACGGTGACGACGGCGCCCGGCATGGGCGCGCCCAGATGCATTGGGTTGCCGTCCTCGGCCTTGAGCCGCGTCTTGACGGTTGCCAGGCCGGCCTTGGGCACGCGGATCAGGCGCGACTGTCCGTTGAGTTCGAGGAACACCTTGACGTGGCCTTCCTCGTCGGGGCCCGCGGTGCCCTGGAGGGAGATGATCGGGCTCTTGCCGCGTTCCAGTTCGACGGCGATCTCCTCGTGATCCTGCAGGCCGTAGAAGAAGGCGGGCGTGGGCAGCACGGAGACGTCGCCGTAGCGGGCGTGATGGGCGGCGTAATCCTTGAACACCTTCGGATACATGAGGTAGGAGGCGAGATCGGTGTCGGTGAGCTTGCGGCCCACGGCGGTCTCGCCTTCCGCGCGCCGGGCTTCCAGGTCGACCGGCGGCATCGAGTCGCCGGCGCGGCCGGAAAGCGGCGGCGCGCCCTTGAGCACCTTCTTCTGGAGCGCGGACGGAAAGCCGTCGGGCGGAAAGCCCAGCTCGCCCCTCATCAGCGAGATCACGGAATCCGGGAAGGCGATCTCGCGGACGGGATCCGTCACGTCTTCCGGCGTCAGGTTGTTGGCCACCATGAACAGCGCCATGTCGCCCACCACCTTGGAAGTGGGAGTGACCTTGACGATGTCGCCGAACAGCAGGTTCACGTCGGCGTAGGCCCTGGAGATGTCCGCCCAGCGGTGCTCGATGCCGATGGCGCGGGCCTGCTCGCGCAGGTTGGTGTATTGGCCGCCGGGCATCTCATGGCGATAGACGTCGGCCGTGCCGGAGCGGATGTCGGCCTCGAAGGGCGCGTAGGTGCGGCGCACGCCTTCCCAGTAGTGGGACAGCGCCTGCATGGCGTCGGGGTCCATGCCCGGATCGCGCCCGGAGCCGGCCAGCGCCGCGGCGATCGAGCCAAGGTTCGGCTGGGAGGTGAGCCCACTCATGGCGTCGAGCGCGCCGTCCACCGCGTCGGCGCCCGCCTCCACGGCGGCCAGCACCGAGGCAGCGCTGATGCCGCTGGTATCGTGGGTATGGAAATGGATCGGCACGCCGATTTCCTGCTTGAGCACCCGCACCAGCTCGGCGGCGGCGCGCGGCCGGCAGACGCCGGCCATGTCCTTGATGCCCAGGATGTGGGTGCCGGCCTTCTCCAGCTGCTTGGCGAGATTCACGTAGTACTTGAGGTTGTACTTGGGGCGGGCCTTGTCGAAAATATCGCCCGTGTAGCAGATGGCCGCCTCGCAAAGGGCGCCGGATTCGATCACGGCGTCCATCGCCACGCGCATGTTGTCGACCCAGTTCAGCGAGTCGAAGACGCGGAAGACGTCGATGCCCTCCTTCGCCGCCTGCTGCACGAAGTAGCGCACGACGTTGTCGGCGTAATTGGTGTAGCCCACGGCGTTCGAGGCCCGCAGCAGCATCTGTAGCATGATGTTGGGCACGGCCTCGCGTAGTTGGGCGAGGCGCTGCCACGGGTCTTCCTTGAGGAACCGCATGGCCACATCGAAGGTCGCGCCGCCCCAGCACTCGAGCGAAAACAAGCCAGGCAGCATGCGCGCGTAGTGGGGCGCTATCTCCAGCATGTCATGCGTGCGCATGCGCGTGGCGAACAGGCTCTGGTGCGCGTCGCGCATCGTGGTGTCGGTGAGCAGCACGCGCTTTTCGTTCCTCATCCAGTCGGCGAACCCGGCTGCGCCCAGCTGCAACAGCCGGTCGCGCGTGCCGGGCGGCAGAGGCGCGGAGAGGTCGCACCGGGGCTTGATGGGCTGGGCCATCGGCAGCGCCGGCCGCGCGCGGCCCTTCATCTCCGGGTTGCCGTTGACCGTCACCTCGGCGAGGAAATTCATGAGCCGGCTTGCCCGGTCGCGCCGCTTCTTGAGCTTGAAGAGCTCCGGCGTCTCGTCGATGAAGCGGGTGGTGCACTCGCCCGATCGAAACAATGGATGCTCGATGACGTTCTCGAGAAATAGCAGGTTCGACGACAGGCCGCGGATGCGGAACTCGCGCAGTGCGCGGTCCATGCGGACGGCGGCCTCGTCGGGCGTATGACCCCAGGCGGTGACCTTGACCAGCAGCGAATCGTAGTAAGGCAGGATGACGGCGCCGGTGTAGGCGGTGCCGGCGTCGAGCCGGATGCCGAAGCCAGCGGCGCTGCGGTACATGCCGATGCGGCCATAATCGGGAGTGAAGTTGTTTTCCGGATCCTCGGTGGTGACGCGGCACTGGATGGCGTGGCCGGCCAGCCGCACGTCTTCCTGGCGCGGCACGAAGGAATCGGGGTCCCCGATGCGCGCGCCCTCCGTAATGCGTATCTGGGCCTTGACGATGTCCGCGCCCGTCACCGCCTCGGTGACGGTATGCTCGACCTGGATGCGCGGATTGACTTCGATGAAGTAGAACCTGCCCGTGTCGGCGTCCATCAGGAACTCGACCGTGCCGGCATGCGTGTAGTTCGCGGCCCGGGCGAGCCGCAGGGCGGACTCGCACAGCTCGACGCGGTTCGCATGGCTCAGGTAGGGCGCCGGCGCCCGCTCGACGACCTTCTGGTTACGGCGCTGCACCGAGCAGTCGCGCTCGAACAGATGGACCAGGTTGCCGTGGGTGTCGCCCATCACCTGCACCTCGATGTGGCGGGCGCGGCGCACCAGTTTTTCGAGGTAGACCTCGTCGTTGCCGAAGGCGGCCAGGGCTTCGCGGCGGGCCACCTCGATCATGGGGGCGAGGTCGGCCTCGGTCTCGATGACCCGCATGCCGCGCCCGCCGCCGCCCCAGCTGGCCTTGAGCATCAGCGGATAGCCGATGGCGGCCGCCTGGCGCTTGACCTCATCAAGGTCGGCCGGCAGCGCGCCGGTCGCCGGCATCACGGGCACCCCCGCCTTCTGCGCCAGCTCGCGCGCCGACACCTTATTGCCCAGAAGACGCATGACTTCCGCGTCGGGTCCGATGAAGGCGATGCCGGCCCGCTCGCAAGCCTCGGCGAAGTCCGGGTTCTCCGACAGGAATCCATACCCCGGATGGATGGCGTCCACGCGGGCTTCCTTCGCGACGCGGACGATGTCGTCGATATCGAGATAGGCCTGGATCGGCTTCTTGCCGGCGCCGACCCGGTAGGACTCGTCTGCTTTCAGTCGGTGCAAGGCGAAGCGGTCCTCGCTGGAAAAGATGGCGACCGTGCGGATGCCCATTTCGGAGGCCGCGCGCAGGATGCGTATGGCGATCTCGCTGCGATTGGCGACCAGGAGGCTGCGGATCTGTTTCATGATGGTCAGGTTCCCGAAGGTATGAAATCTTCCGATGGCCGAAGCCTCGGGGGCTCCCGGCCGGCGCCGCATCGCCCGGATGCGGCGGAGTCTTCCCGGATGGTCAGCCGGCCGTCTGCAACTGCGGCAGGGCCGCGCTTTCCACCCAGCGCTTGATGCGGTTGGCGTCGCCGATGCGTGTCAGGCGGCCCCAGGAATCCAGGAGGACGATGATCATCGGCTTGTTGTTGAGCCAGGCCTGCATGACCAGGCACTTGCCGGCCTCGCTGATGTAGCCGGTCTTGGACAGGCCGATTTCCCAGGCGGCACTCTTCACCAGGCTGTTGGTGTTTCGAAACATCTGCGGCCGGCCGGCGATGGCCACCTTGTAATCGGCGGTAGTCGAGAATTCCCGGATCAGGGGATAGTGGTGCGCGGCATCCACCAGCCGGGTGAGGTCGCGGGCGCTGGAAACGTTGGCGGCCGTCAGCCCCGTCGAGTCGGAGAAGCGCGTGTCGGTCAGCCCCAGCGCCTGGGCCTTCTGGTTCATGGCGGCGACGAAGGCATCGCGGCCGCCCGGGTAGTGGCGCGAAAGGGCGGCGGCGGCGCGGTTTTCGGAGGACATCAGCGCCAGGCGCAGCATTTCCTCACGCGAGAGGATCGCGCCGACCCGCAAGCGAGAGTGGGTGCCCTTGAGGGTGTCCACGTCATCCTTGCCGATGTCCAGCATTTCATCGAGGGGAAGCCTGGCATCGAGAGCCACCATGGCTGTCATCAGCTTGGTGAGGGAAGCGATGGGGACCACGGCGTCGGCGTTCTTTTCGAACAGGACGGCGCCGGTGACTTGGTCCTGAACCAGTACCGACGAGGATCGCAGCATCAGGTCGCGGGTGTCGTCCACGGAGGCGCCATTGGCGTGCACATAAGCCTTGTGCCTCGCCACGGATTTGACCGGCTTCTTCCCGACGGCGATGACCATCTTTTTTCTTTGGGACGCCGCCAGCGCCTCGCTCACGGCCGGGCCAAACGCGACTCCCAGCGAAACGAGCAGCACGATGATCGCTCTATTCATTCAAAACGCTCCTGCCTGATTGCCGCGTAGTGTAACACCGCGCAAGGCGGCCAGATCAACGATGTCAACGGCACAAAGGCATATAAATTAACGGGATAAACCGGACATCTCATGCCAAATGGGGACTTGCGCCGAGAAAGGCCGCAACCTCGTCCCTGCGGGCCAGGGTATCCCGGTAGCCCAGGTCGATCAATGCCCGGGTGTAGGGCTTCTCGAAAAGCAGGTAGCTGGCCAGCGCGCCGCCGTTCCGGCTCATGGCGCCGACGCCGCGCATCAACAGACGCATCGCCCACGGCAGTGCCCTGACGTGGCGGGCCGCCAGGTGGTCCAGCCGTTCCGAGGGGGAAATCACCAGCACATCGACGGGCCGCAGGGGCAGGCCGCTCTGCCGGCGAACCTCTTCCGGAATCACGGAGAGCGCGTGGTTGATGCGGGCCATGTGCTCCAGGTCCATGGTCAGGCTGTCGAGAAAGATGCTCGACAGGGCATGGCCGGCGATCTGCGCCAGCGACGGATAACGATCGCCGTGCGGCCGCAACTCGCTTTCGGCGGCCAGGCTGCCGGTGCCGATGACCATGATGCGGTCGGCGCCAAGACGGATGGCCGGGGAGACGGGGGCGAGCTGCCGCATGGAGCCATCGCCGAACCACTCCCGGTTCAGCTTGACGGCGGGGAAAACAAAGGGGAGCGCGGCGGAGGCCATCAGGTGATCGACACCCAGCTTGACATGGGCGCCGACGCGCTGGCTGAGGTTCCAGGGTTCCAGGTCCGCCCGTCCCTCGAAAAAGGTGACGCTCTGTCCGGAATTGTAGCCGGAACAGGTAATGCTGAGCGCATGGAGGGCGCGGTGGGCGACGGCCTGCCCGATGCGGTCGAACGGGACCGCCCTGACCAGCAGCCGCCGCAGCGGCGCGTTGTCGAGGAACGAACGCGGACTCCGTCTGAAGAGTCCGCCCAGCGCCAGCGCGCTCAGCCAGCGGATCCCGGACAGACCGATGCCCAGCGGATCGGCGCGATAGACGTCTCCGGCGCGGAAATTGGCCCAGATCTCGTGCAAAAAATCGACGCCCGAGCCGAAATCCTCGGCACGAACCGCCATGATGGCCGCGTTGATGGCGCCGGATGAACTGCCGCAGAGGATCGGGAATGGGTTCCGCTTCGAGTCCGACAGGAGTTCGCGCACGGCCGCCAGGACGCCCACCTGATAGGCGGCGCGAGCGCCGCCGCCGGCAAGGATCAGGGCGGTTCTTGTGTCAGGCGGATGCATCGCTCGTGCGCGTGAATATCAGCCCTTGAGTCGGTGAAGTCGCGGCTAGCCGGATCGCGCCGGCCGCATCGGATCGGCACCGATGGTGCCTTGCAGGCTACGCAGATATTCCCTGCTTGTCACCCGGTCCAGCTTGGCCCGGGCTCGGGCGAGGCGGTCATGGAGGTCAAGCCGCGCCACCACATCCTGATGGCTGGCGCGCGTGACGTAGGCATCGAGATAGGCGATATGGCGCTTCCACAGCGCAATATCGCGCTCCTGCTTGGTTTCCAGACGCTCTCGATACCAGTCCGAGGCAAGCAGGGCTTCACGCGTGAACATGGCGCGGATTTCCGGGTCGTGCGCATCTTTCCCCTGATAGTCGCCGCTCGCCATGATGGTCAGCAACGCCTTGAGGGGCGGGCAAAGCTCCTCGATGCTGCCGTCCGCCAGATAGCGCGCCGCTACCCTCTGCTGCGTTTCGGTGATGTTGTCCACGCCATTGACGAATACCGCCATGTCCTGGGTTTCCGGGCGGAGGATTTTCTGCCCGAACACGGCACGCGGAGCATCGAATATCTTGCCCATGACGCCATGGACGAAGCGATCGGTGATGCGGTAGCCCAGGCGGCTGGCCCGGATCAGGCGACCCCGGTAATGGAAATCCTCGACCTTTTCCAGGTAGCCGTTGCCGATCAGCCAGTTCGGATCGCGCTCCTGCACGCTCAGGCGCGACCACAATTCCGGCACGAGCAGGCTGATGTCGTGGTCGAAGCGGAATTTCGGGCCGATCCATCCGGCGGCGGTGGAGAAGCCGGCGTGGCCGGTGAGGATGTAGGACACCAGGGCGTTGTTGAGGTCGGCAGTCGGGCGCAGGGCGTTGAACGGCCCCTTGGTGAGCGCGCCTTCGCTGCCCGCGCCGGTGGTCGAGGGCGATTTTCCGGTGAGGCTGCACACGAAATCCATGAAGAGTTCGGGCAGTTCCTGGTAGTGGATCGGGTTGTATACCGCGAGCGGACGAATGCCGTGATCGGGCGGATTGTTGCGGCGGCCGACCAGCACGGCGTTGACCGGTTCGCACAACGGTTCGTGAAGGGGAACTCGGCGCCTGAACCGCGCGCCGACTTCGGCGACATGGCGCGCCACCGGCTTGGCGAGGTCCGAGCGCAATTGCAGGTAGCGTGGATTCTTGCTCGGTTTGCCGTCGATCAGGCGCGGATGCGCCGACGAAACCACGATTTCGCCGCATTCATGCGCGGCGCGCAAGTTGGCCCTCATCGGCTCTGTGAACGCGTCGAACCCCACCACGTCGTCGACGATGTCGGCGAGGGACGCCCCTTCGAGCGGTTCATAATTGGCGAAGAAGTTGTCGCGCTGCGCCATGTCGTGCTCGGTCTGCCTGTCGAAACCGCGATGGATGGCCTCGTCGGGGCGCTGGAAGAAGCGGTACTCGCAGTTTCGAACCAGCTTGACGGATGGCGAATCGGCGGCGTTCTTCGGCGAGCGGTTGGGCAAGGCTTCTGCCGGCACCACCACTGAGGCGCTGATGTCGTCCTCCATCTGCGCCTTGTCGGCGGCGATGAAATCCTGGCGCAGCTTGAAGACGCGCCATGCGCCGTTTTCGGCGAAGCCCACGCGCAGGTAGGAGCCGACCAGCTTGCGGTCGCCGAGCTTCAGTTCATGCCCGGGACGGCCATTGACGAAGTCGGTGGAAAGCTGCTTGCGCCAGTCGCCGCCCCATTCGGCGTGATACATGCGTTTGATGATGAAGACCAGCGCCAGGATGCGATCGGGAATGCCCTCCAGCCAGGCGTTGTACTCGTCGGTGTAAAACGGGGCGGGCGTCAGCATCTTGATCACCGAACCCAGGCTGCGCTCCATGGAGAGCAGCTTGCGCGAGACGTCGCGGTCCTCGTGCTCGAAGCCGGGACGGAAGCGGCCAGTGGTGTCGCGCTCGAAAATCTCCTCGACCATGTCCAGATCATTTTCAAGGTTGGCCACGAACAGCGGGCCGCTGATCACCGCATCGTTGAGCGATTTCGATATCTCGGACTTGCCGCCGCCGGAAACCGTGCAGGGCTTATGGCAGAAGGTGCCCTCAGCCTCCGTCCCCACCAGGCGCCAGGAAGGGGCGCTGGGATGCTTCTGCATGACGATCTTGTAGCCGCTCGGTCGAATGTAGATTTTGTCCGGCCTCAGCTTGAGGGTGCGATTTTCGCCGTCCTTCATCCAGGAAATCGTCTGGCTGGGCAGGTCGATGCGCACATCCTGTGGCAGATAGACGACTTCCGGATAACGCCGGTCGATGCCATAGCCCTCGGGCTGGACATGCATCAAATCGCCGAAGCGGGCCACGGTGTCCTCGAAGCTGTACCCGGGAACATGGGACAGGCTGTTTTCGTCGAATTCCTCGCCGAGGTTGTAGCGCGGGAAGGCCAGTGCGCCGCCCGCATGCTCCTCCTCGGCCAGGCCGAAGAGATTGGCGGCATAGCTGATCTGGGTTTTGACTTCCTTCTTGCAATAGCCGAAATAATTGTCCGCGATAAGCGTGACGATCACCCCGCGCTCATCGCGGGCGGTGATCTTGAAGGGGGCGCCGTCGTTGTATGGCTCGTCCTCCTCGCTCCAGCACATTCCATCCGCCTGCTGGCGCGGCGTCGCCTGATCCCGGTGTGGCAGGCCCAGTTCCTTCTTTCGGAACCGGGTCAAATGCGGCGCCAGGATCACGCAACCGCTGTGTCCGGACCAGTGATCCACATCAAGACCGGCATCGTGGGAAGGCAGCACCGGGTTGCCGCCATTGCCGAAAATGCTCTCGACGAAATCCAGGTTGCTGACCAGACTACCGGGGGCGAAGAGGCGAATCTCCATGCTCTTCTCCGGCTCGAAGCCGGGAATTTCCGGGCACACCACCGGTCGCAGCAGGAGCGAGACGAACATGTTCGCCTCCTTCGGTTGTCCCTTGGTGAACGGCAATCCGAGCAGATGCTCCGGCGGGTTGAGCGCCTCGCGCAAAAGGCGGGCAAAAGCGAGCCGGGGAACGGCCTTCTTGTCTCCCGGTATGGGCGGACCGCCCTCCGCCACATGGAACGACCCTTCGGTGGTGCGGCGATCGCTGGCCGGATTGTGCAACACGCCGTTGCGCACGCGGTAACTGCTGACGTATTCGTTCCGGTATTCGTCACCGCCCGCCGGCAGCGACAACTCGCGCGCCACGCCATGGCGGTCGAGAATCAGCGTGCTCTCCGGTAGGCGCGGCACGCCACCTTCGGCGCAATCCGCCAAATAGCCGTCGAGAAAATCCTGGATGCGCCGGTCAGATGGGCAGAGGTAGCCGGAGAGGAGTCGAGAGCGTTCCCGATAGCTCTTCAGCAAATCGCTGGCAACCGCAAGAAACTCGCCGCTGTTGCCATTCATGAAAGCCGGCTGGCCGGAGGAGGACAGTTTCAAGTTGATGTAGAGCTGGAGGCGTTCGCGATTTTTTTGCGCGTCCTCATAATGTTCGCCCAAACCTAGAAACTGGTTCATATCCATATCGCTTCTTGCTTCGTGCACGCCCCGTACCGCCTAGGGAAGGGCAGAAATTCTACCTGAAACGGGAGAGTGCCATCCCGCCCGGCAACGGGCATCAAGCGGGAGCCGTTCGAGCTTGCGATGGCGAAAACGCGGCTTGAACAAATAAAGGGCGTAGTGATGTGCGATCACTACGCCCTTTGGGAACCCAGGGCGAGCAGCTGGCAGCCGCCCGCACCATCAGCCCGACAGTCAGGATGGGCGGGAGCCGGTAGGAAACGGCCAAGCCGCCGCCGGATTCAGTGAGGATTTGATTCCGGGCGTCGCAGCGGTGGAAGGCGTTGCCGGAGCAGCAGCGGGCTTCTTCGCCGGAGCAGCCTTCTTGGCAACGGGCTTCTTCGCCGGAGCGGCCTTCTTGGCAACGGGCTTCTTCGCCGGAGCAGCCTTCTTGGCAACGGGCTTCTTCGCCGGAGCAGCCTTCTTGGCAGCGGGCTTCTTCGCCGGAGCAGCCTTCTTGGCAACGGGCTTCTTCGCCGGAGCGGCCTTCTTGGCAGCGGGCTTCTTCGCCGGAGCAGCCTTCTTGGCAGCGGGCTTCTTCGCCGGAGCAGCCTTCTTGGCAGCGGGCTTCTTCGCCGGAGCAGCCTTCTTGGCAGCGGGCTTCTTCGCCGGAGCGGCCTTCTTGGCAGCGGGCTTCTTCGCCGGAGCGGCCTTCTTGGCAGCGGGCTTCTTCGCCGGAGCGGCCTTCTTGGCAGCGGGCTTCTTCGCCGGAGCGGCCTTCTTGGCAGCGGGCTTCTTCGCCGGAGCGGCCTTCTTGGCAGCGGGCTTCTTGGCTTTCTTCTCTTCAGCCATGTTGAACCTCCTTCACAAAGTAACAGGAAAGAAACATCACCAACTTCAACCCGTCTGGGCTAGCACGGATTATTCAACGCTCTCAAGCAATTGAAAGCGATGAATTCCTCACGTTTTTCCGTCCATCATTGCGCTTTGGGAATTCGCTCGTATCCGGCCGGCGCCACAAAAAACAACGCCGCGGCAGCATGACTGGCGCGGCGCAGACAATTCCGGGTATCAGGGAAGGCAGGGGAAGAAATGGAACGAGAGGAGTCAGGATTGCGAAGCGGATTGCAGGGAAAAACCGTGGACGAAGGCCTGAGCCTGTGGGAATTCGCATCCACGACAGCCTGCATCAAGCACTCCCTTCAACGTCAGCCCCGGAGCCATTGACCTACTAGATATAGTAGGCCACTCGCTACTTCCGACTAATTCTAGTGGGTGGGTGGCGACGATGCAAGACATTTTTGATGCCATCGGCACGTGGCGGCAACGCTGTCGCATCGACGCCACGATCAATCATCAAGAGCAGTCGTCTCCAGTCAAAAAGCGGCCCGGGATCGGTTTTCCGTCCCGGCGCGATGTCGGCATGGCCCACCACGTCCTCGATAGGGTAGGTGCGCCGCAATGCCCGGACGAGCGCGGCCAGCCGTTCGTACTGATGATCCGTGAAAGGCTGCTCGTCGCAGCCCTCCATTTCGATGCCCACGGAGAAGTCGTTGCAGCGCTCGCGGCCGCGCCAGACTGAAGCGCCCGCATGCCATGCGCGCTTGCCGCAAGAGACAAACTGCATGATCCGCCCGTCGCGGCGAATGAAGAAATGGGCGGAAACCCGCAACGCATGAATGCCTTCATAGTACGGGTGGACAGCGGGGTCAAGGCAATTGGTAAACAACCGTTCGACGCCATCGCCGCCGAACTCGCCGGGAGGCAGACTGATGGCATGTACGACCACCAGGCGCACAGTTTCACCAACGGGACGCTCGTCGCAATTGGGAGAGAAGACGAAATCCGCTCCAGGCAGCAGGCCGTCCTTGCTCAGATCGGAAGCAGGGGCCGGCATCAGTCCTTCAGCCCCAGCCGCTCCATGCGATAGCGCAACGAGCGGAAGGTGACGCCCAGCAAACGGGCAGCGGCAGTGCGGTTGAAGCGGGTTTTTTGCAGGGCTTCGAGAATGGTCTGCTTCTCGACACGGTCCAGGTGATCCTGCAGCGGCAGCTGCTCCGGCGACACGGCTTCCGCCGGCAGCGCCGGAGCGGATAGACTCAAGTCGCCGACATCAATGATATTCCCAACCAGCAGGGCCATGGCACGCTCCATGATATTTTCAAGCTCGCGCACATTGCCCGGAAACGGATATTCCCGAAGAGCCTGAAGCGCCGCCGGCGTCAGTTCCGGCGCCGGGCGCTGCGCAGATTGAGCCAGTCGCCCAATGATGTTCTCTGCCAGTAGCGGAATGTCTTCCCGGCATTCGCGTAGGGCCGGCATGCGAATCTCGATGACGTTGAGGCGGTAGAAGAGATCCTGCCGGAATCTTCCCTGCTCAACCAGCGCCCTGAGATCCTGATGGGTCGCGCAGATGATGCGGGCATCCGCCGGATCCTCCGTCGTGGCACCCACCTTGCGCACCCGTTTCTCCTGAATGGCGCGCAGTAGCTTGACCTGCATGACCAGCGGCAAGTCGGCCACTTCATCGAGGAACAGGGTGCCGTCGTGAGTGACCTGGAAGAAACCATCCCGGTCGCTATCGGCGCCGGTGAAGGCGCCCTTGCGGTAGCCGAAGAACTCGCTCTCCATCAGGCTTTCCGGGATCGCGCCGCAGTTGACGGGTATGAAGGGCGCAGCGGCACGCGCGCTAAGGCGGTGGATCATGCGTGCCGCCAGCTCCTTCCCACTACCGGAGGCGCCGGTGATATATACCGGCGCCTGGCTGCGTGCCACACGCTCAATCAGGGCGCGCGCCTGGCTCATGGCCGCCGAGTTGCCTTGTAGTTCGCATTGGCCCGTCTGCAGGACAGCATCGCCGCGCTCGGGCAGATCGAGGGCTGACTTGACCAGTAACCGCAGTTGCTCGAGGGAAACCGGCTTGGAGAGATAGTCGAAAGCGCCGGCCTTGAGGGCAGACACGGCGTTCTCCATGCTGCCGTGCGCAGTAATGACGGCGACCGGCAGTTCCGGGTGTTGCTCGCCGATCAGTCGTACCAGGTCGATACCCTTGCCATCGGGCAGGTGCATGTCGGTCAGGCATAGCTGATAACGATTGCTGGCGAGAAAACGTCTGGCCTCACCGACTGAACCGGCGCAGTCGGCCGCCAGCCCCATGCGGGCGAGTGTCATATCGAGCAGCTCGCGGATGTCCGCCTCGTCATCGACCACCAATACCCGCTTCATGTGGGTTCCTCCCCGCCGTTCGGATTTGATGGACATTCCCCTCCCCTGCAGGTAATTCGAAAATGAGCTCCCGTCGCGCTGTCGAGCAACTCCAGGCGGGCAGCGTTGGCGTCACACAATTCGCGCGCGATATAGAGCCCCAGACCGGTGCCGCTGCCATGAGTCGTGAAAAACGGCTCGAATACCTGACCGCGCGCCGCCTCCGGAATGCCCGGCCCATCGTCAATGATATGCAATTCAGCCCGATTTGCCGAGGGCGTCCAGCCGACCTCCAGGCGCACGGTACCGGCGTGGCGCAAGGCATTGGTCAGCAAATTCTCGACCACCCGGTGCAGGTGGGCGCGATCGAAACAAAAAATCGCTTCGGCGTCGGCTGCCAGTGCGACACGCTCCCGCACGGTGGGGTCATGGATCGCATACTCGTCAAGAAACTTGCGCAGGAATCCGGGGAGAAGCACCGGCTCCGGCTGCGCCCTATCCCGCCGCCCCAGTTCGAGGACTTCGCTGACAAGGCGGTTGAGGCGCCGGACATTGTCGCCGATGATGCGGATCAGGCGTTCCTGCCTGTCGGCGCGTTGCTCCTCCGGCAGCAGTTCCGCCGCGTGGCTGATCGCCGCCAGCGGATTGCGGATTTCGTGGGCGATATTGGCCGTCAGGCGCCCCAGCGCCGCCAGCTTGATCTGTTGCGCCTGTGCCTGCACCCGGTCAAAATCCTCAATGTAGATCAGCGTGTTTCCGCCCTCTCCCGGCGGCAGGAATCGGGCACGCAGCAGGCGGCCGCTTCCCGGAACGCGGACGGTCTTGCCTGTTTCCTCCTCCATGAATCGGGCTCGCGCAAAGTGCTCGGCCAGGGACACGGAAAAAGTGGCCAGGTCGGGGGACTCCGGCGGGTGGACGTCCAGCAAAACTTCCGCCTGCGGGTTGTGCTGCCGCACGTGGCCATCCTTGTCCACCACCAGTACGCCGTCCTGCATGTCGCGGATAACCTGCTGGTTGATGCGCAACTGGTCGGCGAGTTCGACGCCGCGCCGCCGAGCCAGATCCTCGTTGGCGACAATACGACGGGCGAGCAGGCGGGCGATGATCGCCGTGGCGAAGAAGCCGACGCTGGTCAGGCCGATGCGAATGAAGTCTTCCGGGCTCGCATCCTGATAGAGGAATCGGAAGGATTGCTCGGACAGCACGGCCAGCGTCGCCAGCGCCGCGTAAAACACCGCCATCCTGCCCTGTCCAACCAAGCCGGCACCGGCCAATACTACCAGCAGCATGACGGCGATGCCGCTCTTGGCGCCGCCGCTGGCATGCATCATCAAGGTCAGGGCCAGGACATCGCAGGCCACCTGAATCGTCAGCTGGAGATTGAATGCCCAGTGGAAACGCCGGAGGATGAGGAGGAAGCCGAAGGCCAGGAGCAGATAGAGATAGCCGGTCCATTGGAACAGAACGGGGGCTTCCGAACCCAGGTTGAGCGCACCGCCAGTCGGGATGAAAACGGCAAGAAAAACCGCGGCGATAATGAGGCGATAGAGGGAAAAGTAATGCAGGGAACGCCAGAAGGCGTCGGCAGGCACCTCGCCATGCACGCCCGAAGGAGGCGCCGCGCTATCCGCGGAAAACGTTGCCTGAGTCAAGGCGCAAATGTTCCTGGCTGCAATAGCGGCGGCCGGCAGCCTCCAGGCTTTCGCTCATGGGCACATGCACGCCGCAGCGGGCGCAGGAAACCATGGCTTCCGGAGATGCTGCCGGCGGTTCCTGGCACCGGGGCGCAGCTCGGCCGCGCGCACGGAAGAACAGCCAGGCGGCAAAAACGATCAGGATGAAGAAAACGATTTTGGCCATGCGCTCACCCAATTGAAGCATATCCCGACATGCGGCCGCCATCATACCCGGCGTGCGCCGACATGGCTGGTAAAATCCGTCCGTGAGAAGAGCCCCCGCCGCCATCGCCCTCCCCGGCCCGGAACCGACCGAACGCCGCGACTGGGAAACCGTCAAGTCCCTGCTGCCTTACCTGCTGGCATGGAAGTGGCGCGTCGCCTTCGCCCTTGCCTGTCTGATCGCCGCCAAGCTGGCCAACGTGGCGGTGCCGTTGGCATTCAAGGGCATCGTCGACGCCTTCACGCTGCCGCGCGGCCAGGAGCTGCTGGTCGTTCCGCTCGGATTGCTGGCCGCCTATGGAGTGCTGAGATTTTCAAGTTCCTTCTTCACCGAGCTGCGCGAAATCATTTTCGCGCGGGTAACGCAGCGCGCGGTGCGCACCATCGCCCTGCAGGTATTCGAGCATCTGCATGCCCTCTCCCTGCGATTCCATCTGGAGCGGCAGACAGGCGGGCTGACGCGCGACATCGAACGTGGCACCCGCTCCATCGGCAGCCTGATCAGTTTCACGATCTACTCCGTCCTGCCGACGCTGGTTGAAATCCTGCTGGTGCTGGGCATTCTCGTCGTCCGCTATGAGATCGCTTTCACTTTGATCACCGGCGTCACCCTGGTCGTTTATGTCGCCTACACGATCGCCATCACCAACTGGCGCACGCGCATCCGCCGCGAGGCCAACGAAATCGATTCGACGGCCAACAGCCGCGCCATCGACAGCCTGCTCAATTACGAGACGGTCAAGTATTTCGGCAACGAGCGCTGGGAGGCACGTCGCTACGATGCCCAGATGGAGAAGTGGGAAGCCGCCATGGTGAAAACCCAGGTGTCGCTCTCCTACCTCAACCTGGGCCAGGCGGCCATCATCGCCATCGCAGTCGCCCTGATGATGTGGCGCGCCGCCGAGGGTGTGGCCGCCGGCACCATGACCGTCGGCGACATCGTCCTGGTCAACGCCTTCCTGATCCAGCTCTATATGCCCCTCAACCATCTGGGCGTGCTCTATCGCGAGATCCGCCAGTCGCTGACCGACATCGAGCGCATGTTTTCCCTGCTCGGCCAGAATCGCGAGGTGCGCGACGCGCCCGATGCCCGCGAACTTCCGCCCGGCCCCTGCACAGTGGCCTTCGATCACGTCAGCTTCGCCTACGATGCCAGCCGCCCCATCCTGTTCGACGTGAATTTTACGATTCCCGCAGGCCGAACGGTGGCAGTGGTCGGACGCAGCGGCTCGGGCAAGAGCACTCTTGCACGGCTGCTTTTCCGCTTCTACGATGTCCAGTCGGGCGCCATCCGCATCAATGGGAGCGACATCCGCAGCCTTACCCAGGCCAGCCTCCGCGCCACCATCGGCATCGTGCCGCAGGACACGGTCCTGTTCAACGACACCATCCGCTACAACATCCAGTATGGGCGCCCCTCGGCCAGCGACGAGGAAGTGGTTGCGGCGGCGAGGGCGGCCCACCTGCACGGCTTCATCGAGGTATTACCGGATGGCTATGAAACCCGCGTCGGCGAGCGCGGCCTCAAGCTCTCCGGCGGCGAGAAGCAGCGCGTCGCCATCGCCCGTGCGCTTCTGAAAAACCCGCCGATCCTGATTTTCGACGAGGCCACCTCGGCACTCGACTCGAAGACCGAGAAGGCAATCCAGGCAGAACTCGAGCAGGCTGCCATGGGGCGAACGACGCTGGTCATCGCCCACCGGCTATCCACGGTGATGAATGCCGACGAAATCCTGGTGCTGGAGGCCGGCCGCATCGTCGAGCGGGGCAGCCATCGGGCATTGCTCGATCTCGGCGGCACTTACACCCAGATGTGGGCACTGCAAGCCGAGGAAGAGGAATCCTGACCGCCAATGGAAAAGGCCGGATGTGCAACCCGGCCTTTTTTCGGCAATCGTCAGCGACTGACTTTTATTCGATGGCCGGCACCTCGGCCGCTTCGGTGCCCTCGGGGCGATCAAGCAGCTCCACATACGCCATCGGCGCATTGTCGCCAACACGGAAACCCGTCTTCAGGATGCGCAGATAGCCGCCATTTCGGGTGGCGTAGCGCGGCCCGAGTTCATTGAAGACCTTGCCCACGATCTCGCGATCGCGCAGACGATCAAAAGCTAGGCGACGGTTGGCTAGGCTCGGCTTCTTGCCCAGGGTGATGATGGGTTCCACCACGCGGCGCAATTCCTTGGCCTTGGGCAGGGTGGTCCTGATCGCCTCGTGACGCAGAAGCGAGACGGTCATGTTGCGCAGCATCGCCTCGCGGTGCGAGGAGGTGCGATTAAGCTTTCGGGGTCCGTTTCCGTGACGCATGATGTTTCCTCGTATTTTTGCGGCCGCCGCGCGGTGCAAGCGGCCGGTTAATCGTTATTGACGAGTCGATCTAGCCTGCTTAAGCGAGCTTCTCCAGCCCGACAGGAGGCCAGTTCTCCAGCTTCATGCCGAGGGTCAGTCCGCGCGAAGCCAGGACTTCCTTGATTTCGTTGAGCGACTTGCGCCCCAGATTCGGGGTCTTCAGAAGCTCGGTTTCGGTGCGCTGGATTAGGTCGCCAATGTAGTAGATGTTCTCTGCCTTCAGGCAGTTGGCCGATCGCACTGTCAATTCGAGATCATCCACCGGGCGCAGCAGAATGGGGTCGACGGCAGTCTGCTTGGGTGTCTCGATCGAGACCGGCGTGCCTTCCAGATCGGAGAAGACTGAAAGCTGGTCCATCAGGATGCGGGCAGCGTAGCGAATCGATTCCTCAGGGTCGACGGCGCCGTTGGTCTCGATATCGATAATCAACTTGTCGAGATCGGTGCGCCGCTCAACGCGAGCCGATTCAACCTGGTAGCTGACGCGACGCACGGGACTGAACGAGGCATCCATCAGAATGCGGCCGATACTCTTGTTTTCCTTGGCTGAGGCACGCACGTTGGCCGGCTCGTAGCCGCGTCCCGTCTCGACCCTGATCTGCATTTCAAGTTTGCCGCCCGGGGCGATATGGGCAATGACGTGATCCGGATTGATGATCTCGACATCGTGTGAAATTTCAATATCGGCTGCAGTCACCAGCCCCTCACCTTTTTTTGAAAGGCTGAGCAGGGCCTCGCCGCGGTTGTGCAACTTGAGTACCACGCCCTTGAGGTTGAGCAGGATATCAACCACATCCTCGCGTACGCCGTCGAGCGTCGAGTACTCGTGCAGAACGCCCTCGATCGACACCTCGGTCGGGGCGGCGCCCGGCATCGACGACAACAGGATGCGACGCAGGGCGTTGCCCAGCGTATGGCCGTAGCCGCGCTCGAAGGGTTCCATCACCACGCGGGCATGAACCGGAGAGAGGGTCTGCACGTCGATGATGCGCGGTTTCAGAAGTGCATGGCTTTGCATCTGCATTCCTTGGATTGGGCAATGCGGCGCCTCGATCCTGCCGAGACACCGCCTTGCGGTTAACGTGAATACAGTTCGACCACCAGACCCTCATTGATCGAGGGCGGCAGATCTTCGCGTGCCGGAAACGCCTTGAAAACGCCTTTGCCGGCCTTGACGTCGACCTCTATCCACTCGGGAATGCCGCGCGCTTCAGCGGCCTCCAGGGCGGCCTTGGTGCGCAGATGATTCCGGGTCTGATCGGCAAGTTGCACGACATCGCCCGGACGCAGCCCGAAGGACGGAATATTCACCCGCTTGCCGTTGACCAGGATGCCATTGTGGCGAACGATCTGGCGCGCCTCGGCACGAGAGGCGCCAAAGCCCATACGATAAGCAACTGCGTCAAGGCGGGACTCCAACAACTGCAACAGATTCTCGCCGGTCTGCCCCCTGCGGCGCTCGGCTTCGGCAAAAGTCTTGCGGAATTGGCGTTCGAGCAATCCATAGATGCGACGCACCTTCTGCTTCTCGCGCAATTGCTGGCCATAGCCGGAAAGTCGCTGGCCGGATTTCTGCCCATGCTGGCCGGGTGCATAACTGCGGCGCTCAATGGAACACTTGTCGGTGAAACACTTCTCGCCTTTGAGGAAGAGTTTCTCTCCCTCGCGGCGGCACTGGCGGCACTTGGCGTCCAGATTGCGGGCCATGCTCTAACTCCTTAGCCTTAGATGCGACGCCGCTTGGGCGGACGGCAACCGTTATGGGGCACCGGCGTGATATCGGTGATGCTGGTGATCTTCATGCCGATAGCATTGAGGGCGCGCACCGCCGACTCGCGGCCGGGGCCGGGGCCCTTGATGCGCACTTCCACATTCTTGACGCCGCATTCCTGCGCGGCCTTGCCTGCGGCTTCGGCGGCGACCTGGGCGGCAAACGGCGTAGACTTGCGCGAGCCCTTGAAGCCAGCGCCGCCCGACGTCGCCCACGACAAGGCATTGCCCTGGCGGTCGGTGATGGTAATGATGGTGTTGTTGAAGGATGCATGAACGTGGGCGATGCCCTCGGCAACATTCTTCTTGACCTTTTTGCGGACTTTGGTCTGGGTCTTGGCCATGGAAATGTACCCTGGTTATTTCTTGGAAGCCGCGATGGCTTTGCGCGGACCCTTGCGGGTGCGGGCATTGGTGCGCGTGCGCTGGCCACGTACCGGCAAGCCGCGACGGTGGCGAACGCCACGATAACAGCTGAGGTCCATCAGCCGTTTGATGCTCATCGTCACCTCGCGGCGCAAATCGCCTTCAACGGCGAATTTGCCGACTTCCTCGCGCAGACGGTCCATCTCGCCGTCGGTGAGATCCTTGATCTTGCTCGAACGCTTGACGCAAGCGGCATCGCATATCTTCTGCGCGCGCGTACGGCCGACACCGTAAATCGCGGTCAGCGCGATCTCGGCATGCTGGTGGTTCGGAATGTTGACGCCTGCAATACGGGCCATGTGCTTACCCTTATCTACCTTTTGCCTAATCGTCCGCCCGTGTTGCCAAAGGCGGAAAATGGAGAACCGATGATTCTATCGAAATTGCGCCGCAAGATCAACCCTGCCGCTGTTTATGGCGCGGATCGGCACAGATGATCCGCACCACGCCCTTGCGGCGGATGACTTTGCATTTGCGGCACATACGCTTGACCGAAGCCATTACTTTCATGATCACTCTCCGGAGATAATCCGTGTTTGTTACTTGGCGCGAAAAACGATGCGGCCCTTGGTCAGGTCATAAGGAGTGAGCTGGACGGTCACTTTGTCACCGGGCAGGATGCGGATATAGTGCATCCGCATTTTCCCGGAGATGTGGCCGAGTACGACATGCCCATTCTCCAGCTTGACCCTGAAGGTCGCATTGGGAAGGTTTTCAACCACCTCCCCCTGCATTTCAATGACGTCTTCCTTCGCCATTCCTTTAGTTCCGGCATAACGCTCGCTCACGCGCGCGCCAGCCTTCTCTGAAATTTCATTTTCAGCGGACGGGTAGCCCCGTTCCCTTGAAGTTTGCCTTCTTCAACAAGCTCTCATACTGATGCGACATGACGTATGCCTGAACTTGCGACATGAAATCCATGGTTACAACCACAATGATCAGCAGCGAGGTGCCTCCGAAATAAAAGGGGACATTCCATTTGAGGATCATGAATTCCGGCAGCAGACAAACCAGCGTCACGTAGATGGCGCCGGCCAGCGTCAGGCGCATCAGTATCTTATCGATATACCGGGAGGTCTGCTCGCCAGGACGGATGCCAGGCACAAAGGCGCCGCTCTTCTTCAGATTGTCCGCAGTCTCCTTCGAATTGAAGACCAGCGCCGTGTAAAAAAAACAGAAAAAAACGATGGCGGCTGCGTATAGTAGGACGTAGATGGGCTGCCCGGGTGAAAGCGTGGCGGCGATGTCCTTGAGCCAAGTCATGCCTTCACTGGCTCCAAACCAGCCGGCGATAGTGGCCGGAAACAGTATGATCGACGACGCAAAGATCGGCGGAATCACACCGGACATGTTGAGCTTGAGCGGCAGATGGGAGCTCTGCCCGCCGTAAATCTTGTTGCCCACCTGCCGCTTGGCATAGTTCACCAGAATCTTGCGCTGACCGCGCTCGACGAACACCACGAACCAAGTCACCAGGACAACCAGGGCGCAGATGAACAGAGCCGTGAGGGCATGCATGGAGCCTGTGCGCACCAGTTCGAACAGGCCACCCAGCGCATTTGGCAAGCCTGCGGCGATGCCTGCGAAAATGATGATCGAAATGCCGTTGCCGAGGCCGCGTTCAGTGATCTGCTCACCCAGCCACATCAGAAACATGGTACCCGTTACCAGCGTGGCGACCGTGGTGATGCGGAACATCGGTCCGGGATCGAGGACAAGACCAGCCTGCGACTCCAGCGCAATGGCGATGCCCATCCCCTGGAACAACGCCAAAGCAAGCGTGCCATAGCGAGTGTATTGTGTGATTTTGCGCCGGCCGGCCTCGCCCTCCTTCTTGAGCTGTTCGAGCGAGGGAACAGCAATCGTCATCAACTGCATGATGATCGACGAGGAGATGTAGGGCATGATGCCCAACGCGAAAATGGTGAAGCGCGACAGTGCGCCGCCCGAGAACAGGTTGAAGACTCCAAGGATTCCGCCCTGCTGCGAATTGAACAGCTCGGCCAAGCGCATCGGATCAATGCCGGGGACAGGGATATGGGCGCCGATGCGGAAGACCAGCAACGCGCCCAGCAAGAACCACAGCCGGCGCCAGAGGTCGCCGAACTTCCCGGTCTTGCCGATAGCCGCCGCCTGCTGCATCGCCGTCGCCATTTTCCGCTTGTTCCCCGCGATGATGATCAGGCAGCCGCAGCGATATCGGCAACCGAGCCGCCGGCAGCCTCAATAGCCGCGCGGGCACCCTTAGTGGCACCCACCCCCTTGAGGTTGACCTTGCGGGCAAGCTTGCCAGACAGGATCACCTTGGCTGACAGAGCATCAGCAGGAACCACACCGGCCTGCTTGAGCGTCAGCAAATCCACATCCTCGACGGGCAACTTGCCCAGCGCAGACAGTCGTACCTCCACATTGCGGCTTGCGGTCAGCGAAATGAAACCCCGCTTGGGCAGCCGGCGCTGCAGGGGCATCTGGCCACCCTCGAAGCCGACCTTGTGAAAACCGCCGGCGCGGGACTTCTGGCCCTTATGGCCACGACCGGCCGTCTTGCCGAGCCCGCTGCCGATGCCCCGGCCAACACGCTTCCTGGCGTGCTTCGCGCCAGCACCCGGTTTCAGGTTATTCAGTTCCATGTTCAGCCCTCGCACTTCACGAGATAGGCGACCTTGTGGATCATGCCGCGCACAGCCGGCGTGTCCAGCAGCTCGACGGTATGATTTAATCGGCGTAGTCCCAGCCCGCGCACCGTAGCGCGATGGTCCCGCTTGGTGCCAATCACGCTCTTGACCAGCGTCACCTTGATTTTTCCATCCGCATTCATCGCGCTCATCGCCTACTCCAAGATTTCCTGCACGCTCTTGCCGCGCTTGGCCGCAATCTCGGCAGGCGTATTCATGGCACCGAGGCCGTTGAGGGTGGCACGGACAACGTTGTAGGGGTTAGTCGATCCGATGGTCTTAGCCACAACATCCGTGACGCCCATCACCTCAAATACTGCTCGCATGGGGCCACCAGCAATCACGCCCGTACCGGCAGCAGCCGGCGCCATCAGCACCGTGGTGGCGCCGTGCTTGCCGGTTACCTGGTGATGCAGCGTGCCGTCCTTGAGTTTGACCTTAGCCATCTTGCGACGAGCCTCTTCCATGGCCTTCTGCACGGCCACCGGCACTTCGCGGGATTTGCCCTTGCCCATGCCGACGGCGCCATCGCCGTCGCCGACGACTGTCAGGGCGGCAAAGCCCAGGATACGACCACCCTTTACCACCTTGGTGACACGGTTGATTGAGACCATCTTCTCGCGCAATCCGTCGTCGCGTTCCTCGGTGGTCTGTTGCTGTTTCCTGCCTTGCGGTTTAGCCATTATTCGTCTCGCTCTGTTGACCGCCTAGAATTTAAGGCCGCCTTCTCGGGCCGCCTCGGCAAGCGCCTTGACGCGGCCGTGATACCGAAAACCGGATCGATCGAAAGCCACTTCCTCGACCCCCTTGGCGCGAGCCCGCTCAGCGATCAGCTTGCCGACCGCCTTGGCCGCATCGACGTTGCCGCCATTGGGAAGCTGCTTCCTCACTTCGGCCTCGACAGTGGAGGCCGCAGCCAGCACCTGAGTACCGCAGCCAGAGAAAATCTGTGCATAGATGTGGCAATTGGAACGATGCACCGCCAGCCGCACCACTTTGAGCTCCGCAATCTTGGCGCGAGTTTTGCGCGCCCTGCGCACACGAGCTTGATTCTTGTCCATGATTTTCACGCGCCCTTACTTCTTCTTGGTTTCCTTGATGATCACCACCTCGTCGGCATAGCGCACGCCCTTACCCTTATAGGGCTCAGGAGAGCGGTAAGCACGGACCTCGGCGGCCACTTGGCCAACCAGCTGTTTGTCAATGCCCTTGATGATGATTTCAGTCTGGGTTGGCGTCTCGACCTTGATGCCGCCGGGCATATCGTGGACAACAGGATGCGAGAAACCGAGAGACAGGTTGAGCTTGCCACCCTGTGCCTGCGCCTTGTAGCCGACCCCAACCAACGTCAGCTTCTTCTCGAAGCCCCTGGTAACTCCAGCAACCATGTTATTGACCAACGCCCGCATGGTGCCTGACATTGCGCCCGCATTGGACGCGCCTTCGGTCGCACGGCAGAACAGCCTGTCGCCATCCTTCTCAACCAGAACAGCAGGCAGCATGGACCGCTTCAATGTGCCGAGCGGCCCCTTGATGCTGATTTCGGCATCGGAAAGCGTCACCTCGACGCCCTTGGGCAGATCGACTGGGTATTTGGCGATGCGAGACATTCTCCGCCCTCCTTAAGCCACGATGCAGAGAACTTCGCCGCCAACATTGGAGGCGCGCGCCCTGCGGTCCGTCATGACACCCTTTGGCGTCGACACGATGGCCACACCCAAGCCGTTCAGGACGCGCGGCAGATCATCCTTGCCCTTGTACACACGCAGCCCAGGCCTGGAAACACGCTCGATGCGCTCGATCACGGGACGGCCGGCGTAATACTTGAGGGCGATATCCAGTTCGGATTTGCTGGAGCCTTCGCGCACGGCAAAGTCATCGATGTAGCCCTCATCCTTCAGTACTTTGGCAATGGCCACTTTCAGCTTGGATGCCGGCATGACGACAGCCGATTTTTCGGCCATTTGCGCATTGCGAATGCGCGTCAACATGTCGGCGATGGGATCGGTCATGCTCATTGCGATCTCCTTACCAGCTGGCCTTGGTCATGCCCGGCACCTCGCCGCGCATGACAACCTCGCGCAACTTGTTGCGACACAGGCCGAATTTGCGGAAGACGCCCCGCGGACGACCAGTCAGGGCGCAGCGATTGCGCTGCCGACTGGGGCTGGAATTGCGCGGCAGCTGCTGGAACTTCAGGCGCGCAGCCATGCGCTCGTCGTCCGACAGTCTGGCATTGTTAATGGTGGCGAGCAGTTCAGCGCGCTTGGCAGCATATTTGGCCACCAGCTTTGCGCGTTTCGCTTCGCGATTCTTGATTGCAAGTTTCGCCATGACTCCCTCAGTTCTTGAAGGGGAATTTGAAAGCGGCGAGAAGCGCCTTGGCTTCCGCATCCGTCTTCGCCGTCGTAGTTATGCTGATGTTCATGCCCCGCAGCGCATCGATCTTGTCGTACTCGATCTCGGGAAAAATGATCTGCTCCTTGACCCCGATGTTGTAATTACCACGGCCATCAAATCCCTTTCCGCCGACACCCCGGAAGTCGCGAATGCGCGGCATGGCAATGGTGATGAAGCGATCGAGAAACTCGAACATGCGGGTGCCGCGCAGCGTGACCATGCAGCCGATTGGATAGCCCTCGCGAATCTTGAACTGCGCAATGGCCTTTCTGGCCTTTGTTGCGACTGGCTTCTGGCCCGCAATCTTGGTCATGTCGCCGATGGCGTTTTCGAGGATCTTCTTGTCCCCAACCGCTTCGCCGACGCCCATGTTGAGGGTTATCTTGGCGATGCGAGGCACCTCCATGACCGACTTGTAGCCGAATTTATCGCGGAGCTGCGGCACCACGGTCTCTTTGTAGAACTCCTGCAAGCGCGCCATTATCGATCCTTACGCGTCGACCACTTCGCCGTTCGACTTGAATACCCGCACCTTGCGGCCGCTATCGAGGGTCTTGCAACCGACTCGATCAGCCTTCTTGGTGGCAGGATTGAACAGCGCCACATTGGAAACATGGATCGGCATCTCCTTTTCGATGATGCCACCCGACTCACCCTTCATGGGATTGGGCTTGGCGTGCTTCTTGACACGATTCACGCCTTCGACAACCAGATGCTCGCCATCCGTGCGATGCAGAACGGTTCCGCGCCTGCCTTTGTCCTTGCCCGTAACGACGATGACATCATCGCCTTTTCGAATCTTGTTCATGACCGAATCCTCAGAGAACCTCGGGCGCCAGGGAGACGATCTTCATGAAACGCTCCGTACGCAGTTCGCGAGTCACCGGCCCGAAAATGCGCGTGCCGATCGGCTCCAGCTTGTTGTTGAGCAGGACGGCGGCATTTCCGTCGAACTTGACCAGCGAGCCATCGGGACGGCGCACGCCCTTGGCCGTGCGCACCACGACCGCGCTATAGACTTCGCCCTTTTTGACACGACCGCGCGGCGCGGCATCCTTGATGCTCACTTTGATAATATCGCCAATGCCGGCGTAGCGCCGCCTAGAGCCGCCCATTACCTTGATGCACATCACCGAACGCGCGCCCGTATTATCGGCGACGTCGAGCTTCGACTGCATTTGGATCATTATGTTTTCTCCAACTTAATCCACCCAACCGTCACGTTGACGGGTGCGCGGTCAGTCTTGGAACCCGTTCGGGTCTGAACGCCGGGAAGAATCCGCCGACGCAAGCAAAGAGGCGGAATTTTATTGCTCGACCGCTATCTTGTCAACTATTATCGTGGGTTCTTGGTCAGATGGCGTTTATTTTTTCCACCACCCTCGTTACGCGCCAAGCCTTTGTCCTGGAAATGGGCGCGCACTCTTCAATTTGCACCAGATCGCCGGCGCCCGCATCGAGCCCCTCGATATGGGCATGATATTTTTGGGAGCGCGTCATCACCTTGCCGATGACAGGGTGCTTGACGCGACGTTCAACCAGCACAGTCACAGTCTTGGCCATCTTGTCACTAACGACGCGGCCCTGCAGGGTGCGCCGAATTTTCTGGTTCGTTTCGGTCGTCATTTGGCCGCAACCCTTTCACGCTTGATGGTCTTGATGCGCGCAATGTCCTTGCGCACCTTGCCGAGCTGACTAGTATTGTTGAGCTGCTGTGTCGCCAACTGCATGCGCAGCGAAAACTGCGCCCGGCGCAAATCAAGCAGTTCCTTTTCCAGGTCGGCGTCGCTCTTCTGTCTCAATTCAGTTGCTTTCATGTCGTGTCACCCCAGGTGGCGCGTGACAAATGTGGTCTCAAGGGGCAGTTTGGCTGCCGCAAGGCGAAATGCCTCGCGCGCCAGCGCCTCATCCACACCATCCATTTCGTAAAGAACCTTGCCCGGCTGAATCTCCGCAACCCAGTATTCCGGATTGCCCTTGCCATTGCCCATGCGCACTTCGGCCGGCTTCTTAGAAATTGGCTTGTCGGGGAAAATGCGGATCCAGATACGGCCGCCGCGTTTGATGTGTCGGGTCATGGCGCGACGGGCAGCCTCGATCTGGCGCGCCGTCAGGCGGCCCCGGCCAATGGCCTTGAGGCCATATTCGCCAAAGCTGACCTTGGCGCCGCGGGTGGCAACGCCCGTGTTGCGACCTTTGTGCTCTTTGCGGTATTTCCTGCGTGCGGGTTGCAGCATGATGATTACTCCTTACCTTCCTTGCCGGCCTCGGGTTTTGCCGGGGTGGTCTTGCGCACGCGCTTGACCGGAGCCTTGGCAGGCACATCTTCCGCCGCGGCAGGGGCGGGTGCGGCGACTGTCTCCAGCCCATCAGTCTTATCCGCCCCGCCAGCCGACTTAGCTGCAGTCTTTCGCGTAGTGTGTTTGGCAGCTGGCTTCCCGGCGCCTTCAGTATCACCACGCGACGCAACAGGCCGACGAGCCCGACGCGCCGTTTCTTCGGCTGAAGCGTCAGGCACCGCGGCAGCCTGCTCATTCTTGGCGGCCACCTCGCCCTTGAACACCCAGACCTTGATGCCGATGATGCCGTACGTTGTCTTGGCTTCCGAAGTACCGTAATCGATATCGGCACGCAGTGTGTGCAGCGGAACGCGTCCCTCGCGATACCACTCGCGGCGCGCGATCTCGGCTCCATTAAGGCGACCGGAACTCATAATCTTGATGCCTTGGGCGCCGAGGCGCATGGCATTCTGCATGGCGCGCTTCATGGCGCGACGGAACATGATGCGCTTTTCGAGCTGCTGGGCAATCGAGTCGGCAATCAGCTGCGCATCGGTTTCCGGCTTGCGGATTTCCTCGATATTGACGTGAACCGGTACCCCCATCTTGCGCTGAAGAGCAGTCCGCAACTGCTCGATATCCTCGCCCTTCTTGCCGATGACGACACCCGGACGTGCGCTGAACACGGTAACGCGGGCATTCTTGGCCGGGCGTTCGATGATGACACGGCCAACGGAGGCATGCGCCAGCTTTTTCTTCAGATAGTCGCGGACCTCGATGTCCCCCCTGAGCATCTGGGGAAATGCCTTGGTGTTGGCATACCAGCGCGAGGTCCAGTCGCGCGTAACCGAGAGGCGGAATCCGGTCGGATGAATCTTCTGTCCCATGAATGCTCCTTAGTCCCCGACGGTCACGAAGATGTGGCAGGTGGGCTTGACGATGCGGTTGCCGCGCCCCTTGGCGCGCGCCGTAAATCGCTTCAAAACCGCGCCCTTTTCGACGTAGATGGTCTTGACCCTCAACATATCGATATCGGCGCCGTCATTGTGCTCGGCGTTGGCAATGGCCGATTCGAGCACCTTCTTGATGATGCCGGCACCTTTTTTCGGCGAGAAAGCCAGGATATTAAGCGCTTGATCGACCGGCTTGCCGCGGATCTGATCGGCGACAAGGCGGCCCTTCTGCTCAGACAGGCGCACACCCTTCAGAATGGCATTGGTTTCCATCGTCATCCCCTTACTTCTTCACCGCAGCCTTCTTGCCGGCGGTATGGCCCTTGAATGTCCGCGTCAGCGCGAACTCGCCAAGCTTGTGGCCAACCATGTTCTCGGACACATAGACCGGAATGTGCTGCTTGCCGTTATGCACGGCGATGGTCAGGCCGACGAAATCCGGCAGGACGGTGGAACGGCGCGACCAAGTCTTGATCGGACGCTTGTCATTGGTCGCCCGTGCGGCATCGACTTTCTTCGTCAGATGATCGTCGACGAACGGGCCTTTTTTGATCGAACGTGCCATGGTTGCCTCTTATCGTTTGTGTCGACGCTGGACGATCATGCCGTCCGTGCGCTTGTTGCCGCGAGTGCGGTAGCCCTTGGTCGGCTGACCCCATGGGCTGACAGGAACGCGGCCTTCGCCGGTACGGCCCTCGCCGCCGCCGTGCGGGTGGTCGACCGGGTTCATGGCGACACCGCGCACCGTCGGACGAATGCCACGCCAGCGCTGGGCGCCCGCCTTGCCGATCTTGCGCAGGCTGTTTTCCTCGTTGCCCACCTCGCCAATGGTGGCGCGGCATTCGACGTGGATACGGCGAATTTCGCCGGAGCGCAGGCGAACTTGGGCATAGCTGCCTTCGCGAGCCAGAAGCTGCACGGAAGTACCAGCGGCCCGAGCCAACTGCGCCCCCTTGCCCGGCATCATCTCGATACAGTGGATCGTGCTGCCCACCGGAATATTGCGGATCGGCAGGCTATTACCCGGCTTGATCGGCGCTTCGGAACCGGAGATCACCTCCTGGCCGACCACCATGCCCTTGGGGGCGATGATGTAGCGGCGCTCGCCATCCGCATAGAGCAGCAGAGCGATATTGGCAGATCGGTTGGGGTCATACTCCAAGCGCTCTACCTTGGCAGCAATGCCATCCTTGTTGCGCTTGAAGTCGATGACGCGATAATGCTGCTTGTGGCCGCCTCCCTGGTGTCGGGTCGTGATGTGGCCGTGATTATTGCGGCCGGCCTTACTGGTCTTCTTCTCGATCAGCGCGTCATGTGGTCGCCCCTTATACAGATTGGGATTGACGACCTTGACGACAGCGCGCCGGCCGGCGGAAGTCGGCTTGACTTTGACGAGCGCCATTACACTGTCCCTCCTTCGGCGAAGTTGATCTCCTGGCCGGGCTTCAGGCAGACGAACGCCTTCTTGACGTCGCTGCGACGGCCCATCATGCGGCCGTGGCGCTTGATCTTGCCCTTCTGCGTGGAGACCTGCACGGACTTGACCTGCACTTTGAACAGCAGTTCGACCGCCGCCTTGATTTCGGGCTTGGTGGCATCCGGCGCGACGATAAAAATCACCTGCTCATTCTTGTCGGCAACATGGGTTGCCTTTTCCGAGACCTGCGGCGCCACCAGAACCTGCATCAGGCGCTCCTGGTTGAATTGGGTGCTCATGCCAGCATCTCCTCCATCTTGGCTACCGCCCCCTTGGTCAGCAGCACTCTAGAGAAGCGCACCAGCGATACCGGGTCAGCCTGCTGAGCCTCAAGCACCAGCACATTGGGTAGGTTGCGCGATGCGAGTGCTAGATTGTCATCCAGGCTATCGGTGATAACCAACACGGAATCGAAACCCATACCCTTCAGTTTCTGCGCCACCAGCCTGGTCTTCGGAGCCTCGACGGCGAAGTTCTCGACAACTGACAGGCGGTCTTCGCGCGCAAGCTGCGAAAGAATGGAAGCAATGCCGGCGCGGTACATCTTGCGATTGACCTTCTGTGAAAAATTTTCTTCCGGCGAGTTTGGGAAGATGCGGCCACCGCCACGCCAAAGAGGCGAGGACGTCATGCCGGCACGAGCCCGACCAGTGCCTTTTTGCCGGAAGGGTTTCTTGGTGCTGTGCCGAACCTCTTCCCGATCTTTCTGCTTGCGGTTGCCGGATCGAGCATTGGCCTGATAGGCGACCACCACCTGGTGTACCAGCGCTTCATTAAAGTCGCGGGCAAAAAGGGTATCGGAGGCCGACAGCTTCGCCGCTTCCTGACCCTGATCATTGATCATCTTGAGTTCCATGGCGTCTCCCTCAGTTGCCACTGGTGACAACTGCGGCGGCTTTCACCGCAGGATGAACAACCACATCGCCGCCCCTGGCGCCCGGGACAGCACCCTTGACGAGCAGCAACTGGCGGGCCTCGTCAACGCGCACCACCTCAAGGTTCTGGGTGGTACAGGCGACATCACCGAGGTGGCCGGCCATGCGCTTGCCGGGGAACACGCGGCCCGGATCCTGCGCCATGCCGATCGAACCGGGAGCGTTGTGGGATACCGAGTTGCCGTGGGAAGCGCGGTTCGAAGAGAAATTATGGCGCCTGATCGAACCGGCAAAGCCCTTGCCGATCGAGGTACCGCTGACATCAACTTTCTGGCCGGGCTGAAAAATCGTGACGGAAATCACGTCACCCGCCTTGAAACCGGCGAGTTGATCCCGGTCGACGCGAAATTCCCTGAGAACCTGGCCGGCTTCAACGCCGGCCTTGGCGAGATGCCCCGCCGCCGGCTTGCTGACCCGGCTGGCGCGGCGTTTGCCGAAAACCACCTGTACCGCGGCATAGCCGTCGACATCAGGCGTCTTGATTTGCGTGACGCGATTATTCGACACATCGAGCACCGTTACCGGAACGGTCGTACCGTCCTCAGCAAAGACACGCGTCATGCCGACCTTGCGTCCGACAAGGCCTAGACTCATTTTATTCTCCTAACTCCGGCTGCCGACTACGATTGGCCGGGCCGGACCCGTTAATTGCTGCTATGAAACCTGCTTACTGCAATTTGATTTCGACATCCACGCCGGCCGGTAGATCCAGCTTCATCAGCGCATCCACCGTCTTGTCGGTGGGGTCGATGATGTCCATCAAGCGCAGATGGGTGCGAATTTCGAATTGGTCGCGAGAAGTCTTGTTTACGTGCGGTGAACGCAGCACATTGAAGCGCTCAATGCGCGTCGGCAATGGCACCGGGCCGCGCACGACGGCGCCGGTACGCTTGGCCGTATCCACAATCTCAAGGGCAGACTGATCGATCAGCTTGTAATCGAACGCCTTGAGGCGGATGCGAATTTTCTGGTTCTGCATGGCAAACCCTTAAAGAGCGACGGCATCAGAAGATGCCCAAACGAGAAAGGGCGCGATTGTGCCGCCCTTTCTCGGGAATTGCAAGACATTATTCGATGATCTTAGCGACGACTCCGGCGCCGACGGTGCGGCCGCCCTCGCGGATGGCGAAGCGCAGGCCCTCTTCCATGGCGATCGGGGCGATCAGCTTGACCGTCATCTGGATGTTGTCCCCCGGCATCACCATTTCCGTGCCCGCCGGCAGTTCGATGCTGCCGGTAACGTCCGTCGTCCGGAAGTAGAACTGCGGACGGTAGCCGTTGAAGAACGGGGTGTGGCGACCGCCTTCGTCCTTCGACAGGACATACACTTCGGAAGTGAAGTGGGTGTGCGGAGTGATGCTGCCCGGCTTGGCCAGAACCTGGCCGCGCTCGACCTCTTCACGCTTGGTGCCGCGCAGCAGGACGCCCACGTTGTCGCCCGCCTGGCCCTGGTCCAGGAGCTTCCTGAACATTTCAACGCCGGTGCAGATGGTCTTGACGGTCGGGCGGATGCCGACGATTTCGATTTCTTCGCCTACCTTGACGACGCCGCGCTCAACACGGCCGGTCACGACGGTGCCGCGGCCGGAGATGGAGAAAACGTCTTCGATGGGCAGCAGGAAGGGCTTGTCGATGGCGCGCTCGGGCGTGGGAATGTAGCTGTCCAGCGCTTCGGCCAGCTTGAGGATGGCGCCTTCGCCCATCTCGCCCTTGTCGCCTTCCATGGCCTTGAGGGCCGATCCCTTGACGATGGGGATGTCGTCGCCAGGGAAGTCGTATTTGCTGAGCAGTTCGCGCACTTCCATTTCGACGAGTTCGAGCAGTTCTTCGTCGTCGACCATGTCGCACTTGTTCATGAAGACGATGATGTAGGGCACACCCACCTGGCGGGCCAGCAGAATGTGCTCCCGCGTCTGAGGCATGGGGCCGTCGGCGGCGCTGACCACCAGGATGGCGCCGTCCATCTGGGCGGCGCCCGTGATCATGTTCTTGACGTAGTCGGCGTGACCCGGGCAGTCCACGTGGGCGTAGTGGCGATTCGCCGTCTCGTATTCGACGTGCGCAGTGTTGATGGTGATGCCTCGCGCTTTCTCTTCCGGCGCCGCGTCAATCTGGTCGTAGGCCTTCGCTTCCCCACCAAACTTCGACGCCAGAATCGTCGTGATCGCCGCCGTCAAGGTCGTCTTGCCATGATCCACGTGACCAATCGTCCCTACGTTTACGTGCGGCTTCGTCCGCTCAAATTTGCTTTTTGCCATGATCGCTTCCTTCCAAAGAACGGTTATTTCTTGTTGATGACCGCCTCGGCGACGTTCTTCGGCGCCTCCGAGTAATGCTTGAACTCCATCGAGTACGTTGCCCGGCCCTGCGACAGCGAACGCAATTGAGTCGAGTAACCGAACATCTCGGCCAACGGCACCTCGGCCTTGATCAGCTTGATGCCGCCGACCTGATCCTCCATGCCATGCACAATGCCGCGCCGGCCGGAAAGATCGCCCATGACGTTGCCCATGTAATCTTCGGGGGTCTCTACCTCAACCGCCATCATCGGCTCCAGGAGCACGGGGCTGGCCTTGCGCATAGCATCCTTGAATGCCATGGAAGCGGCCATCTTGAAGGCGTTCTCGTTGGAATCCACGTCATGGTAGGAACCGTCGAACAGGGTGACCTTGACATCCACCACCGGGAACCCGGCCAGTACGCCATTCGGCAGCGTGTCCTGGATGCCCTTGTCGACCGCTGGAATGTATTCGCGCGGCACGGTACCGCCCTTGATAGCGTCGACGAATTCATAACCCTTGCCGGCTTCGTTCGGCTCCAGTTTGATCCAGACATGGCCATACTGGCCGCGACCGCCAGACTGCTTGACGAACTTGCCTTCCTGTTCGACCGGCTTGCGAATTGCCTCCCGATATGCCACCTGGGGCGCACCGACATTGGCCTCGACGCCGAACTCGCGTTTCATTCGGTCGACAAGGATTTCAAGGTGTAGTTCGCCCATGCCGGAGATGATGGTCTGGCCGGACTCCTCGTCGGTGCGAACGCGGAATGACGGGTCCTCCTGGGCGAGGCGGTTGAGGGCAATGCCCATCTTTTCCTGATCGGCCTTGGTCTTCGGCTCGACGGCAACGTGGATCACCGGCTCGGGAAACTCCATGCGCTCGAGGGTAATGACCTTGGCCGGATCGCATAGCGTCTCACCAGTGGTCGCCTCCTTGAGGCCGACGGCGGCGGCGATGTCGCCGGCACGCACTTCCTTGATCTCCTCGCGCTGATTGGCGTGCATCTGGAGGATGCGACCGATACGCTCCTTGCGGCCCTTGACGGGGTTGAAAATCGTGTCGCCGGAATTGATGATACCGGAATAAACGCGAAAGAACGTGAGTTGACCGACGAACGGGTCGGTCATGATCTTGAACGCCAGCGCGGAGAACGGTTCGTCATCGGCAGCCCTGCGCTCGCCCTCGGACTCGTTCTCGAGAATGCCGGTCACCGGCGGAATATCGGTCGGCGCCGGCATGAGCTCGATCACAGCGTCGAGCATCGCCTGTACCCCCTTGTTCTTGAAGGCGGAGCCGCACAGCATCGGAACGATTTCACTTGCGATAGTGCGGGTACGAAGACCGAGCTTGATTTCCTCTTCGGTCAGATCGCCGGAGTCGAGGTACTTGTTCATCAGTTCCTCGGAGGCCTCTGCGGCGGCCTCGACCATCTTCTCGCGCCATTCCTGGCAGGTATCCGCAAGGTGGGCGGGGATTTCGCCATATTCGAACTTGGTGCCCTGACTGGCGTCATCCCAAATGATCGATTTCATCTTGATCAGGTCGACCACGCCCTCGAACTTTTCCTCGGCGCCAATCGGCACCTGCAGCGGAATCGGATTAGCTTTGAGGCGGGCGCGCATCTGGTCGTGCACCTTGAAGAAATCGGCACCCTGGCGGTCCATCTTGTTCACGAAGGCCAGGCGCGGTACGCCGTATTTGTTGGCCTGGCGCCAGACCGTTTCCGACTGGGGCTGCACGCCGCCGACCGCGCAGTACACCATGCAGGCGCCGTCGAGCACGCGCATCGAGCGCTCGACTTCGATGGTGAAGTCCACGTGCCCCGGCGTATCGATGATATTGATGCGGTGCTCGGGGTAGTTGTTGGCCATCCCCTTCCAAAAACAGGTCGTCGCCGCGGAGGTGATGGTGATGCCCCGCTCCTGCTCCTGCTCCATCCAGTCCATGGTGGCGGCGCCGTCATGCACTTCGCCGATCTTGTGGTTGACGCCAGTGTAGAAGAGGATACGCTCGGTCGTGGTGGTCTTGCCGGCGTCGATGTGCGCCGAGATACCGATATTGCGGTAGCGCTCGATGGGAGTCTTGCGGGCCACTTGATTACCTGCCTTATCTAAGCCAAACCGCCGTGATGCCCATTGCGCAAACGGGCTATCAAGGCGGCAAGGAAATTGAACGGTGAAACAAAACCGCGCGGCACAGGCCGCGCGGGACGATAAAACCTAAAAACGGAAGTGCGAGAACGCCTTGTTTGCCTCGGCCATGCGATGCACTTCCTCACGTTTCTTCATCGCCGCGCCACGCCCTTCGGCCGCCTCCATCAACTCATTGGCCAAGCGCTGCCCCATCGACTTCTCGCTGCGCTTGCGCGCGGCCTCGCGCAGCCAACGCATCGAAAGGGCCATGCGGCGGGATGGGCGCACTTCCACCGGCACCTGGTAGTTGGCGCCGCCGACCCGGCGGCTCTTGACCTCGACCACCGGTTTGACGTTGTTGATGGCTAGGGAGAACACCTCCAGCGGATCCTTGCCGCTCTTGCTGGCGATGTTGTCGAAGGCGCCATAAATGATGCGTTCGGCAACGGACTTCTTGCCGCTAGTCATCAGCACATTGACGAACTTGGAAACATCGACGCTGCCGAACTTGGGATCGGGCAGGATATCGCGCTTGGGAACTTCTCTACGACGGGGCATGGGGACCTCTTCTCGAATTCGCTTTGCTTTGACCGAAAGCTTTACGCGGCCTTCGGTCGTTTGGCGCCATACTTGGATCGACTCTGCTTGCGATCCTTGACGCCCTGGGTATCCAGGCTGCCGCGCACGATGTGGTAACGCACGCCAGGCAAGTCCTTGACACGGCCGCCGCGGATCAACACAACCGAGTGCTCCTGCAGGTTGTGGCCTTCGCCGCCGATATAGGAAATAACTTCGAAGCCATTGGTCAGGCGCACCTTGGCGACCTTGCGAAGCGCAGAGTTCGGTTTTTTCGGCGTCGTCGTGTAGACGCGGGTGCAAACGCCACGCTTGGCCGGGCAATTAGCCAGCGCCGGCACTTTGCTCTTGCTCTGCGGCGCCTGGCGGCCCTTGCGCACGAGTTGATTGATGGTTGGCATATCTATTGGATTCCAAAATTCATGATGTTGCGGCCCCTGCCGGAGCAAAGAGGCAAGATTATAGTTACCGGGAACTATACAGTCAACCGGCCTGTATCTCTTCCACGACGGTTCCTTCGGCTGGAATATCGAAGGCGCTCAGGGCTGCGTCCTCGCCAAGCGACTGCATGCGCCGAGTCCGGTGATAAGCGAGACCCGTACCGGCCGGGATCAGGCGGCCGACGATGACGTTCTCCTTGAGGCCGCGCAGTTCGTCGCGCTTGCCCATGATCGCCGCCTCGGTCAGCACGCGCGTCGTCTCCTGGAAGGAGGCCGCCGAGATGAACGAGTCGGTGGACAGACTGGCTTTCGTGATGCCCAGCAGCACGTTCTGGAACTCGGCTTCGCGTTTGCCTTCCGCCCTCAGCCGATCGTTCCCGTCCAGCACCTCCGAACGCTCCACCTGTTCCTCGCGAATGAACTTCGAGTCACCAGCCTCGGTGATGACCACGCGGCGCAGCATCTGACGCACGATGACCTCGATGTGCTTGTCGTTGATTTTCACGCCCTGCAGGCGATAAACGTCCTGAACTTCGTCGATGATGTAGCGCGCCAGTTCCTCAACGCCCTTCAGACGGAGGATATCGTGGGGATCGGCCGGTCCGTCGACAATGACTTCGCCCTTATTGACAACCTGACCATCGTGGGCCATGACGTGTTTGTCCTTCGGGATCAGGTACTCGTGCGCAGTTCCGTCCGCCTCGGTGATGACCAGGCGCTGCTTGCCCTTGGTGTCCTTGCCGAAGCTGACAGTGCCGGTATTTTCCGCCAGCATGCCAGCATCCTTGGGAGCGCGTGCCTCGAACAGCTCCGCCACGCGCGGCAGGCCGCCCGTAATGTCGCGGGTCTTGGCCGACTCCTGTGGAATGCGGGCAAGAATATCGCCAACCGCCACTGGCTGGCCGTCCTTGACAGTGATGATGGAGCCAACCTGTAGCGTAATGGCGACGGAGTGATCGGTATCGTGGATCTTGACTTCCTGGCCGGCTTCGTCCAGCAGCTTTACCTGGGGACGCACACCCTTGGCGGCGGCAGCGCCACGGCCTTTGGCCTCGGTCACCTTCAGCATGGACAAACCCGTCACCGGGTCTTCCTCACGCATGACAGTGGTGCCCTCGATGACATTCTCGAATTTCACCGTGCCACCATATTCGGTGACGATTGGCCGGGTATGGGGATCCCAGTTGGCGATCTGCGCGCCTGCCTTGACCGCCCGGCCGTCATCGCCCAGCAACGTCGCACCATAGGGCACCTTGTGGCGTTCGCGCTCACGGCCATTGTCATCGGCAATCATCACCTCGCCGGAGCGTGCAATGACCACTTTCTCGCCCTTCGGGTTGGTGACATATCGCATGGTGGCCGAAAAGCGCAGGATGCCGGAGCTCTTGGCCTCGATCTGGCTCTGGGCAGCCGCGCGCGATGCGGCGCCGCCGACGTGGAAAGTGCGCATCGTCAGCTGTGTGCCCGGTTCGCCGATCGACTGGGCGGCGATGACGCCCACCGCTTCGCCGGCATTGACCAGCATGCCGCGGCCCAGGTCCCGGCCATAGCACTTGGCGCACAAGCCATAGCGGGTGTTGCACGAAAGCGGGGTGCGTACGCGCACCTCGTCAATGCCCAGGGCTTCGATGGCATCGACGGCATCCTCGTCAAGCAGATAACCGGCCTCGTAGAGAACGTCCCGGCTGTCAAGGTTGATGATGTCGGCGGCCACCACGCGGCCAAGGATGCGCTCGCGCAGGGGTTCGATAACCTCGCCGCCCTCGACCAGCGCTTTCATGGCGAAGCCGCTCTGAGTACCGCAATCATCTTCGGTCACCACAAGATCCTGGGTCACGTCCACCAGGCGGCGCGTCAGGTAGCCCGAGTTGGCGGTCTTCAGCGCCGTGTCGGCCAAGCCCTTGCGGGCGCCGTGGGTCGAGATGAAGTACTGGAGAACATTGAGCCCCTCGCGGAAGTTCGTCGTGATCGGCGTCTCGATGATCGATCCATCCGGCTTCGCCATCAGGCCGCGCATGCCAGCGAGCTGGCGGATTTGGGCAGCGGAGCCGCGCGCGCCGGAGTCAGCCATCATGTAGATGGAATTGAAGGACTCCTGACTGACATGCTTGCCGTCGATGCCGGTCACCTGCTGATGAGCCAACTGGTCCATCATGGCTTTGGCCACCTGGTCACCGGCGCGACCCCAAATATCGACTACCTTGTTGTAGCGTTCGCCGACAGTGACGAGACCGGAGGTATATTGTTTCTCGATCTCCTTCACCTCGGATTCCGCCGCCTCGATGATGGTGTGCTTCTGGGGCGGCACCAACATATCGCCAACGGCAATGGAAATGCCACCGCGCGTAGCCAGGGTAAAACCGGCCTGCATCAGCTTGTCGGCGAAAACCACCGTTTCCTTGAGGCCGCAGCGACGGAAGCTCTCGTCGATCAGCCTTGAGATTTCCTTCTTCTTGAGCGGCTTGTCAATCACCTTGAAGGGCAATCCGCGCGGCAGGATTTCCGACAGGATGGCGCGGCCGCAGGTTGTCGAATAGCGCGTAATCTTCTCGCGCCATCCCTCATTCTCACGTTCGTATTCCCTGATGCGCACTTCAACGCGGGCATGCAGATCGGCCTGCCGGGAGGACACCGCCCGGGTAACCTCGGCCACGTCGGCGAAGATCATGCCCGAACCCAACGCTGCCGCATTCTCGCGGGTGGCGTAGTACAGTCCCAGCACCACGTCCTGAGACGGCACGATGATCGGCGCCCCGTTGGCGGGCGACAGCACGTTGTTGGAAGCCAGCATCAGCGTGCGGGCTTCCATCTGCGCTTCCAGCGACAGCGGCACGTGGACAGCCATCTGGTCGCCGTCGAAGTCGGCGTTGAACGCCGTACACACAAGCGGATGCAATTGAATCGCCTTGCCCTCGATCAGGGTTGGCTCGAAAGCCTGGATGCCGAGGCGGTGCAGCGTCGGGGCGCGGTTGAGCATCACCGGATGCTCGCGGATCACCTCTTCGAGGATGTCCCACACCACGCTGGTCTCCGCCTCGACTTCCTTCTTAGCCGCCTTGATGGTGCTGGCAATGCCCATTTTTTCGAGTCGCTCAAAGATGAAGGGCTTGAAAAGTTCCAGCGCCATCTTCTTGGGCAGGCCGCACTGGTGCAGTTTGAGCTGGGGACCGACGACGATGACCGAACGGCCGGAATAATCCACGCGTTTTCCAAGCAGGTTCTGGCGGAAGCGGCCGCCCTTGCCCTTGATCATGTCGGCCAGCGACTTGAGCGGACGCTTGTTGGCGCCGGTCATAGCCTTGCCGCGACGACCGTTGTCGAGCAGGGAATCCACCGACTCCTGCAGCATGCGCTTTTCGTTTCGGACGATGATGTCCGGCGCCTTCAACTCGAGCAGGCGCTTCAGGCGGTTGTTGCGGTTAATGACGCGGCGATACAGATCATTCAGGTCCGAGGTTGCGAAACGGCCGCCGTCCAGTGGCACCAGCGGGCGCAGGTCCGGCGGCAGCACCGGCAATACCTCCAGGATCATCCATTCCGGCTTGATGCCCGAATGCTGGAAACCCTCCAGCACCTTCAGGCGCTTGGCGATCTTCTTCATCTTGGCTTCGGAGCCGGTCTTTTCCATATCCTGGCGCAGGGTCTCGATCTCTCGATTGAGATCAAGAGTGCGCAGCAATTCACGCACGCCCTCCGCCCCCATCACGGCGGTGAAGTCGTCCCCATACTCTTCGACCTTGGCCAAGTAATCGTCCTCAGTCAGCAACTGGGCACGGTTAAGCGGCGTCATGCCCGGGTCGACGACAACGAATGCCTCGAAATAGAGGACACGCTCGATGTCGCGCAACGTCATATCGAGCACCATGCCGAGACGGCTGGGCAGGCTCTTGAGGAACCAGATGTGGGCGACCACGGAGGCCAGCTCGATGTGGCCCATGCGCTCGCGGCGCACCTTGCTCTGCGTGACTTCAACGCCACATTTCTCGCAGATGACACCGCGGTGCTTGAGCCGTTTGTACTTGCCGCACAGGCACTCGTAATCCTTCACCGGGCCAAATATCTTGGCGCAGAACAATCCGTCGCGCTCCGGCTTGAAGGTGCGATAGTTGATGGTTTCCGGCTTCTTGACTTCGCCGTAGGACCAGGAACGGATCTTGTCGGGCGAGGCGAGCCCGATGGTGATCGCATCAAATTCTTCTTCCTGAGTAACCTGTTTGAAGAGGTCGAGCAGTGCTTTCATCGTCGCTTACTCCTTGGGGTTCTCTCAGTAACGTTCCAGGTCGATGTCGATCGCCAGCGAGCGGATTTCCTTCACCAGCACGTTGAAGGATTCCGGCATGCCGGCGTCGATCTTGTGCTCGCCCTTGACGATGTTTTCATAAACCTTGGTCCGCCCATTGACGTCGTCGGACTTGACGGTGAGCATTTCCTGGAGCGTGTAGGAGGCACCGTAGGCCTCCAGCGCCCAGACTTCCATCTCGCCGAAGCGCTGGCCACCGAACTGGGCCTTGCCGCCCAACGGTTGTTGCGTCACCAGTGAGTAGGGGCCCGTGGAACGGGCGTGCATCTTGTCATCCACCAGATGGTGCAGCTTCAGGACGTGCATGTAACCGATGGTCACTGGCCGCTCGAAGGCTTCGCCGGTGCGCCCGTCATAGAGCCGTGCCTGGGTCTTGGCGGCGGTCAGGCCGAGTCTCTCCGCCACGTCGTCAGGATAGGCGATATCCAGCATGGTCCTGATTTCCTCTTCCTTTGCGCCATCGAACACCGGAGTTGCGAAAGGTACGCCGCCGGACAGGTTGCCAGCGAGCTCGACGATCTCGCCATCGGCGAGATCGTCCACTTCCTCGCCGTGGCCGGAGGCCTTGTATATCCGGTTGAGGAACTTCCGCACCTCGGCCGCGGCCGACTGCCGGCGAAGCATCTCGCCGATCTTGATGCCAAGCCCCTTTGCGGCCCAGCCAAGATGCGTCTCCAGTATCTGGCCGATGTTCATCCGCGAAGGCACGCCCAGCGGGTTGAGGACGATATCCATCGGCGTGCCGTCCTCCATATGGGGCATGTCCTCGACGGGCACAATCTTCGAAACGACACCCTTGTTGCCATGACGGCCGGCCATCTTGTCGCCCGGCTGCAGGCGGCGCTTGACGGCCAGATATACCTTGACCATCTTCTGCACGCCGGGCGGCAGTTCGTCGCCCTGAGTGAGCTTCTTCTTCTTCGCCTCGAAGGCAACATCGAAATCCTTGCGAGTCTGCTCCAAGCTGTCGCGCAGGTTTTCAAGCTGCTGTTGCGCTTCCTCGTTCTCGAGAGAAATGTCGAACCAGTGGTAGTGCTCGACGGCCTCTAGATAGGCTTTGGTGATCTTGCTGCCCTTGGCCAGTTTCTTTGGCCCCTTGCTGGCCACCTTGTTGGTCAGCAGCTTCTCGATGCGAGCGAAGGTGTCGCGTTCGACGATCCGCATCTGGTCGGCCAGATCCTGCTTGTAGCCCTTCAGCATGTCGTCGATGATCGATTGGGCGCGCTTGTCGCGCTCGATGCCCTCGCGGGTGAACACCTGCACGTCGATGACCGTGCCGGACATGCCGGAGGGCACGCGCAGCGAGGTATCCTTCACATCGGAGGCCTTCTCGCCGAAGATCGCGCGCAGCAGCTTCTCTTCCGGCGTCAGCTGGGTCTCGCCCTTGGGCGTGACCTTGCCGACCAGCACGTCGCCGGCCTCGACCTCGGCGCCGATATAGACGATGCCGGACTCGTCGAGACGACCCAGCTGCGCCTCGCCGAGCGTGGCGATGTCGCGCGTGATTTCCTCTGCGCCGAGTTTCGTGTCGCGCGCCACCACCGTCAGTTCCTCGATGTGGATCGAGGTGAAGCGGTCTTCGGCCACCACCCGCTCTGAGATCAGGATGGAGTCCTCGAAGTTGTAGCCATTCCAGGGCATGAAGGCCACCAGCATGTTCTGGCCGAGCGCCAGTTCGCCGAGGTCTGTCGAGGCGCCGTCGGCAACCACGTCGCCCTTGGCGATGATGTCGCCAACCTTGACCACAGGCCGCTGGTTGATATTGGTGTTCTGGTTGGAGCGCGTGTATTTGATCAGGTTGTAGATATCGACGCCCACTTCGCCCGGCACCGTCTCGGCATCATTGACGCGCACGACGATGCGGTTGGCGTCGATGTAGTCGATGATGCCGCCGCGCAGGGCCTGTACCGCAGTGCCGGAGTCGACCGCCACGGTGCGCTCGATGCCGGTGCCGACCAGCGCCTTCTCGGGACGCAGGCAGGGCACGGCCTGGCGCTGCATGTTGGCACCCATCAGCGCACGGTTGGCGTCGTCATGCTCGAGGAAGGGGATCAGCGAGGCAGCGACCGAAACGATCTGGCCAGGCGCCACGTCCATGTACTGGACCTCATCCGGGGTCTTCAGCTCGAATTCGGCCTTGAAACGGCAGGACACCAGTTCGTCGGTCAGCTTCCCCTTCTTGTCGAGCTGTGCGTTGGCCTGGGCGATCACGAAGTTGCCTTCCTCGATCGCCGACAGGTATTCGATCTGGTCGGTGACATGGCCGCCCTCCACCTTGCGGTAGGGCGTCTCCATGAAGCCGTACTGGTTGGTGCGGGCATAGAGCGCCAGCGAGTTGATCAGGCCGATGTTCGGGCCTTCTGGCGTCTCGATCGGGCAGACGCGGCCATAGTGAGTCGGGTGCACGTCGCGCACCTCGAAACCGGCGCGCTCGCGGGTCAGACCGCCCGGGCCGAGGGCCGAAACACGACGCTTGTGCGTGATCTCGGACAGCGGATTGGTCTGATCCATGAACTGGGAAAGCTGGCTGGAGCCGAAAAACTCCTTGATCGCGGCGCTGATCGGCTTGGCGTTGATCAGGTCGTGCGGCATCAGGTTGTCCGACTCGGCCTGGCCCAGCCGCTCCTTCACGGCCCGCTCCACGCGCACCAGACCGGCGCGGAACTGGTTCTCGGCCAGTTCGCCGACGGAACGCACGCGACGGTTGCCCAGGTGATCGATGTCGTCCACCTCGCCGCGGCCATTTCGCAATTCGACCAGGATGCGGATCACATCGACGATGTCCTGGTTCGACAGAGTCGGTTCCCCCTCCAGCTCGGCGCGACCGACGCGCCGATTGAATTTCATCCGGCCGACGGCGGAAAGATCATAGCGCTCCGCGGAATAGAACAGCCCGTTGAAAAGAGACTCGACGGCATCCTCGGTGGGTGGCTCGCCCGGCCGCATCATGCGGTAAATGGCAACACGTGCTTGCCACTGATCGGCCGTTTCATCGGTGCGCAGCGTCGATGAAACATAGGCGCCGCGATCCAGGTCGTTGACATAGAGCGTCTTCAGCGTCTGGACGCCCGCCTCGGCCAGCCTGGCGAGCAGGCCGTCGGTGATTTCCTCGTTCGCACCGGCCAGTATCTCGCCGGTTTCCTGATCGACGACGTTCTGGGCAATGACGCGTCCGAGCATGAACTCTTCGGGCACGGTGATCTTCTTGATGCCCGCATCGCCGAGTTCTCGGATGTGCTTGGCGGTGATGCGCTTGTCCTTCGGAACGATCACCTTGCCGGCCTTGTCGGAAAAATCGAATTTGGCCACCTCGCCGCGCAGGCGCTCAGGGACCAGTTCGAATTGGATGCCTTTTTTCGATACGTGAAAGGTGTCGAATTCGAAGAACGTGGCCAGTATCTGTTCCGGCGTCATGCCGATGGCCTTGAGCAGGATGGTCACCGGCATCTTTCGGCGGCGGTCGACCCGGAAATAGAGGAAATCCTTCGGGTCGAACTCGAAGTCGAGCCATGAGCCGCGATAGGGAATGATCCTGGCCGAGAACAGTAGTTTCCCCGAGCTGTGGGTCTTGCCCTTGTCATGCTCGAAGAATACGCCGGGGGAGCGGTGCAGCTGGGAGACGATGACGCGCTCGGTGCCGTTGATGACGAAGGAGCCCGTCGTCGTCATGAGCGGAATCTCGCCCATGTAGACCTCCTGCTCCTTGACTTCCTTGATCTTGTCGCCGCCGGCCTCGCGATCCATGATCACGAGACGCACGCGCGCGCGCAGCGGGGAGGCGAAGGTCAGGCCGCGCTGATGGCATTCCTTGACATCGAAAGGCGGCTCGCCCAGCCGGTAGTCGACATACTCGAGGCGGGCGTTGCCCGAATGCGAGGCGATCGGGAAGATCGAAGTGAACGCCGCCTGCAAGCCCTGATTGCGCCGATTCTGCAGAGGCACATCCACTTGCAGGAACTGGGTATAGGACTCCAGTTGCGTTGCCAGCAGGAAGGGCACGTCAAGCACATCGGCGCGCTTGGCAAAGCTCTTGCGGATGCGTTTCTTCTCGGTATAGGAGTACGTCATGGTCGCTCCGGCTATCAGGAATCAAAAAACAGGGATCGGGGAAATCCAAACCCTGTGTTCTGGTGCCTGGAAAATGGGAAAGGCTGGCGACCTCAAGGCCGCCAGCACATGGGGGGCCAACGGATTACTTGATCTCGACCTTGGCGCCGACTTCTTCCAGCTGCTTCTTGAGGGCCTCGGCATCGGCCTTCGGGATGCCTTCCTTGACAGGCTTCGGCGCGCCGTCGACCAGGTCCTTGGCTTCCTTGAGGCCCAGGCCTGTGGCGGCACGAACGACCTTGATCGCCTCGACCTTCTTCTCGCCCGCCGCCATCAGCATGACGGTGAATTCGGTCTGCTCTTCGACCGCAGCGGCAGCGGCAACTGGGGCAGCCACGGCGACAGCGGCGGCGGCGGCGGAAACGCCGAACTTCTCTTCCATTTCCTTGATCAGTTCGGACAGTTCGAGAACGGTCATGCCGGCGATGGCATCGAGGATTTCAGCTTTGCTAACAGCCATGATTACAACTCCTGAATGAATAATTGGTTTCGTGATTCGAAATTACGCGGCCTGTTTCTGATCGCGCACCGCCGCGAGGCCCCGGACAAACTTGGTCGGGACTTCGTTGAGGGTACGGACGAACTGGACAATCGGCGCCTGCATGGTGCCCAGAAGCTTCGACAGCAGTTCCTCTCGGCTCGGCATGGTGGCCAGCGCCCTGACGCCATTGGCGTCCATGACGTAGTTGGCCATCGCGCCGCCCTTGATGACGAGCTTATCGTTGCCTTTGGCGAAGTCGTGGAGCACCTTGGCCGCCGCCACGGGATCCCTGGAGATCCCGTAGATCAGCGGGCCGACCATCTGCCCCTTGAGGCCCTCGAACGGCGTGCCGGCGACGGCGCGACGCACAAGGGTATTCTTCAGCACACGCAGGTAGACCCCGCCTTTGCGCGCGTTGGCGCGCAAGGTGGTGATATTGCCCACTTCCAGACCACGGTACTCAGCGACGATGATCGCCTGGGCACCCGCCACCTGCGTGGATACTTCGGCAACTACCGCCTTTTTCTCTTCGAGATTGAGACCCAAGGTCAACTCCTAGTAAATACGCCCCTGACTACAGGGCAAAACGGCGACCTTCATTCAGGAGCCATGGGGCTTGCGACTCCATATCCTGTCATCGGGCGACGCCATCTGCGTAGGCTTCCCCAGCATAAAAACCGCTGCCGGCAATTAAGTCCCCATTTCAGGAGACACCTACGGTCTTTGACAACCCGCCGCGCCCCGATCGGGCGGCGCGGCGGCCCAAAGTCTTTACTGCTGTTGCTGCGACGACAAACTGGCCTGATCGACGCGCACACCGGCGCCCATCGTCGAGGACAGCGATATCTTCTTCAAATACTGTCCTTTCGACGACGCCGGCTTGGCCTTGTTCAACGCTCCGATCAAGGCGCCGAGGTTTTGTTGCAGCGCCTCGACGGTAAAGGAAGCGCGCCCGATCGTGCACTGGACGATGCCGCCCTTGTCGGTGCGGTACTGAACCTGGCCGGCCTTGGCATTCTTGACCGCGGTGGTGACATCCATGGTCACGGTGCCAACCTTCGGATTCGGCATCAGGCCGCGCGGGCCCAGTATCTGGCCGAGCTGGCCGACAACCTTCATGGCATCGGGCGTGGCAATGCAGATGTCGAAATCGATGGCGCCGCCCTTGACGGCGGCGGCAAGGTCGTCGAAGCCGATAACATCGGCACCCGCCACCCTGGCCTCCTCGGCCTTGGCGCCCTGGGCAAAGACGGCGACGCGCACGGTCTTGCCGGTGCCGGCCGGCAGCACGACGGAGCCGCGCACCAGCTGGTCGGATTTCTTGGCATCGATCCCGAGATTGACGGCGACGTCGATGGACTCGTCGAACTTGGCCGTGGCGTTTTCCTTGACGAGGGTCAGCGCCTCGGCGAGCGGGTAGTTCTTCAGGCGGTCAACCTTGGCGCGGACCGCGGCAGCGCGCTTGGAATGCTGTGCCATGTCAGACTCCCTCCACGGTAATGCCCATGCTGCGGGCGCTGCCGGCGATGGTGCGCACCGCGGCATCCATGTCGGCGGCGGTGAGGTCCGGCATTTTGGCCTTGGCGATATCCTCGGCTTGGGCGCGGGTCAGCTTGCCGACCTTGTCGGTATGGGGCTTCGGCGACCCCTTCTGGACACCGGCCGCCTTCTTGATGAGGACGGTCGCGGGCGGCGTCTTCATGATGAAGGTAAAGCTCTTGTCCGCGAAGGCGGTAATCACCACGGGGATCGGCAGACCGGGCTCCATGCCCTGGGTCTTGGCGTTGAACGCCTTGCAGAACTCCATGATGTTGAGGCCGCGCTGGCCGAGCGCGGGACCGATCGGGGGCGAGGGGTTCGCCTTGCCGGCCGGCACTTGCAGCTTGATGTAGCCGATGATCTTCTTTGCCATGATGGCTCCTAACTGATGAGTGGTAACGCGCTTTCGTTTTCCCTACTCGCGCTCCTCTTTGCCGGAATCAAGGCTTCCGGCGAGCCGGAACGTTACGCTTTCTCGACCTGCGCAAATTCCAGTTCCACCGGCGTGGCGCGACCAAAGATGGTCACGGAAACACGCAGGCGGCTCTTTTCGTAATTCACTTCCTCGACGGTGCCATTGAAATCGGTGAACGGGCCTTCCTTGACCCGCACCATCTCGCCAGCCTCGAACAACACCTTGGGGCGCGGTTTCTCCACGCCCTCCTGCATCTGCTGCATGATCTTCTCGACCTCCTTTTCGGAGATCGGCGTCGGCTTGGTGGCAGTGCCGCCAACGAAACCGGTCACCTTGGCCGTGCTCTTGACCAAGTGCCAGGAATCATCGTCCATGTCCATTTCAACAAGCACGTAGCCCGGGAAGAACTTGCGCTCGGAAATGCTTTTCTGGCCACCCTTCATCTCGACCACTTCTTCGACGGGCACCAGAATCTGGCCGAACTTGTCCTGCATGCCGGCACGAACGATGCGCTCGGCCAGCGCCTTTTTTACGCTCTTCTCGAAACCGGAGTAGGCGTGAACGACGTACCAGCGTTTTGTCATATCCTTATTTCCAGCCCAGCACGAGGTCATAAAGCACCCACTCGAGGCTCTTGTCGGCAACCCAGAGCATGACCGCCATCAGCAGCACGAAGGCAAATACGACTCCCGTCGTCTGAATCGACTCCTTTCGGGTCGGCCAGGCGACTTTCCGGGTCTCCGTCAGCGCCTCCTGACCAAACACGAAAAAGCGCTGACCGGGCTCCGTGAACCAGGCGACCGCCACCGATGCGACCAAACCCGCCAGCACCGACAATACGCGCAGGATCATCGGCTGTTCGCCAAGAAGATAGAAACCGGCCACACCGGTAACCAGCAACAGCAGTGCCAGCGCAAACTTGAGCTTATCGGCCATAGTGCGTAATAACGTCAGCGATCATCTGGTTCGGTTGGCAGGGGCGGAGGGAATCGAACCCCCAACCTACGGTTTTGGAGACCGTCGCTCTGCCAATTGAGCTACGCCCCTGCGGGGAAAGTTGTCGAATGAGTTATTCGATGATCTTAGCGACGACTCCGGCGCCGACGGTGCGGCCGCCCTCGCGGATGGCGAAGCGCAGGCCCTCTTCCATGGCGATCGGGGCGATCAGCTTGACCGTCATCTGGATGTTGTCCCCCGGCATCACCATTTCCGTGCCCGCCGGCAGTTCGATGCTGCCGGTAACGTCCGTCGTCCGGAAGTAGAACTGCGGACGGTAGCCGTTGAAGAACGGGGTGTGGCGACCGCCTTCGTCCTTCGACAGGACATACACTTCGGAAGTGAAGTGGGTGTGCGGAGTGATGCTGCCCGGCTTGGCCAGAACCTGGCCGCGCTCGACCTCTTCACGCTTGGTGCCGCGCAGCAGGACGCCCACGTTGTCGCCCGCCTGGCCCTGGTCCAGGAGCTTCCTGAACATTTCAACGCCGGTGCAGATGGTCTTGACGGTCGGGCGGATGCCGACGATTTCGATTTCTTCGCCTACCTTGACGACGCCGCGCTCAACACGGCCGGTCACGACGGTGCCGCGGCCGGAGATGGAGAAAACGTCTTCGATGGGCAGCAGGAAGGGCTTGTCGATGGCGCGCTCGGGCGTGGGAATGTAGCTGTCCAGCGCTTCGGCCAGCTTGAGGATGGCGCCTTCGCCCATCTCGCCCTTGTCGCCTTCCATGGCCTTGAGGGCCGATCCCTTGACGATGGGGATGTCGTCGCCAGGGAAGTCGTATTTGCTGAGCAGTTCGCGCACTTCCATTTCGACGAGTTCGAGCAGTTCTTCGTCGTCGACCATGTCGCACTTGTTCATGAAGACGATGATGTAGGGCACACCCACCTGGCGGGCCAGCAGAATGTGCTCCCGCGTCTGAGGCATGGGGCCGTCGGCGGCGCTGACCACCAGGATGGCGCCGTCCATCTGGGCGGCGCCCGTGATCATGTTCTTGACGTAGTCGGCGTGACCCGGGCAGTCCACGTGGGCGTAGTGGCGATTCGCCGTCTCGTATTCGACGTGCGCAGTGTTGATGGTGATGCCTCGCGCTTTCTCTTCCGGCGCCGCGTCAATCTGGTCGTAGGCCTTCGCTTCCCCACCAAACTTCGACGCCAGAATCGTCGTGATCGCCGCCGTCAAGGTCGTCTTGCCATGATCCACGTGACCAATCGTCCCTACGTTTACGTGCGGCTTCGTCCGCTCAAATTTGCTTTTTGCCATGATCACTTACCCCAATCAGTCAAAACAAATAATGGTGCCCATGGCGTGGATCGAACACGCGACCTCTCCCTTACCAAGGGAGTGCTCTACCACTGAGCTACATGGGCCTGCCTGCAAAACCATCTGGAGCGGGTGGCGGGAATCGAACCCGCGCCATCAGCTTGGAAGGCTGAGGTTCTACCATTGAACTACACCCGCCCGCGCCGTGTAACCGCACACTGCCAACAAATTCTCTGGTGGAGGGGGAAGGATTCGAACCTTCGAAGGCAGAGCCGTCAGATTTACAGTCTGATCCCTTTGACCGCTCGGGAACCCCTCCAGCGAAACGGCGCATTATCTTTTGGAACGGAAACATTGTCAATGCCGATCGCTCCCCCGTATCATCGGCCGATGCCACCCATCCGCACAGCCTTGATCGCCCAGATTCTCGGCGGCCTCGCCGCCGTCGTGTTCACTATTGTTTTCCGCCCGGACATCCCGCCGGGATGGTATCTGGCCGCCTTCGTGCTTCTGCTGCTCGTTTTCTGGCGCACCGACAAAAGCCGCGTACCCATTTTTCTCACCAACGCGACGACCGCCGATGCCGTCGCAACCCTGTTGCCCCGCTCGCCCTGCCGCTTCATCGACCTTGGCTGCGGCGACGGCGGCCTGCTCAGGCGCCTAGCCCGCGCCCGGCCGGATTGCGATTTTCTCGGCATCGAACATGCGCCGCTGCCCTGGCTCTGGGCCAAACTTGCCGCGCTCGGCCTGCCCAACTGCCATATCCGGCATGGCAATTTCTGGCGCCGGCACTTGGGCCAATTTGATGTGGTCTACGCATTTCTGTCGCCGGCACCGATGCCGCGCCTCTGGGTCAAGGCGCAGGGCGAAATGCGGCCGGACGCACTACTGATCAGCAACAGCTTCCCGGCGCCCGGAGCCGAGCCGGTTCGGGTCGTCGAGGTCGACGACAGACGCCAAAGCCGGCTTTATTGCTATCGCCCGCCACCCTTGCGGGAAGTTGGAAAAAATAAGGGCTCGATTGCCTCGCATTTCCGCCCATTCCCTCCCGCGTCCATCACCAATAATCCGGTCTGACTGGAGGTGGCAATGGCGGACATCATTTGCGTCATCGGCAACAAGGGCGGTACCGGCAAGACCACGCTTTCCCACATGCTCTGCCAAGGCATGGGCCTGCTCGGCCAGCGTTCCGTCTGCGTGCTGACCGATACGCACCGCGAGCCACTGGACCCCGCGAACCGCCGCTACCTGATCGCCGACGCCCGCAGCCGAGACGCGCTCGGCAAGGTCATCGACAAGATCCGCTCCCTGCGGGCGTGGATGGGCGTGATCGACGGTGGCGGCAATCGCACCGAAATGGACCGCAAGCTTTACAGCTTGGCCGATCTAGTGCTGTTGCCCTTCCGTGATTCCCATGAGGATATCCGGACGGTGGTCCGCGACCTGGAACTGTTTCCGCGCGCCTATGCCATACCAACCCAATGGCCGACCAACGCTTGGCAGCGAGAGGCGGCGGAGAACACACTGCGGGCGATGCTGGCACCCTACCGGGATCGTATTCTGGAACCGGTACCTGTGCTGTCGGCCACCAAGCAACTGCTCCAGCGCCAAGTGCCGCTCTCGTTGCCAACGCCGCTGGCTAACGCCTGCCGGAGCACGGCCCGCCAGATCCTCGACCTGCTTCAGATCCCCACCTTTGAGTCCATCGAAAGGGATGCGCCTGCCATGATCCCGGCAGGTGCCATCCCTCCGCCGTCGCACCGCTCGCTAACGGCTGTTGCCGCCTGATTCCAATATCATTGCCGGAATGACTTGCCGTCTCCCCTTTGTGAGGCGACAATTGCCGCCACGATGAAATCGAATTCCTGGGGCATAAAGCAACGCGTCGTTTTTCTGGCGCTGGCGCCAGCGGTCACGATCGCCCTCGCCCTCACGCCCTATTTTCTGTTCCTGCGCTACGACGACGTCGACACGGCGCTTCTCAGCCGCGGCGCCGCCTTGACGCGCCAACTCGCTCCGGCGGCGGAGTATGGCGCTTTTTCAGGCAACCGCGCCGAATTGCAACGGTTGCTCAATGCCGTGGCCAGTGAGGAAGACGTCGCTGCCGTCAGCCTGCACGATTCTGCCGGCAGTCTGCTGGCCAGCGCCGGCAGCCCCAGGATGGGGGGCGACGTCACCGCCCTGCCCGATGGCTGGCACGGTTCCGCCGGCGATGGCGAAATCGCGGCTTTCCATGCCAAGATCTTTCGCCAGCCGCTCACCTTTGACGATCCGTTCCAACTGCCGGCGACGACGGAAGCCGCCGCCCCGGCCAAACTCCTCGGGAGCGTCACGTTGGAGATGTCCCGCGCCAGGCTGGTGGCGCGCAAGCGGGAAATCCTGCTCGTCACCCTGCTGGCGACCCTCGCGGTGCTTGCCGCCGCCGCCCTGCTTGCCCGCCGCCTCGGCCGCGATATCACGGAGCCCGTACTGGCCCTGGAGAATGCCGTGGAGCATCTGCGTTCCGGAAACCTGGATGCCCGGGCACCGCGTCACCCTTCCGGCACGCTGGCGTCCCTGGAAACCGGATTCAACGAAATGGCCGCGGCGCTTGCCGCAAGCCAGCGCCGTTCAGCCAACGCACTGGCGGACAGCGAGGCCGAGCTTTCTCGCCAACTGCGTTTCGCCCAAGCCATGCTCGACGCGCAAGCCGAGGCCGGCATCGGCCTGATGATCGTCGAACAGGGCAGGATCGTCTTCGCCAACCAGGCAATCGGACGCATCTTCGGCTACGGCCCCGACGAGATCAAATCCATGGCGAATTTCATCGCGCTCATCCACCCCGATGATCGGGCGCGCATTATGGGCAACCATCTGCGCCGGCTGGCCGGCGAAACTTGCGAAAACCGCTGCGACTTCACCCTGATGCGCAGGAATGGCACGGAGGGATACGCCGACCTGGCCATGGCGACCATCGCCATCGGCGATCATGTCCAGATGCTGGCCGTCATCGTCGACATCACGGAACGCAAGCGGGCCGAAACCCGGCTGGCCGAGGCTCATAGGGAACTGCTGGTCAAGAAGGAGGAGGCGGAACATGCCAGCCAGGCAAAATCCCGCTTCCTGGCGGCCACCAGTCACGATTTGCGCCAGCCCCTCCACGCCCTGTCATTGTTCGCCGCTGAACTGGAAGCCATGGCCGTCACCCCGGAACAACAGCGGCTGTCGGCCCAGATCGGCACCGCCGCCGGCGCCATGGGGGAACTGCTCGATGCGCTGCTGGACGTTTCAAGGCTGGATACGGGCGACATCGTGCCGCATCGCCAACAAGTGGCGCTGGGGCCGCTGCTGGAAAGCATTTCCGCCGCCCATCGCCAAAGCGCCCGCGCCAAGGGGCTGCGGCTCAGGCTCCATCCGACGACCGCATGGGTGGAGTCCGACCCCCACCTGCTGCGACGCATGGTCGGCAATCTGATCGCCAACGCCGTGCGCTACACCCATCATGGCGGCGTGCTGGTGGGCGTCCGTCGCAGCGGCGGCAGCGTGCGCATCGAGGTCTGGGATTCCGGTATCGGCATTGATGCGGTTCATCTGCCCCACCTCTTCCAGGAGTTCTATCAGGTCGGCAATCCCGAGCGGGATGCCGCAAAGGGGCTCGGCCTCGGCCTGGCTATCACGGATCATCTCGGTCGGCTTCTCGGCCACAAGGTCGAGGTGCGCTCCCGACCTGACCACGGATCGGTGTTTTCCATCACCCTGCCGGGCATCGTCCCCGGGGTATCGATGGAGGAATCCTCTCCGGCGCTGCCCGCGGGCGCACGCGTGCTGGTCGTCGGTACGGACGGCGGTGCCAGCCACATCCTGTGCGGCCTGCTCGCTTCCTGGGGCTACGAGGCCATTGCCGTCGAGCCCGGAGCGCAAATGAAAGAGGCGATGGATACGGCACCGGATCTGATCATCCTGGACGACTGCTGCCTGGATTTGATGCCGCCGGCCACCTGCGTCACCGGCCCCTGTCCATCACTGATATTGCTCGGCAAAAAGCCTGAGGCTCCATTTCCGACGCATATCCCCGTTGCCGGCCACTTGCCGAAGCCCCTGAGGCCCGCGCGGCTGCGGGCGCTGCTGCATCACTTGCTGGTCGAAAAAAGGGCTGAAGAAAGCCCTACACCCTGACGCGCTGGCGGCTCGCCAACAGCAGCGCCTGGGAGCGATTGGTGACGTTCATGGCCTTGAAGATGGCGGAAACGTGGATCTTCACCGTTCCCTCGGTCACCCCCAGCAGATCGGCGATCTGGCGGTTGGTCTTTCCCTGGGTGAGCAGTTCCAGAACGCGCATCTGGCCCTGGGTCAGGCCATAGCGATCCGCGACCGACTTCCCGCGACCGCTGTTGTTGTCGCCGCGGGAGGTGGCATCGCGCAGGCGGGGCGGCAGATACACTTCTCCGGCAAGAACCTGGTGCAGGGCGTCGATCATGAGATCGGTGGAGCTCGACTTGGGCACGAAACCGGCGGCGCCCTGGCGCAGCGCCCGCGTCACCGTGTCGGAATCGTCCAGGGCGGAAAGGATCACTACGGGAATCGCCGGAAAACGCTTGCGCAGGACGCCCAGCAGCGCCATGCCGCTCGTGCCGGGCAGCATCAGGTCGAGCAGGATCAGGTCCACGTCCTCGTTGCTCATCAGCAATTCCAGGGCAACATCGGCATCCTGGGCGCCCAGCGTCTCGACCTCGTCCTCGAGGACCTTCAGAGCCTGCAGCAGCCCCTCGCGCACCAACGCGTGGTCTTCGATCACCAGAATCTTCAGCATGTCAGACCTCGCGATTCTCCATGACGGCGACCAGTCTAGCGCACATCCACAGGTTCCGGGGTTGCTGCCTATTCATCGTCCTCGCGCAGATTGTGCCCCTCGGCCAGTTTCTGCTGGGTCTGGGGCGGCACCTGGGCATAGCGGGCGAACTCGATGGTATAGGCGCCCTGCCCGCCGGTCATGGATTTAATGCGCGAGGCGTAATCGGAGATTTCCGCCAGCGGCACCTCGCCGGCGATGGCAACGGCGCCATAGCCCCTAGGCGTGGTCCCGGTGACATGACCGCGCCGACTGGACAGGTCGCCCGCGATATCGCCCATGGCGGATTCCGGCGCGACCACCTCGATGTTGACGATGGGCTCCAGCACGATGGGGCGGGCCGCCTGGATCGCCGCCACGGTGGCCTTGCGGCCCGCGGTGACGAACGCCACCTCCTTGCCGTCCACCGGATGGGTCTTGCCGTCATAGACGATGACGCGGACATCTTCCACCGGATAGCCGGCAACGACGCCGTCGGCCAAGGCCTGGCGCACGCCCTTTTCCACTGCCGGCATGAAAACGCCCGGGATGACGCCGCCCTTGACCTGATCGACGAACTCGAAGCCGCCACCGCGTTCGATTGGCTCGATCTTCAGATACACCTCGCCGAACTGGCCGGCGCCGCCGCTTTGCTTCTTGTGGCGGCAGTGCCCATCGGCATTGGCGGTGACGGCTTCCCGGTAGGGGATGCGCGGCGGCCGGGTATCCAGTTCCATCTTGTATTGGCTGGTCATTTTTTCCAGTTTGGCGCGCAGGTGCATCTCGCCGAGGCCGCGGATCACCGTCTCGTGGGTGGTCGGGTGGCGCTCCACCCTGAAGCAGGGGTCCTCCATCTCCAGCTTGTGCAGGATGTCGAACAGGCGCTGCTCGTCGCCCTTCTTCTTCGTCTCCACCGCCAGTCCCTGCATGGGCTGCGGAAATTCGAGGGGCTTGAGGTGGATGTGGTCCTCGTCGTGCGAGTCATGCAGCACGGCGTCGAACTCGATCTCCTCGACCTTCGCCACGGCGCCGAGGTCGCCCGGCACCAGCTCGTCGACCTCGACGTAATCCTTGCCCTGGAGCTGATAGAGGTGGCCGGCCTTGAAGGGCTTCCTGCCGTCGCCGACGAACAGTTGCGAATCCTTCCGGATGGTGCCCTGATGCACGCGAAAAACGCCGACCTTGCCCATGTAGGGATCGGCGATGACCTTGAACACATGCGCAAGCACATGCTTCTCCGGATCGGGTTCTGCGTGGAATTCCGCGCCGGCCCGCCCCGGTTCGCCGCGCAGGAACGGCGGCGGATTGCCCTCGGCAGGATTGGGCGCCAGCGTGGCCAGCACGTGCAGCAGTTCGTCGATGCCGGCGCCGGTGCGGGCGGAAACGAACAGGATCGGAATCAGATGGCCGGAGCGCAAGGCCTTCTCGAAGGGCGCATGCAGCTCGCCGGGGCTCGGATCCTTGCCATCCTCCAGGTAACGGGCTAGCAAATCCTCATCTTCCTCGACCAACTGGTCGATCAGCTCACGGTGCGCATGCGCGACGGTATCGAAATCGGCGTCGCCGGAATCGTGCTCCAGAACCTCGACGACATCGGCGCGGTCGTGCGCCGGCAGGTCGAGCAGCTTGCATTCGTCGCCGAAGCGCTCGCGGATGTCGGCCACCAGGCCCGGCAAGTCAAGGTTGTCGGCGTCGATCTTGTTGATGACGATCATGCGGCACAGGCCGCGCGCCTGGGCCGCCTTCATCATGCGCTCGGTGGCCAGTTCGATGCCGGTCTGGGCATTGATCACCACCAGGGCCGTCTCGACACCCGCCAGCGCGGCAATGGCCTGCCCGGAAAAGTCCGGATAGCCCGGGGTGTCGATCAGGAGGACATGCATGTCCTCCCAGGAAAAATTGGCCAGCGCCGAATTGAGCGAGTGACCGGCAGACTTCTCCTGGGGGTCGAAATCGCAAACCGTGCTGCCCCGCTCGACGCTGCCCTTGGCCTGGACAACACCCGCGCGGTGCAGCAGCGCTTCGGCCAGCGTGGTCTTGCCGGCGCCACCGTGTCCGACGAGGGCGACGGCGCGGATGACGGAGGTATCATATTTCGGCATGATGCGGACTCCCTTGTGGTTGGATGTTTCGCACCATTTTACGCCTGCCGGCGCGTAGCTATTCCACGGTCACGGACTTCGCGAGGTTGCGCGGCTTGTCGACATCCGTCCCCTTGACCAGGGCGGCATGGTAGGCCAGCAACTGCAATGGCACGACGTGCAGGATCGGCGAGAGCAGGCCGTAATGCTCCGGCAGGCGCAGGATATGCACCCCTTCCGATTCGGGTATGTCGCCGTCGGCGTCGGCGAAGACATAAAGCTCGCCGCCGCGCGCTTTTACTTCCTGAAGGTTGGACTTCAGCTTCTCCAGCAGGGCGTCGTTGGGCGCCACCGAGATGACCGGCATCTCGCGGTCGACCAGCGCCAGGGGGCCGTGCTTGAGCTCGCCGGCCGGGTAGGCCTCGGCGTGGATGTAGGAGATTTCCTTGAGCTTGAGCGCGCCTTCGAGGGCGATCGGGTAGTGGTGGCCGCGGCCGAGGAAGAGGGCGTGCTGCTTGCCGGCGAAGCGGCCGGCCCAGCGTTCGATCTCGGGCTCCAGAGTCAGCGTCCGCGACACGGCGACCGGCAGGTGGCGCAGGGCGGCGAGGTGCTTCGCTTCGTCCTGGGCGGAGAGCCGGTTCCGCTGCTTCGCCAGCACCAGCGCCAGCAGCGCCAGCGCGGCGAGCTGCGTCGTGAATGCCTTGGTCGAGGCGACGCCGATCTCGGGGCCCGCGCGTGTGAGGAACTTGAGCGCCGCCTCGCGGATCAGCGCTGACTCGGGCACGTTGCAGATCGTCAGCGTCTTCGTCATGCCCAGCGCCTTGGCATGCTTGACGGCGGCGAGCGTATCCGCCGTTTCGCCCGACTGCGAGATGGCGACCACCAGCATCCCGGGGTCGGGCACCGAATCACGGTAGCGGTATTCGCTGGCGATCTCGACCTGGCAGGGCAGCCCGGCGAGCTGTTCGATCCAGTAGCGGGCGACGAGGCCGGCATGGTAGCTGGTGCCGCAGGCGACGATGAGCACCCCGCGCGCATCCTTGAGCATCTCCGGCGCCGCCGTGCCGAACAGGTTGGGCGAGAGGCCGGCGCCGCCGGCGATCATCTCCAGCGTGTTGGCCAGCGCCTGCGGCTGCTCGAAGATTTCCTTCTGCATGTAGTGGCGGTACTGGCCGAGTTCGACGGCGTCCGCCGACAGGCTGGACTCGAAGCTGGGACGGTTCGCCGCGCCGCCGTCCGGGCGGACGACGCGCACGCTGTCGCGGCGCAGTTCGGCGATGTCGCCGTCCTCCAGGTAGACCATGGTGCGCGTCACCTTGAGCAGCGCGGCGGCATCGGAAGCGGCGTAGTTGCCCTGCTCGCCGATGCCGAGCAGCAGCGGCGCACCGTTGCGGGCGACGATGACGCGCTCCTCGCCCTCCCTGAGCACGGCGATGGCGTAGGCGCCGACCAGCCGACGAGTAGCCAGGCGCACGGCCTCGAAGAGGTCGGGCGTCGCCTTCAGCGTTTCCTGCACGAGGTGGGCGACAACCTCGGTGTCGGTGTCCGAAGTGAAGGCATAGCCCGCCGCGGCCAGCTCCTGCCTGATCTCGGCGAAGTTCTCGATGATGCCGTTGTGCACGACGGCCAGGCCGCCGGAGACGTGTGGGTGGGCATTGCGCTCGGAAGGCACCCCGTGGGTGGCCCAGCGCGTGTGGGCGATGCCGCGGCAGGCGGACAGCCCTTCGGCCGCCTTCGCCAGCTCGGCGACGCGGCCGACGCTGCGCAGGCGGGTCAACGCGGGATTCAGCACCGCGAGGCCGGCGGAATCGTAGCCGCGATATTCGAGGCGGTTGAGCCCCTCGATGAGGACGGGAACGATGTTGCTGCCGGCGATGGCCGCGACGATGCCGCACATGGTCTCAGTCCTTCTTCTGTTTGACGGGCCGCTTCCAGCCGGGCACGGCGATCTGTTTTGGCCGCGAGATCGTCAGTTCGCCGGGCGGCGCATCCTTCGTGAGCGTGGTGCCGGCGCCAAGTGTGGCGCCGCGCCCGACGGTGACCGGCGCGACAAGCTGCGTGTCGGAGCCGATGAATGCGTCGTCCTCGATGACGGTGCGGAACTTGTTGGCGCCGTCGTAGTTGCAGGTGATCGTGCCGGCGCCGACGTTCACGCGGCTGCCGACGGTCGCGTCGCCGATGTAGGAAAGATGGTTCGCCTTCGAGCGGTCGGCGATGCTGCTGTTCTTCACCTCGACGAAGTTGCCGATGTGCACGTCCTCGCCCAGCACGGTGCCGGGGCGCAGGCGGGCGAACGGGCCGACGACGCACTTCGGTCCCACGGCCGCATCCTGGATCACGCAGTTGGGGAGGATGCGCGCGCCGTCGCCCAGCACGACGCGGCCCTCGAACACGCAATTGACGTCGATAAAGACATCGCGGCCGCAGACGAGCTCGCCCCGCACGTCGATGCGCGCGGGGTCGGCGAGCGTCACGCCCTCGCTCATCAGCCTCTCGGCGATGTTGCGCTGGTGGATGCGCTCCAGCTTTGCTAGCTGCGCCTTGCTGTTCACGCCCTCGACTTCCCATGGGTGACCCGGCTGGCAGGCGTCGACCGCCATGCCCTCGGCAACGGCCAGCGCAACGATGTCGGTCAGGTAGTACTCGCCCTGCGCGTTGCCGTTACCCAGGGACGGCAACCAGCGCGCGAGCGCCGCGGTCGGCGCGACGAGGATGCCGGTATTGACCTCGTCGATGGCGCGCTCGGCGTCGTCGGCGTCCTTCTCCTCGACGATGCGCACGATGCGCCCGTCGGCTCGGACGATGCGGCCGTAGCCATGCGGGTTGTCGAGGCGGACGGTCAGCAATGCCGTGTCGCCGTCACTGACTTTCAGCAGCCGGTCCAGGGTCTCGGCGCGGATCAGCGGCACGTCGCCGTAGAGCACGAGGGTAGGCTGGGCGGGGTCGAGATGCGGCAGAGCCTGCATGACCGCATGGCCGGTACCCAGCTGCGGCTCCTGTTTCACCCAGATCAGGTCATCGGCAGCCAGGGCCTCGCGCACCTGTTCACCGCCATGCCCAACCACCACGCAGATGCGACCGCCGAGGATGCGCGTCGTATCGAGCACATGCGCGAGCATCGGCTTGCCGGCAAGCGGGTGCAGTACCTTGGGCAGGTCGGAGCGCATGCGCTTGCCCTGCCCGGCGGCGAGGATGACGATGTTCATCTCATCGTGGCAGGAGACTTGATCCCATTAAAAATTCATCCACCGCGCGAGCACACTGGCGGCCCTCGCGGATGGCCCAGACGACGAGCGACTGGCCGCGGCGCATGTCGCCGGCGGCGAACACCTTGGCGACGCTGGTCGAGTACTTTTCCGTGTCCGCAGCGACATTGCCGCGCGCGTCCTTCGACACGCCGAAGGCGTCGAGCACCGAGGCCACGGGGTGGGTGAAGCCCATCGCAAGGAAGACCAGGTCGGCCCTGACCTCGAACTCGCTGCCCGGAATTTCGGTCGGCTTCCCGTTCTCCCATGAAAGGCGCACGCACTTCAACGCCTTCAGTTTCCCTTTCTCGCCGACGAATTCCTTGGTCGCCACCGACCAGTCGCGCGCGCAGCCCTCGTCGTGCGACGAGGAAGTGCGCAGCTTGTTCGGCCAGTAGGGCCAGGTGAGCGACTTGTCCTCCTGTTCGGGAGGTTTCGGCAGCAATTCGAACTGGGTGACGGAGGCCGCGCCCTGGCGGTTGGAGGTGCCCACGCAGTCCGAGCCCGTGTCGCCGCCGCCGATCACCACGACATGCTTGCCCTTTGCGTTGATCGGGTTCTTCTTCCCGCGCATGCTGCCGGAATCCACGGCCTTGTTCTGCGGGATCAGGAACTCAAGCGCGAAATGCACGCCCTTGAGGTCGCGGCCCGGAATGGGCAGGTCGCGTGGCGTCTCGGAGCCGCCGGCCAGCACCACGGCGTCGAAGTCCTTCATCAGCCTCGCGGCGGGGACCACCTTCGCGGCGTCGCTGGCGACGCCCACGGGCATGTCCTTTCCGGCCACCCGCGTCTTCGTCACGAACTTCACGCCCTCGGCCGCGAGCTGCGCCGCGCGCCAGTCGATGAGGCGCTTGTCGAGCTTGAAGTCGGGGATGCCGTAGCGCATGAGGCCGCCCACGCGGTCGTTCTTCTCGAACACCGTGACGTCGTGCCCGACGCGCGCGAGCTGCTGCGCGCAGGCCAGCCCCGCCGGGCCGGAGCCGACGACGGCGACCTTCTTGCCGGTTCTCTTCTCGCAGGGGTGCGGCACGACCCAGCCGCTCTCGCCGGCCTTGTCGATGATGGCGCGCTCGATCGAGCGGATGCCGACCGGATCGGAAATCAGGCCCAGCGTGCAGGCCGCCTCGCAGGGCGCGGGGCAGATGCGGCTGGTGACTTCCGGGAAGTTGTTGGTTGACATCAGCATGCGGAACGCCAGCCGCCAGTCGCCCTTGTAGACCAGGTCGTTCCAGTCCGGGATCAGGTTGTTGACGGGACAGCCGTTGTTGCAGAAGGGGATGCCGCAATCCATGCAGCGTGCGCCCTGCGTCTTGGCCGCGTCGTCCGTCAGGTGGGCGACGAACTCGTGGTAGTTCGTGACGCGCGCCTCGGCGGGCTCGTAGGGTTCCGCCTGGCGCTTGTATTCGAGAAATCCGGTCGGCTTGCCCATCACGCAGCCTCTTTGAGTTGGCGCGCGGCGATCTGCTTGAGCGCGCGGCGGTATTCGTGGGGGAAGACCTTGATGAAGCGGGCGCGGGCGGCCGGCCAGTCGGCCAGGAGCGCCTTCGCGCGCGCGCTGCCGGTGAGCGCCGCATGACGCTCGATGAGCGCCCTGAGCTGGGCCTCGTCGGTCTGGTTGTGGTGGCGCAGGCCGTCGTCCGGCTGCTCTTCCGCCGGAGAGATTTCCTCCAGCGCCACCATTGAGGGGTTGCACCGGCCGGCGAAGTGGCCATCCTCGTCATAGACGTAGGCGATGCCGCCCGACATGCCCGCCGCGAAGTTGCGGCCCGTCATGCCCAGCACGACGATCGTGCCGCCGGTCATGTACTCGCAGCCGTGGTCGCCCGTGCCCTCGACGACGGCTGTCGCGCCGGAGTTTCGCACGGCGAAGCGCTCGCCGGCCACGCCGCGGAAGAAGGCCTCGCCGGCGGTGGCGCCGTAGAGCACCGTGTTGCCGACGATGATGTTCTCGTGCGCCGTGCCGCGGAACGCGTCGGAGGGCCGCACGACGATGCGACCGCCCGAGAGTCCCTTGCCGACGTAGTCGTTGCCCTCGCCCACCAGATCGAGCGTGATGCCGGCGGCCAGGAAGGCGCCGAAGCTCTGGCCCGCCGTGCCGGAGAGCTTCACGGTAATCGCGCCGTCGGGAAGCCCTTCGCGGCCGTAACGCTTCGCCACCTCGTGCGAGAGCATCGTGCCGACGGTGCGGTTGACGTTGCGGATGGCCATCTCGATGACGACATCCTCCCCGCGCTCCAGCGCGGGCGCGGCCCGTTCGATGAGGCGATGGTCGAGCGCGGCGTCGAGCCCGTGGTCCTGCGTCTCGCAATGGCGGCGGGCCACTTCGGCGGGCACCTCATTTGCCAACACGGGGCTGTAGAAGATCTTCGAGAAGTCCAGCCCCTTCGCCTTCCAGTGCGCGATGCCCTTCTTCATGTCCAGGAGGTCGGCGCGGCCGATCAGGTCCTCGAAGCGGCGGATGCCCATGCCGGCCATCAGCTGGCGGACTTCCTCGGCGACGAAGAAAAAGTAATTGACGACATGCTCCGGCTGGCCGGTGAACTTGCGGCGCAGCATGGGGTCCTGCGTGGCCACGCCGACCGGGCAGGTGTTGAGGTGGCACTTCCGCATCATCACGCAACCGGTCACCACCAGCGGCGCGGTGGCGAAGCCGAACTCGTCGGCGCCGAGCAGCGCGCCGATCAGCACATCGCGGCCCGTCTTCATCTGGCCGTCCGCCTGCACGCGGATGCGGCCGCGCAGCCGGTTCATCACCAGGGTCTGCTGCGTCTCGGCCAGCCCCAGCTCCCAGGGCGTGCCGGCATGCTTGATCGACGAAATGGGTGAGGCGCCGGTGCCGCCGTCGAAGCCGGAGATCACGACGTGATCCGCCTTGGCCTTCGAGACGCCCGCCGCGACCGTGCCGACGCCGATCTCGGACACCAGCTTCACGGAAACGCTCGCTTCCGGGTTGGAATTTTTGAGGTCGTGGATCAGTTGCGCCAGGTCCTCGATGGAATAGATGTCGTGGTGCGGCGGCGGCGAGATGAGGCCGACGCCCGGCACCGAGTGGCGCAGGAAGCCGATGTACTCGGAGACCTTGTGGCCGGGCAGCTGGCCGCCCTCGCCGGGCTTGGCGCCCTGCGCCATCTTGATCTGGAGCTGGTCGGCGTTGGCGAGGTATTCCGCCGTGACACCGAAGCGCCCCGAGGCCACCTGCTTGATCGACGAGCGCAGCGAATCGCCGGGCTTCAGGGGCAGGTCGCGCTCGATGCGGTCCTTGCCGATCACGCCGGCCACCGTCTCGTCGGCGCTGGCTTTCCGGAAGCGGAGGGGATCCTCGCCGCCCTCGCCGGTATTGGATCGGCCGCCGATGCGGTTCATGGCGATGGCCAGCGTCGTGTGCGCCTCGGTGGAAATGGAGCCGAGCGACATGGCGCCCGTGGCGAAACGCCGGACGATCTCGGCGGCCGGCTCGACTTCCTCGACGGGAACGGGCGCGCCGGCGGGCTTGATCTCGAAGAGCCCCCGCAGCGTCATCAGCCGTGCGCTCTGCCCGTTGATGAGCGCCGAGTACTCCCTGTAGGTCTCGGCCTTGCCGGAGCGCGTGGCGTGCTGGAGCTTGGCGATGGCGTCCGGCGTCCACATGTGGTCTTCACCGCGGATGCGGAAGGCGTATTCGCCACCGAAGTCGAGCATGTGGCGCAATACCGGATCGTCCGAGAAGGCCGCCCGGTGAATCCGAAGCGACTCCTCGGCGATCTCCGCCAGGCCGACGCCCTCGATCTGCGTGGCCGTGCCGGCGAACCAGCGGTCGACGAACCCGGCGGACAGGCCGATGGCCTCGAAGATCTGCGCGCCGCAGTAGGACTGGTAGGTGGAAATGCCCATCTTGGACATCACCTTGTAGAGGCCCTTGCCGACGGCCTTCTTGTAGTTCTTGGCGGCCGTCTTGTAGGCGTCCTTGTCGATGTCGTTCTCGACGCCGTGCTCCACCATGTCGCCGATGGTGGCGAACGCGAGCCACGGGCAGACGGCTTCGGCGCCATAGCCGGCCAGCAGCGCGAAATGATGCACCTCGCGCGCGGAGCCCGTGTCGACCACGAGGCCGACGCGGGTGCGCAACCCCGTGCGGATCAGGTGGTGGTGGACGCCGGAACAGGCCAGCAGCGCCGGCACGGCGGCGCGGTCGCGCGCCACGAGCCGGTCGGAAAGAATGAGGATGGTGTAGCCGTCGGCCACGGCCTTCTCGGCGGCCGCGCACAGGCGCTCCAGCGCCGCCTCGCAGCCGGCCACCCCCTCGGCGAAGGGATAGGAGAGGCCCAGCACGGTCGACCGGAAGCGTCCGTTCGTCAGTCGCTCGATGTCGCGCAGCCGCGCGCAATCCTCGTTGGACAACACCGGCTGGGCGAGCTCCAGGCGCGGCGTGATGCCCTCGTCGTCGCGACCGGCGATGCCCAGCAGGTTGGGCCGCGGGCCGACGAAGGAAGTCAGCGACATGACGATCTCCTCGCGGATCGGATCGATCGGCGGGTTCGTCACCTGGGCGAAGAGCTGCTTGAAGTAGGTGTAGAGCGACTTGTTCTTGGAGGACAGCACCGGCAGGGACGTGTCGGTGCCCATCGAGCCGATGGGCTCCTCGCCGCCCCGGATCATCGGATCGAGGATGACATTCAGATCCTCCTGCGAGTAGCCGAAGGCCTGCTGGGTGTCGAGCAGGGACTCGCGCATGGCCGGCAGCGCGCCGCCCGCGGGCAGCTTATTCAGGAAGACGCGCGACTCCTCGATCCAGCGGCGATAGGGTTCCGATGTGGCGATGTTCTTCTTCAATTCGGCGTCGTCGATGATGCGGCCCGCTTCGAGGTCGATCAGGAACATCTTGCCCGGCTGCAGGCGCCACTTCTTGGCGATGCGCGCCTCCGGGAAATCCAGCACGCCCATCTCGGAGGCCATCAGGACGATGCCGTCGTCGGTGACCAGGTAGCGGGCGGGCCGCAGGCCATTGCGATCCAGCGTCGCGCCGATCTGCCGGCCGTCGGTGAAGGCCACGGCGGCCGGGCCGTCCCAGGGCTCCATCACCGGCGCGTGGAATTCGTAGAAGGCGCGGCGGTCCTCGTCCATCATCGGATTGCCGGCCCAGGCCTCGGGGATCAACAGCATCATGGCGTGGGCCAGCGGATAGCCGCCCATCACCAGCAGTTCCAGCGCGTTGTCGAAACTGGCGGAGTCGGACTGCCCCTCGACGATCAGCGGCCAGAGCTTGGCGAGGTCCTCGTCCAGCCACTTCGAGTACATCGACTTCTGGCGCGCCGCCATCCAGTTGATGTTGCCGCGCAGGGTGTTGATCTCTCCGTTGTGCGCAATCATGCGGAACGGGTGGGCGAGATCCCAGGTCGGAAAGGTGTTGGTGGAAAACCGCTGGTGAACGAGGGACAGCGCGGAAACGACGCGGGGATCCTTCAGGTCGGGGTAGTACTCGCCGACCTGATGGGCCAGCAGCATGCCCTTGTAGCCGATCGTGCGCGAGGACAGCGTGGTGACATAGAACTGGCGGCCGTCTGACAGCGCAAGGCGGCGCACTTCGTGCTCGATGCGCTTGCGGATGACGAAAAGTTTTCTCTCGAAGGCGTCCTGGTCGGCGGCGCGGCTCGCGACGAATGCCTGGCGCACGACGGGTTCGGCGTCCTTCGCCGCCTGCGCAATGCCCCGGTTGTCGCAGGGCACGTCGCGCCATCCGAGGAACGCCTGGCCCTCCTCGGCGACGATGCGGGCGACGGCCGCCTCGCAGGTGGCACGGCCCTTGCCGGATTGCGGGAGGAAGACGTTGCCGCAGGCGTAAGCACCTTCGGCGGGGAGATTGACGCCGCATTTTGACGCTTCGGCGCGCAGGAAGGCATCGGGGATCTGGATCAGGATGCCGGCGCCGTCGCCGAGCAACGGATCGTAGCCGGTGGCGCCGCGATGGGTCAGGTTTTCAAGTATCTTGAGGCCCTGCTCGACGATGGCATGGCTCTTCAGGTTCTTGATGTGGGCGACGAAGCCGACGCCGCAGGCGTCGTGCTCGAAAGCAGGGTCATACAGGCCCTGGGGGCGGGGCAGATGCATCTCGTTTCCTTGTCGGGGCCGCGTATCCGGATAGGAGCGCGCAGCCGGTAAAAAAGCCGGGGGAGAACGACTTCCCCGGCTTCGGTAACCTCTTGGGCGGATGCGAAATATACCGCAGAACCGGCGGCGGACTCAAGCCGGACGACCATCGCGCTTGCCGGGGAATCAGCCTTCCCCGACGGCGAACAGCCGTCGATGCTCCTTCATGGCGTAGCGGTCGGTCATGCCGGCAATGTAGTCGGCAATGGTCCTCGGCCCGTTCTCCTTCGCCATCGCCTGGTACTGGGGCGGCAGCAGGCGGGGGTCCGACGTGAAGGCGCCGAAGAGATCGCGGATGATGCGCCGAGCCTTGCCGGTCATGCGCAGCACCTGGTAATGGCGGTACAGGTGCTCGTGAAGAAACTGCTTAAGGGCGCGGTTCTCGCCGCGCATGCCCTCGGTGAAGCCGACCAGCGCCGGCGCCTCGCGCACATCGGCCAGCGTCGCCACACCCGCCGCCTCGATGCGCCGCGCCGATTCGCCCAGGAGATCGGTCACCTGGGTGTCGATCATGCGGCGAACGGTCTCGTGGATCATGCGGCGCTCGCCGAGGGAGGGGAATTCGGCCCTTGCGGCGCCGGCGTGGCGGGCGAAAAGGCCCACCTGCTCCAGCGCCTCGACCGTGATCAGGCCCGAACGCAGGCCATCGTCTATGTCGTGGGAATTGTAGGCGATCTCGTCGGCCAGGTTGCATATCTGCGCTTCCAGCGAAGGGCGCTTGTCTTCCAGGAACCGGCGGCCGAGTTCCCCCAGCTCGCGCGCCCTGGCCGGCGGGCAGTGCTTGAGGATGCCCTCGCGGGTTTCGAACATAAGATTGAGCCCGTCGAAGGCGCCGTAGCGCTCCTCCAGGCGCTCCACGATGCGCAGGGATTGCAGGTTGTGCTCGAAGCCGCCGTGGTCCCGCATGCATTCGTTCAGCGCATCCTGGCCGGCGTGGCCGAAAGGCGTATGCCCGAGGTCGTGCGCCAGGGCGATGGCCTCGGTGAGGTCGTCGTTGAGCCGCAGCGCGCGGGCCACCGAGCGGCCGATCTGTGCCACCTCGATGCTGTGCGTGAGCCGCGTGCGAAACAGGTCGCCCTCGTGGTTGACGAAGACCTGCGTCTTGTATTCGAGCCGGCGGAAGGCGGTGGAGTGAATGATGCGGTCGCGGTCACGCTGGAATTCGCTGCGCGACTTGGGGCGCGGCTCGGCGTGAACGCGGCCGCGCGAATTCCCGTCGGCCACGGCATAAGGCGCCAGCTCAGGCATGGCAGCGCTCGATGGCGGCGCGGATGTCGGCCTCAGGGGCGTCGCCCCAGGTTACGGCCTCACCCAGCCGCTTGAGCAGCACCAGGCGCAATTTGCCGGCGATGACCTTCTTGTCATGGCTCATCAGGTCGAGATAGCGATCGGCGGAAAGATCCGGCCCCGCCACCGGCAGGCCGGCGCGCACGAGCAGGGTGCGTACGCGGTCGACATCCGCCGTTTCAAGCCAGCCCAGCCGGCGCGACAGCTCCGCCGCCATCGCCATCCCGACGGCAATCGCCTCACCGTGCAGCCATTCGCCATAGCCGACGCCGGCCTCGATGGCATGGCCGAACGTGTGGCCCAGGTTGAGCAGAGCCCGGCCGCCGTCCTTCGCCGTCTCCCGTTCGTCGCCGGCCACCACCTCGGCCTTGTTGGCGCAGGATCGCTCGATGGCGTGGGCGAGCGCATCGGCGTCGCGCGCCATGAGCCGGTCCATGTTCGCCTCCAGCCATTCCAGGAAGGGCAGGTCGCGGATCAGGCCGTACTTGATCACCTCCGCCAGGCCGGCCGAAAGTTCCCGGTCGGGCAGGGTCAGCAGCGTGTCGGTATCGGCCAGGACGAGCCTCGGCTGCCAGAACGCGCCGACCATGTTCTTGCCGCGCGGATGGTTGATGCCCGTCTTGCCGCCGACCGAAGAATCCACCTGGGAAAGCAGCGTCGTCGGCACCTGGATGAAGGGCACGCCGCGCTGGTAGGAGGAGGCGGCGAAGCCCGCCAGATCGCCGATGACGCCGCCGCCCAGCGCGATGACCGTCGTTGCGCGGTCGCAGCGATCGGCAAGCAGGGCATCGAAGATGGCGTTCAGCGTCCCCCAGTTCTTGTGGGCCTCGCCGTCCGGCAGGACGATCTCGGTCACACGCACTCCGGCGGCCCGCAGGGGTACGGCCAGCCTTTCCAGGTAAAGGGGGGCGACGGTCACATTGCTGACGATGGCCGCTCGCGGTGCCGCGAGAGCGGCGGCGACAAGCTCGGCGTTCCCCAGCAGACCTGAACCGATGTGGATGGGATAGCCGCGTTCGGCGAGGGAGACATTCAGGGTTCGCATCGTGCTCTGATCTCTTTCTCAATTCGCTCGGCCAATACGGAGGCTCCGCCGCCGCTCTCGACGACGAGGTGGGCCGTCTCGCGGTACAGGGGGTCGCGTTGATCGAGCAGTTCCCGGAGCTTCGCCAACGGATCGTCCACCCGCAGCAGCGGCCGTCCGCGGTCGCGCCGGGTGCGTTCGAAGAGCGTGTCCGCCACCGCATGCAGATAAACGACCACGCCGGTTTCCCTAAGGCAGGCCCGATTGGCGGGATCGAGTACCGCGCCGCCGCCGGTGGCCAGCACCAGTCGGCGTTCCCGACTCAGGGCCTCGATCACCTGCGCCTCGCGCCGACGAAAACCCGCCTCGCCCTCGATTTCAAAGATCACCGGAATCCGCACGCCGGTCCTCGATTCGATCTCGTGATCGGCATCGACGAAGCGCCGGTTCAGGCGCTTTGCCAGCTGCCGGCCGACGGTCGTCTTGCCGGCGCCCATCAGGCCGATGAGGTAGATATTGCGGCAGGGTTCCACGGCCGCGATTGTAGCAGGCGGATATGGCGGCAACGCGGGCCGCGCCCGTGTTCTAGCGCAGGCTCAGGGCCTCGCTGATGATCTTGGGCGTGATGAAGATCAGCAGTTCCTTCTTGTCGTTGATCTTGTTCGTGTTCCGGAACATGAAGCCGACATAGGGCAGATCGCCCAGCACCGGTATCCGCGAGGACTCGTTCCGCTCGTCCTGGGTGTAGATGCCGCCGATGACGACCGTGCCGCCGTTTTCCACCAGCACGTCGGTCTTCACATGCTTGGAATCGATGGCCACGCCCGCGCCGCCGGTGGGCAGGCTGCTGGGGGCGTCCTTGTTGATGTCGAGGGACATCATCACCCGTCCGTCCGGCGTGATCTGCGGACGCACCTTGAGGGCCAACATCGCCTTGCGGAAGCAGACTGACACGGCGCCGGAGGAGCTGGCGCAGAGGTAGGGAATTTCCGTTCCCTGCTCGATCAGGGCCTCCACCTTGTCGGCCGTCACGACGCGCGGATTCGAAACGAACTTGCCCTTGCCATCCGCTTCCAGGGCGGAAAGTTCCAGCGACAGCAGCTGAGTCTTCTGGCTGTTGAAAAGCGTGAACGAGATGGCCCCCGGCGTGCCGCTACGCGAAGGGGCGGGAAGGTTCACGAACTGGCTCGCGCCGATGTCGCTGACCGTGCCCTCCTTCTTGATCTGCGTGCCGGAATAGTAGCCCGTCGCCGGCAGGGATGGCGCATTCGAATATTGCCCCGGGTAAAAAGTCTGCGTGAAATTATCGGTCAGGTGCACATAGGCGTCGTTGGTCGATCCGGCGATGCCCCAGCGCGGGCTGTTGGTGCCCAGAACGCGGTGGCCGATGTCCAGTCCTTTGTGGTCATGCGCGCCGAGCCGCACGCCCAGCGCCTTTGAGAAGGTATTCTCGGCTTCCACGATGCGGGCCTCGATCATGACCTGGCGGGCCGGGATGTCGATCTCGGCGATCAGCCGGCGCACGTCGTCCAGGCGGGATGGCGTGTCGCTGACGAACACCTTGTTGGTCCGCGCGTCGATGACCGCGCTACCGCGCTTGGAAAGAACCCGCTGGTCCTTGTCCGTCAGGAGCTTCTGGAGGGCTTCCGCCTTCTGATAATTGAGCTGGAAGCTCTCGGTGCGGACCGGTTCCAGTTCTGATATCTGCTGCTTCGACTCCAGTTCGAGCTTTTCCTTGGCGGCAAGCTCGTCCTGCGGCGCGATCCAGATGACGTTGCCGTTCTTGCGCATCGCCAGCCCCTTCTGCTGCAGGACGATCTCCAGAGCCTGGTCCCAGGGCACCTCGTTGAGTCTCAGGGACACATTCCCCATCACCGTGTCGCTGATGACGATGTTGAAATTGGTGATGTCGGCGAAGACATGCAGCAGTTCGCGCAGGGGAATGTTCTGGAAGTTGAGGGAGACCTTGTCGCCCTGGTAGCCCTGCTTGCTGCTCTGGAATATCTTCGAGGGATCCTCCTTGACCGGCTTTACCTCGACGACGAACTGGTTGTCGCTCTGATAGGCGGTGTGTTCCCACAGCCCCTTGGGCGTGATGGCGATGCGCACGTTCTCGCCCTGAGGCGCGGTGCTGACCGTCGTGATCGGGGTCGCAAAGTCAGTGACGTCCAGACGGCGGCGCAGGTGCTCCGGCAGGCTCACCTTCTGGAACTCCACGACCAGCGTCGAACCCTGCTGGCGCACATCCACGCCCGTGCCCGGGTCGGACATTTCGACGGTGACCAGGCCTTCCCCGCCCTTACCCCGCCGGAAGCCGATGTCCCGCAGGGTGCGGCGCTCCGGCGCCGCCTTGGTCTCGGGGAAGTGCTGGGTTGCCCCCGACTGGCCCGCCGCCTCGCCGATGACGTTCGGCAGCAGTGAAATGTAGAACGATGCCCCTTCCTGCCGCGTCTCATGAGTGGTGAACTTGTTGAGATTCAGCACCAGCCGCGTCCGACCGTCCGTCTGGATGATGTTGGCGCTACGCAGATAGCCCTCGTTGAACTGCTGGACAGTGCGCCCCAGTTTATTGGCGGTATCCTGGAAATCGAAAACGATACGGGGCGGATTGGCGACGCTGAACGTGGCCGGCGCCTTGTCCAGCGCGCGCCCCGTCACCACCTTGATGACCGTGTTGCCACCCTGCTGGCTAACCGTCAGCGCCTCAATGCTGTTCCGGGTCCCGGCGGTATCGATCTGGGCAGTCGCCGGCAATGCCGGCAGCAGAACGGCGGCGAGCAAGGTTGCCCATGCCGCCAGGCAGCGTCGTGTCAGGGTATTGGGGTTCATTTCTTTGCCTCCTTTTGCGGCTCTACCGGCCCTTCCTGCAATTGCAGGGTCGCCGGCCGCTCAATCCAGTCGGCAGTCTGACCGCTTGGGTCCTGCACCAGTTCCTTGATCTGCACTTCCGCTTCCTTGACCGCCGTGATCATGCCGAAACTCTGCCCCAGATGATTGCCGGCCTTCACTTGATAGACCATGCCGCCCGCCTGGATCAGGGCGTACATGGCTCCGCCCCTGCGCACCACGCCGACCATCTGGAGAGACTCGAGCGGATAAGCCTCCAGTGGCTCCTTCGGTCGGTCGAAGTCAGGCTGGGCGCCGGCGCCGGCGCGTTTCTCAGGCAGCGCCTTGGCCGGGCTGAAGGGTTCCTGCAGGTCATTGGCATCGTAGGAAACAATGGGGAAGGGCCTGATCTCCGGCAACGGCGGAACCCTGCCCCGCATATCCCTGGCGGCATCCTGCATCCATTGCTTCATGTCCTTGTGCTCCTCGCCGCCACACGCGGCGAGGAACGCGGAGACCGTGGCGGCGGCCAGCATCCGGCGGGTCACTTTTTGCCTCCCTTGCCCTTGGCGGCCTTTTCCTTCTCTTTCCTCTGACGCGCCAATTCCTCTTCATCGAGATAACGGAAAGTCTTGGCGATCGCCGACAGCGACAGGCCACCCTCCTTGACAGGCGCCACATCGATGTCGTTGAGGGTCACGATCCGGGGCAACTTGGCGATGTCGCCGGCAAAGGCGCCCAGATCGTGATAGCCACCCGAAATCTTGATGGTGATGGGCAGTTCAGCGTAGAAGTCCTTGGCCACTTCCGCGCCCGGCTTGAAAAGCTCGAACTGCAAACCCCGGCCAAGCCCCGCCTGGTTGATGTCGATCAGCAGAGACTCCATTTCCGAAGCATTGGGCAACTGCTTGAGGAGGGCGCCGAAAGAGCGGTTGATCTCGGCCAGCTGCTTGCGGTGCTCGTCGAGATTGATCGCCTGCCTCTTCTTGGCGGTCCACTCCTCCTTGAGCTTCTCTTCCTGCTGGCGCTTGGCCTCCAGTTCTTCCTGCTGCACGCGCCAGCCCATCCACCAGGCCAGACTCATCATCAGGGCGAACACGCCGGCCAGAATGATCGCGCGCGGGATCAGCGGCCACAGCCCCGGATCCTTGGGATCCAGCGTCTTGAAGTCCTCGACGACCCCCTTGAAATCGATCGCCGGCAACTGGAATCGTGGCATGGGCGGCTTCTTCACGACTTGTCGCCCTTTCCGGAGGCGCCCGCCTTGTCCTTTCCTTCGCCGCTGGTCTGGCGCGTAAACCGGATGTTGAGGCTGAACTCGCTCAGGCGCCTGCGGTCGACGGTCGCCGCCTTGATTTCAACCAGATCCGGCTTTTCCATCACCGGCGAATCGTCCAGGCTGCGCATCAACGCCGACACGCGGGCGTTGGACTGGGCGTAGCCGGACAGGTTGATCTGCTGCCCCTTCTGCTTGACAGCGCGCAGGTAAACCCCGCTGGGCACCCTTCGCGCCAGCTCGTTGAAAAAGTACACGGTTTCCGCGCGATTGGCCTGCAACGATTCGATCACGCCCTTGCGGGAGAGCAGTGCATCGGTCTGCTCTTTGAGCTTCTTAATCTCGTCGATATCCTTGTCAAGGAAGTCGATTTCCTTTTTCAAAAAGGCATTCTTGGCATCCTGGCTGTCGATCTGGCCATTGATGATGGTAAATCCCAGGAACCAGGTGACACCGGCCAGCACGGTCACCAGGCCCCCCAGGGCGTAGAACTGCTCGCGTCGGGCCTTGCGCTTTTCCTCGCGATGGGGCAGCAGGTTGATCCGGATCACTGATCGAACCTCCGCAAAGCCAGGCCGCAGGCAACCATCAGCGACGGCGCGTCGGCCACCAGTTGCTTCGGGCGGACACGCGACGAAAGCGTCATGCTGACGAACGGATTGGCGACGACCGTGTTGATCTGCGTACGCGTCGCCACCACCTCGTCCACTCCGGGAATGACCGCGCATCCTCCCGCCAGGACGATGTGATGGACCTGGTTGTACTGGGTCGAAGTGAAGAAGAACTGGAGCGCACGCGACACCTCGAGGGCCAGGTTGTCGAGAAAGGGGCGCAGCAACTCGGCCTCGTAATTCTCCGGCGCGGAACCGGACCGTTTGACGGCTTCGGCCTCCTCCGCGCTCATGCCGTAGGCGCGCATGACGTCCTGCGTCAGTTGGCCGCCGCCAAAGGCCTGCTCGCGCGAATAGACAGGCTGACCGCCGCGCATGATGGCAACTTTCATGGCATTGGCGCCAACATCGACCAGCGCCACGATCGTATCCGCGTCAGCCGCATTGCCCGTCCCGGTCAGCTGTTTCATCACCAGTTCGAAAGCCGCCTGGATGGCATAGGATTCGACATCCATGACCAAGGGCTTCAATTCGGCCGCCTCGGCGCAGGCCACCCGGTCCTCGACCTTTTCCTTGCGGGAGGCCGCGATCAGCACTTCGACCTCATCCGGGCTCGACGGCGCCGGACCGACGATCTGGAAATCGAGGTTCACCTCATCCAGCGCAAAGGGAATGTACTGATTCGCTTCCGATTCGACCTGCACTTCCATCTCGGTTTCGCGCAAGTTGGCTGGCAGGATGATCTTCTTGGTGATCACCGCCGCCGTGGGCAGGGACATGGCCACATACTTGGTCGAGGTGCCCATGCGCTTCCAGCAGCGCCGGATCGATTCCGCGACGCCTTCCAGGTTGGCGATGTTTCCGTCCACGACAGCATCCCTGGGCAACGGTTCGATCGCATAACGCTCGACGCGATAGCCGCCCTTTCCGCCTTCTGCAAGCTCAACCATCTTGATGGCGGACGAACTGATGTCCAGCCCGATCATGGGGCGCGCTTTCGGGTTGAAGATCGAGAGGTCGACCTGCAAGGATTTTCCTTTCAGAACATCGCGTTACGCGCACTATGAATAATTTACTTCAGATGCTAGCAGCAACTATAACGGCTGTAAAGCAAAATTTTTAAGGGGCTCCGCATGCTCCGGCCCGGTTTCATCGGCATGGATATAATGCGCGCTTCCCGACCATCGGCATGCCGAGCACCCCTTGCCCATCCCGCCTCGCTGGATTCTTTATCCGCTCACTCTCCTCGCCGGAGCAGCTCTGGTCGCCGTCGCCCTTGCGGGCATCGTGCTGGTCCTGGCCTATCCCAAGCTCCCGTCCATCGAGGCATTGACCGACTATCGGCCCAAGATACCCCTCCGGGTATACACCGCCGACGGTCGCCTGATCGGGGAGTTCGGCGAGGAACGGCGCGACTTCATCCGCATCCAGGATCTGCCGCCGGTCATGAAGCAGGCGATCCTGGCGGCCGAGGACGAACGTTTCTACCAGCATCCGGGCATCGACACCCTCGGTATCCTGCGCGCAGCGTATTCCAATTTCGTCAGCGGTGGCAAGCAGCAGGGCGCCTCGACGATCACCATGCAGGTGGCGCGCAACTTTTTCCTGTCCACGGAGAAGACCCTGACGCGCAAACTGTTCGAGGCCCTGCTGTCCTTCAAGATCGAGAACAACCTCGGCAAGGACGATATCCTGGAAATCTATGTGAACCAGATATACCTCGGCCAGCGCGCCTATGGATTCTCTTCCGCCGCCCGGATCTACTTCGGCAAGGCGCTCAAGGACATTTCGGCGGCGGAAGCCGCGATGCTGGCCGGCCTGCCCAAGGCGCCGTCGGCCTACAACCCCGTCGCCAATCCCAGGCGGGCGCGGCTGCGCCAGCTCTACGTGCTGCGGCGCATGCATGAACTTGACTTTCTGGATGCAGCCCCGTATGCCGCCGCACGGGATGAGACTTTGCGCATCCACCGGGGCACGAACGACTTCGGCATCCACGCCGACCATGTCGCCGAGATGGCCCGCCAGATGGCTTACGAGCGATTCCACGAGGATGCCTACAGCATGGGGCTTTCCGTCATCACCACGATCGACAGCGCCGAGCAGGAAGCCGCCTACGCCAGCCTGAGGCGCGCCGTCATGGACTACGACCGGCGCCACGGCTATCGGGGCGCCGAGGCCTACGTGGACATGACGGAGGTCAAGTCGGATCAGGATGAAGCCCTCGAAGACCTCACGCTGAATTTTGACGATGCCGACGACCTGCGCGCTGCCATCGTGCTGTCGGCCGATGCCAGGGCCGTGCGCGCTTATCTCCGGGGCGGCGAGATCGTCACGATCGGCGGCAAGAGCCTCCGGTTCGCCGCTGGGATGATCGACCCGAAGGCACCCGCCAACAAGCGTATCCGGCGCGGCGCCGTCATCCGGGTCAGCAAGTCCAAGTCCGACAAGGAAGGATGGCAGATCGTCCAGTTGCCCGAGGTCGAGGCCGCCTTTGTCGCCGCCAGCCCGGTGGATGGGGCGATCCGAGCACTGGTCGGCGGCTTCGACTTCGACCGAAACAAGTTCAATCATGTCACCCAGGCCTGGCGCCAGCCCGGTTCCAGCTTCAAGCCCTTCATCTATTCGGCGGCGCTCGAAAAGGGCTACACGCCGGCCTCGGTGATCGACGACGAGCCGATCTCCATCTCGGCCGAGGAAACCGGCAGCCTGGCCTGGGAGCCGAAGAACTACGACGGAAAGTACGAAGGCCCGATGTCGATGCGCACGGCGCTGGCGAAATCGAAGAACATGGTGTCGATCCGGCTGCTGAAGTCCATCGGGCCCCAGTACGCCCAGGACTACGTCACCCACTTCGGCTTCGACGCCGACAAGCATCCGCCCTACCTCACCATGGCCCTGGGCGCCGGCTCCGTGACCCCGTGGCAGCATCTGGCCGCCTATTCGGCATTCGCAAACGGCGGCTACCGGATCGAACCGCATGTCATTCGGCAGATTCTGGATCCGAAAGGCAACGTCTTGGCCGAGGCCCGGCCCGCCATCGCCGGCGACGAGAGCCTGCGCATCATCGACGCCCGCAACGCCTTCCTGATGGACAGCATGATGCACGACGTCGTGCGCCGTGGGACCGCCGCCCGCGCAGGCGCAACGCTCAAGCGCCTTGACCTCGCCGGCAAGACCGGCACGACCAACGACTACGTGGATGCCTGGTTCTGCGGCTATCACCCGACCGTGGTCGGCATCGCCTGGATCGGCTTCGACCAGCCCAAGCGTCTGGGCGATGGCGAAACCGGCGGCGCGGCCGCTCTGCCGATCTGGATCGGCTACATGGAAAAGGCCTTGAAGGGTGTGCCCGAAAGCCACATGGAGGCGCCCGAAGGGCTGGTGCCCGTCACTGCGGAAGACCCCTCCGGCAGGACCGTAAAAGAGTTCATCTACCGCGAACACCTGCCCGAGCCGCCCGGAGAATCCGGCGAAACCTGGCAGCTGCCATTTACTCCAGGGTGACTTGTTCTCCCGCCTGTTCCGAAACGCAGCGCGACAACACCGCCATCAGTTCCTCGCCGTCGCGGGTGTTCAACCACCGGCCGTCCTCCGGCCTGAAATGGTAGCCGCCGGAACGCGCGGCCACCCAGATTTCCTGCGCCGCCGCATGGCGGTTGACGACAATCTTGCTGCCGTCGTCGAATTCGATTTCCAGGACGCCGCCCGACAACATTTCATAGTCCGCATCGCAAGCATCCAGCGCCTCCTCGATGCGGCGGAAAGCCGCATCGGCAAGGCAATCGAATTCGCCCCGTGTTAACATTCCGCCACCATGCGATCCATCGCCACGCTCCTCATTCTCATCTTCCTTTCCGCCTGCGGCACCAAGGGCCCGCTCGTCCCGCCGCCCGGTCCGGCCAAGCCGCCCATTTTCGGCAACCCGGCGCCTCCGGATCATAGCAGCAAGCCGGAGAAGCCCGCCGGATGACTCTGCGCGTCGAAGGGGTCTCGCCGGCCGCCGTCGCCGAGCGATTCGGCACCCCCTGCTACATCTACTCGAAGGCGGCGCTCGTCGCCGCCTTCGACGCCTATCGTGCGGCGCTCGCCGGCCGGGACGCCCTGATCTGCTACGCCGTCAAGGCCAATTCGAACCTCGCCATCCTCAACCTTTTCGCCCGCCTGGGCGCCGGCTTCGACATCGTTTCCGGCGGCGAACTGGCCCGCGTGCTGGCGGCCGGCGGCGACCCCGGCCGCGTGATCTTCTCCGGCGTCGGCAAGACGCGCGCCGAAATGGCGCAGGCGCTGGAAGTCGGCATCCGCTGCTTCAACGTCGAGTCGGCCTCGGAGCTGGAGAAGTTGAACGAGGTCGCCGGGGCCCAGGGCGCCCGCGCGCCCGTCGCCCTGCGCGTCAATCCCGATGTCGACGCCGGAACCCATCCCTATATCTCGACGGGCCTCCGGACCTCGAAGTTCGGCGTCCCTTATGACGAGGCGCTGCCCCTCTACCGCCGGGCCGCCGCCCTGCCCCACATCGACGTCGCCGGCATCGACTGCCACATCGGCTCGCAATTGCTCGATCCGGCCCCCGCCGCCGAGGCGGCCGGCAGGGTGCTCGCCCTGGCGGACGCGCTGAAGGCCGAGGGCATCGTTCTGAAACACATCGACTTGGGCGGCGGCATGGGCATCCGCTACCGCGACGAGGACGCGGCACCCGCTGTCGCAGACTATCTGGCGCCGATCCTGGCCGTCGTGGCCGGACGCCCGGAAAAGCTCATCGTCGAACCCGGCCGATCGCTGGTCGGCAACGCTGGCTGGCTGCTCACCCGCGTCGAGACCCTCAAGCATGGCGAAGGGAGGAACTTCGCCGTGGTCGACGCCGCCATGAACGACCTGATGCGCCCCGCGCTCTACGACGCCTGGCACGACATCGTGAACGTCAGTCCCAGTGGGGCGGCGGCACACATCTACGACATCGTCGGCCCGGTCTGCGAATCCGGCGACTTTCTCGGCCAGGGCCGCGAACTGGCGCTCGAAGAGGGCGACCTGCTGGCCGTCATGTCGGCCGGCGCCTACGGCATGGCCATGAGCTCGAACTACAACAGCCGGCCGCGCGCCGCCGAGGTGATGGTCGACGGCGACGATGTCCGCCTGATCCGCGCGCGCGAAACCGTCGAGTCGCTTTACGCGCTGGAATCCGCATGAGACTTTTCATTGCCATGCTGGCCGCCGGGCTGGTCGCCTGCGGCGGCAAACCCGAGGAAAAGAAGCCCTCCGGCCCGCCGCCGGCGCTCATCACCACCACAACCGTCCAGCCCGGCGCCTTCGAGGTCGTCGAGGAAACCCTGGGCACGCTTGAATCCATCAACGACCCCCGGCTCGCCGCCGAAGTGGCCGGCAAGGTGGCCAGAGTGCTGGCCTTCGCCGGCAAGGCGGTGAAGAAGGGGGAAACGCTGGCCGTCATCGACGCCGCCGATCTCGCCCTGCAGACGCAGGCCGACGCCTCCGAGGCGGCGCGGCTGGAAGCCCTGCTCGCCCAGCAGGAGAAGCTGGTGGAGCGACAGCAGGGGCTCGTCGCCAAGGGTTTCCTGTCGCAGAACGCGGCCGACGACGCCCGCGCCCAGCGCGCCGCGCTGGCGGGGCAACTGGCCGCCGCCCGCGCCCGCACGGACCTGAGCCGCCGCAACGTCGGCAAGACCGCCGTGGCCGCGCCGACCGACGGCGTCATCGAGAACCAGATGGTCTCGGCGGGCGACTACGTCAAGGTCGGCGATCCCCTGTTCCAGTTCGTCTCCAACCGCAGGCTGCGCGCGCATCTGCCGTTCCCGGAAACCGCGGCGCCCCGTCTGGCGCGAGGCCAGCCCGTGCGGCTGACCTCGCCGCAGGCGCCGGGACGCGTGTTCGAGGGCATCATCAACGACATCCGGCCCAGCCTCGCCGACGGCAGCCGGGCGCTCACCGCCGTGGTGAATATCGACAACGACGGCGCGCTCAAGTCCGGCGGCACCGTCAATGCCCTGGTGCGCATCGCCGCCCGCGAGGGCGCCCTGACGGTGCCCGAGCAGAGCGTCGTCCTGCGCCCGGCCGGCAAGGTCGTCTATGTCGTTGCCGACGGGAAGGCGACTCAGCGGGTGGTACAAACGGGCGGCAAGCGCGCAGGGCGGGTGGAGATCCATTCCGGCCTGTCGGGCGGCGAAACCGTCGCGCTGGACGGCGCCGGCTTCCTGACCCACGACGCCGCGGTGGCCGTCAAGAAGTGAACCTGCCGGAACTTTCCATCCGGCGCCACGTCATGGCGTGGATGCTTTCCGCCGGGCTGGTGCTCTTCGGAGTGATCTCCTTCCAGCGCATCGGGATGGACCGCTTCCCCCACATCGAGTTTCCGGTGGTCTCCGTCACCACGACGCAAAAAGGCGCCAACCCGGACATCGTCGACGCCAGCGTCACCAACGTCATCGAGTCCGCCGTGAACTCCGTGCCCGGCATCGAGCACATCCAGTCCACCTCGTCGCCCGGCGTCTCGGTCATCAACATTACCTTCTCCCTGGAGAAGAAGGTCGACATCGCCTTCAACGAGGTGCAGGCCAAGGTCAACCAGGTGCTGCGGCGCCTGCCCCGGGACGCGGACCCGCCCGTGGTGGCCAAGGTGGAGACCAACGCCCAGCCCATCATGTGGCTGGCGCTGCAGGGTGACCGCACGCAGCAGCAGCTCAACCAGTACGCGATCAACGTCGTCAAGAAGCGTCTGGAGACCGTCGAGGGCGTCGGCGAGGTGCGCCTGGGCGGCCGGCGCGACCGTACGATCCGTGCGAATCTGCTGCCCGACCGCATGGCGGCACTCGGCGTCACGGCGCAGGACGTCAGCGAGGCCTTCGCCCGCGAGCATGTCCAGATGGCCGGCGGCTTCATCGTCGGGCAGGCGACCGAGAGCCTGGTCAAGCTCGACCTGGAGTTCCACCGCGTGGATGGTCTGGATGGCCTCGCCGGGCTCATCGTCGCATGGAAGGGGGGCGCACCCGTGCGCCTGTCGGATATCGCCGAGTTGGAGGACGGGCTCACCGACAACCGCCAGCTCGCGCGCTTCAACGGCGAGACCACCATCGGCCTGGGGTTGGTCAAGATCGCCAACACCAACACCGTCGACATCGTCGAGCGGATCAAGGCGCGCATCGAGAACGAAATCCGCCCGAACCTTCCGCCCGGCATGCGGATCACCATCGTCTCCAACGACGCCGTCTTCATCCTGGAGATCGTCAATTCGCTCAAGCAGCATCTCGTCGAGGGCACGATCCTCGCCGCGCTGGTGGTGTGGTTTTTCCTGCGCTCGCTGCGATCCACCCTCATCATCGCGCTGGCCATCCCCGTGTCGCTGCTGGGGGCCATCGCCGTCATCCACTTCTTCGGCTACACGCTGAACTCGCTGACCATGCTCGCGCTGCTGCTGTTGATCGGCGTGGTGGTCGACGACGCCATCGTGGTTCTCGAGAACATATTCAGGCACCGCGAGGAAATCGACCCGGATCCGCGCACCGCCGCCGTCAACGGCAGCAACGAAGTGGTATTCGCCGTCATCGCGGCCACGCTCTCGCTCGTCTCGATCTTCGCGCCCGTGGCCTTTCTCTCCGGCATCATCGGCCAGTTCTTCCGCTCCTTCGCCGTCGTGGTCACCTTCGGCGTGTTGGTGTCGCTGTTCGTCTCGCTGACGCTCACGCCCATGCTCTGCTCGCGCTACCTCAAGGTCGAAAAACAGCACGGCCGCGTCTATCACCTGCTCGACGGCATCCTGGGCGGGATGGACCGCCTCTACGCCCGCCTGCTGGACCGGACGCTACGGCACCGATGGAAGGTCGTGGCGCTCACCGTCGCCGTCGTCGGCTCCTCGGTTTTCTTCTTCACCCACATCGGCAAGGCCTTCGCGCCCGATCAGGACGAGGGGCGCTTCCTCGTGCGGCTGCGCACGCCGCTCGGTTCCTCCATCGATTACACCGACTCGAAGCTCCGTGAGACCGAGGCCCTCCTCTCCGCGCACAAGGAGATCGTCACGGAATTCGCCCTCATCGGCCTGGGATCGGCTGGTCAGGTCAACCAAGGCACGGTCGTGGTACGCATGGCGCCGCGCGCGGAACGCACGGTGACCCAGCAGCAGGTGCTCGCGCTGCTGCGCGAGGAATTAGCGGGAATCGCCGGCGCCCGCGTCTTCGCGGCGCCCTACCCCATCGTCCATGGCCAGCGCGGCGAACCGCTCCAGTTCGTGCTGGCGGGCGACAACCTGGCCGAGGTGGGCCGGCTCTCCCGGGAGCTGCAAAAAAGGCTGGCCGCCGAGCCGGGTATCGGCCGCATCGACACCGACCTGCAACTGGACCTTCCGCAACTGCTGTTCCAGCCCGACCGCCTGCGCATCGCGGCGGCGAACCTCAGTTCCTCCGACGTGGCGCTCGCCGTCAACATGCTCACCGGCGGCATCGACATCGCCCGATTCAACGACGAGATCGGCGACGGCCAGCGCTACGACATCCGCGTCAAGGCCCGCGAGGGCGAATTCACCCGGCCCGCCGACCTGTCGAAGATATTCCTGCGATCGAAAGACGGTAGGCTCGTGCGCCTGGATTCGGTGGCCCGCTTCGAGGAGAAGCTCGGCCCGGCCGTGATCGGCCGTTTCGACCTGCAATACGCCGCCACCTTCTTCGCCACGCCGACGATTCCGCTGGGCGAGGCCGTGGATACCCTCAATCGCGCCGCCGCGGAAATCCTGCCGGCCGGCTATCGGGTCAGGCTGATCGGCCAGGCCGAGGAATTCGGCCGGACGCAGACCGCCATGGTCTTCACCTTCGCCCTGGCCCTGGCGCTGCTCTACATGGTGCTGGCCAGCCAGTTCAATTCCTTCCTCCAGCCGGCCATCATCATGCTCGCGCAGCCGCTCGCGGTCGTCGGCGGCGTGGCGGCGCTCTGGGCGACCGGCCATACGCTCAATATCTACTCGATGATCGGCCTGGTCCTGCTTATCGGCCTGGTGGCGAAGAACTCCATCCTGCTGGTCGACCTCACCAACCAGCGGCGCGCAAGCGGCATGGGGGTGAACGAGGCCCTGAGGAACGCCTGCCCGACGCGGATGCGCCCCGTGTTGATGACCTCGGCCACCGTCATCATGGCGCTCTTCCCGGCCGCGCTGGGGCTGGGCGCCGGCGCGGAAACCAACCAGCCGCTGTCGATCGCCGTCATCGGCGGCATGATCTCTTCGACGCTGCTGACGCTGGTGGTCGTGCCGGCGGTGTATTCGCTGATCGAGGGGCGAAGGGCGCGATAGGCTTTAAGGTATATGCTATAAGGCATATATTGCGAACACAGCCTTCAAGCCATCATGCAAATCCTCTGGAACAAGGAATATGAGACCGGGGTGATGGACATCGACCGGGAGCATCGCCAGTTCGTCGACCTCATCAACGGGCTACAAGCCCACATCAATACGAATCAGGTCAATGGGATAGGCGGAATTTTCGACAGCCTGGCGAGTTACATGTGCCGTCATTTCGTTTCAGAGGAGTCCCTCGCCGCCAACTATCGGGTCGAGGCCGCGCTCCAGCAAAGGCTGCACAGCGAGCATCAGGAATTCCTCCGCGAAGTCGGGCGTCTGCGCCAATTACGGGATCACAATCCCCTCGAGGCGGCGTACGACCTCCATGCCGTCCTGAAGCGGTGGCTGACCGAGCACATCATGACCACCGATGCGGCCGTCGCCGCCGCCCTGCCGGATACCTTGCGGCAACCTCATCACCATGAGGCCGCCGAGGCGGTGCCCATGGGCAACATCGGCGTTCTTCCCTAATAGATTGGAATATCCCGCCGCCCCGGGGCGGCCCGGCGGCGGGGCCGGCAATTACAGCACGTAGCGCGACATATCCTCGTTTCGCGCAAGTTCCGCCAGGCGCGCCTCCACATAGGCGGCATCGACGGCGATCGTTTCCACGCCGCCCTTGCCGCCCGCCGCGAAGGAAACCTCCTCCAACAGCTTCTCCATGACCGTGTAGAGCCGACGGGCGCCGATGTTCTCGGTCTTCTCGTTCACCTGAAAGGCGATCTCGGCGAGCCGCCGGATGCCTTCCGGCGCGAAATCGAGGCGCACGTCCTCGGTGCCGAGCAGCGCCTGGTATTGACGGGTCAGGCAGGCGTCGGTCTGGGTGAGGATGCGCTCGAAATCGTCGACCGACAGCGAATCGAGCTCGACGCGGATGGGGAAGCGCCCCTGCAGCTCCGGGATCAGGTCCGAGGGTTTCGAGAGGTGGAAGGCGCCGCTGGCGATGAACAGGACGTGGTCGGTCTTGATCATGCCGAACTTGGTCGACACCGTCGTGCCCTCGACCAGCGGCAGCAGATCCCGCTGCACGCCCTGGCGCGAGACGTCCGCGCCGTGCATGTCCGATCTCGCCGCGATCTTGTCGATCTCGTCGAGAAAGACGATGCCGTTCTGCTCCACGTTCGCGAGCGCCAGCGTCTTGACCTCCTCGTCGTTGATGAGGCGCGCCGCCTCCTCGTCGGCGAGTGCCTTGAGGGCTTCGCCGATCCTCATCCTGCGGCTCTTGCGGCGACCGGATCCGAGGTTCTGGAACATGCCCTGTATCTGCTGGGTCAGATCTTCCATGCCAGGCGGCGCGAATATCTCCATTGCCGCCTGCGGCGTGGCCACATCGACCTCGATCTCCCTGTCGTCGAGTTCGCCCTCGCGCAGCTTCTTGCGAAACTTCTGGCGGGTGGCGGAGTCCAGCGTCCGCTCCTCCGCCGCCGCGTCGCCGGGGCCGACCCTCGCCGGCGGCAGCAGGATATCGAGCACCCGGTCCTCGGCGGCATCCATGGCCCGGTCGCGCACGGCCTTCATGGCCGCCTCGCGGGCGTCCTTGATGGCGGTCTCGGCCAGATCGCGGATGATGGTATCGACGTCGCGCCCCACATAACCCACCTCGGTAAACTTGGTGGCTTCGATCTTGATGAAAGGCGCATGGGCCAGCTTCGCCAGGCGGCGGGCAATTTCGGTCTTGCCCACGCCCGTGGGGCCGATCATCAGGATGTTCTTGGGCGTGATCTCGGAACGCAGCGGCTCGGCCACTTGGGCGCGCCGCCAACGGTTCCTGAGCGCGATGGCCACGGCGCGCTTGGCGGCGGCCTGGCCGACGATGTGCTTGTCGAGTTCAGAGACGATCTCGGACGGAGTCATGGGAACGGCGGGGGTCATTCGATGGACTCGATGACATGCTGCTGATTGGTGTAGATGCACAGGTCGCCGGCGATGGACAGCGCCCTTTTCACGATCTCGGCCGGATGGAGGTCGGTGTTCTCCAGCAACGCCCGTGCGGCGGCCTGTGCGTAGGGTCCGCCGCTGCCGATGGCGACGATGCCCAACTCCGGCTCCAGCACGTCGCCGTTGCCGGTGATGATCAGCGAATTTTCCCGGTCGGCCACCGCCAGCATGGCCTCCAGGCGGCGCAGCATGCGGTCGGTGCGCCAATCCTTGGCCAGCTCGACGGCCGAACGCAGGAGGTTGCCCTGGTGTTTTTCCAGCTTGGCCTCGAAACGCTCGAACAGCGTGAAGGCATCGGCGGTGCCGCCGGCGAAGCCAGCCAGGATTTTTTCGTTGTACAAGCGTCGGACTTTGCGTGCGCCGGCCTTGACGACGATGTTGCCCAGCGTCACCTGGCCATCGCCGCCCAGCGCCACGGCGGCGCCGCGCCGCACGGAAAGGATGGTGGTGCCGTGATATTGCTCCATATGCGATCTCAGTTCTTGCGCGGTTCGATGACGGCGATCCGGCCGAGGCCGATCACTTCCCAGAGCGCGGCGACCAGGTGATTGGCGCCGCGCAGCCGCACGCGCTTGCCCGCTGCGCGGAGATTGCCGACAACGTTCAGCAACTGGCCGGCACTGACAAAATCCATGCGTTGAAGCCGCTGGCAATCCACGATCACCTCGTCGCCCTTCTCGGCCTGCACCCTCATCATGGCGAAAACGTCCGCGCCGGCCGCGACGATCTCGCCCTGGAGAACGCAGCCCTCGACCGGCCTGGCGGGCGCCTCCGGCGGCGGGGATGTCTTTCGGGCGCCGGGCGCATCCCAGGAGGGCGGCGAGACCTCGAACGTGACGGCATAGTTCACGGCCGTTTCCTCGAAGGCCTCTTGCCGGAGCAGATGCTGGTAGAGATCGAGCAGCAACAGCCAGACATGCTCGTTCTCGCGGACGCCGGGCACGATTTTCCGGGCCAGGATGTCCGCCAGGCGCTCCGCCCCGCCCATCACGATCTCCCTCTTCGCCTTCCGGATGGCGGCGATGGTATTGCGAAGTTCGGTGCAGCCCTCCTCATCGGCATCGGATACCTTGGCCAGGTCCAGACGCACAACCGGATTCTGTTCGGCGACCTTCAGCAGCTTTCTGAGAGGAGTTTGGGCCTTGGCGTTCAGGATGCCGGAGAGGGAAACGAAGGCCCTTCCGCCGGTCATGGCGGAAGGGTCCCTGGATTCCGGGCCTTCGTCCGTCCATGTGGGAGGGGAGGTTTCAAAGCGGGCGGCGAAGTCGAGGGCCAGGGATTCGAACGCATCGCGTCGGCCCGCCATCTGGTAGAGGTCGAACAGCATGCCCCAGGCACGCTGTCCATGCACACCCAAGTCTTTCTCCCGCAAGGCCGCCTCGATCACGGCGCATGCCTCGTCCACCTGGTTGGCGGAATACAGCATCGCCGCCTGTTCGATGGCGCCCGGCATCTGCCGGGCGACCTCCTCGACCTGGATGACGTGCCTCGGATGAACGGCATCGAGGGCGTCCGGCATCGTGAAATCAAGGGAAACAAGATCGTCCTCGGCCGGGGTCGGCACCGGCCTCATCACCGGCGTGACCGGGGCACGGACAGGCGCCGGCTTCATGCCCACCGGCCCGGCGGGCGCCGGAGCCTTGGGGGAATGCACCGGCGACGAGGGTTTCTTGCTGAAAATGGAAAAGGCCACGATGGACGAAAAAACTGAATTGAATCAGTTCCCGAAGTATATCCCCTCGGATGGTGCAATGCGGCGTAAGAATCCGGGGGCACGGCGGCGGCCCGTTCCAGAGGTCACGCGTCAGTCCACCTGCACCAGCAGGCCCTTCAGATATTCCCCCTCGGGAAAGGCCAGGTCGACGGGGTGGTCGGCCGCCCCTTGCAGGCGCCGGACGATGCGCGCGGTTCTGCCCGAATCCAGCGCCGCGCCGGCGACGATCTTCTGGAACAACTCCACCCCGACGCCGCCGGAGCAAGAATAGGTCATCAGCAACCCGCCGGGCTCAAGCAGTTTGAATCCGTGGAGATTGATGTCCTTGTAGGCTCGCGCCGCCCGCTCCGCATGGCTCGCCGAAGGCGCGAACTTGGGGGGGTCGAGCACGATGAGGTCGAAGCGTTCGCCCGCCGCCTTGAGCCGGCGCAGCTCGTCGAAGACGTTGGCGCAGCGCCATTCCGCGCACGAGGCATCCAGGTGCGGGTTCAGCGCCAGGTTCGCCGCCGCCTGGTCCAGCGCGGGCTGCGAGCTGTCGATCGAAAGGACGTGGCGGGCGCCGCCGGCCAGCGCCTGGAGCGAAAAGCCGCCCGTGTAGCAGAAGCAGTTGAGCACCCGCCGGCCGGCCGACAATTCCCCGAGGGAGTGCCGGTTGTCGCGCTGGTCCAGGTAGAAGCCGGTCTTGTGGCCGGCGGCATAGTCCACGGCCATCCTCACGCCGTGCTCCGCGATGGCCATCCCGCCTTCGGACGGCCCGCCCCGCAGCCAGCCGGTGCGCGGCGGGAGGCCTTCGAGTCCGCGCACGTCGGAGTCCGACCGCTCGTAGATGCGCGCGCAACCGGTGGCCTTCTCCAGGGCGCCGGCGATGGCCTCGCGCCACCTATCCGCGCCGGCGGAGGTCAGCTGCACCACCACCGTGTCGCCGTACCGGTCGGCGATCACCCCCGGCAGGCCGTCGGACTCGGCATGGATCAGGCGCAACCCCTCCTGCGAAGCCAGCTCCGGCAGGACGGCGCGGCGCGCCACGGCGGCGGCCACCCGGCGCTTGAAGAATGCATCGTCGATGATCTCGCCCGGATCGAAGCTCCACACGCGGGCGCGGATCGAGGAAACCGGGCTCCAGGCCGCCTTCGCCAGCACCTGCCCGGAGTGCCTGCCGCCGCTGGCCACCACCTCCACCGTGTCGCCCGGCCGCGCGCGCCCCTCCAGCCGCGCCACCGCCCCCTCGAAAATCCACGGGTGGCGGCGCAGCACCGAGCGATCCCTGTCGGGCTTGAGAATCAGTTAGGCGCTCATTCCCGGATGGGGACCTTCTTTGCCCTGGGGTGTGCGACGTCGTATACCTTCGCCAGGTGCTGGAAATCCAGGTGCGTATAGATCTGCGTGCTGCCGATGCTGGCATGGCCGAGCATCTCCTGCACCGCGCGCAGATCGCCGGAGGATTGCAGGACGTGGGAAGCGAAGGAGTGGCGCAGCATGTGGGGATGCACGTGGACGCCGAGGCCCTGCCGCTGCGCCCACGATTCCAGGCGCCGCTCGATGGCGCGCACGCCCAGTCTGCTGCCGCGGCGGCCGACGAACAGCGCCGGCTCGTCGGCCGCCGCGAGGCCCGGGCGCCGTTCGAGCCAGGCCCGGATCGATTCGGCGGCCTTCGCGCCCAGGGGCACCGTGCGCGTCTTGTCGCGCTTGCCGGTGACGGTCACGACGCCTTCCGCCAGGTCGAGGCCGCCGCCGCAGTCCAGGCTCGCCAGTTCGGCCAGGCGCAGGCCGGAGGAATAGAACAGCTCGAACATGGCCTTGTCGCGGAAATCGAGGACGCTTGCCGCGGCGGCATCGAGCAGCGCCTGCGTCTGGTCGACGGACAGCGCCCTGGGCAGCGCCCATGCACGCCTGGGCGCGCGCAGCCCGTCGCAGGGATTGCGGGCGATCTCGCCGCGCCGGGCCAGCCAGCGGTACCAGGCGCGCCAGCTGGAGAGCGCCCGCGCCAGAGACCGGGCCGCGAGCCCCTTTCCGTGGAGCTGCATGGCGAAGCGCCGAAGCTGGTGGGGCTGCAAGGTCAGCGGCGACGCATCGGCGGCGAGCGATTGCAGGGTCTTCAAGTCGCGCCGGTAGGCGGCTACGGTGTGGAGGCTCGCGCGCCGCTGGTGGGCGAGCTCGTCGAGAAATGCCTCGAAATCCGTGTTCACCCGACCACGCGCAGCAGCGCGACCGCCGCCATGTCGCCGATGCGTTCCAGGTAGAGCGTGCCCATGTCCGGGTAGAAGCGGTGGGGCTCCTCGCTCGCCAGCAGCATCAGGCCGAAGCAGGCCCCGCCATGCTGCCCGCCCTCGCGCAGCGGAATCTGGGCCACGGAGCGGACATGGCCGCCATGGTCGCCCAGCCACTCGACGGCGGCCTGGCCGTCGGCGGCGCCGCAGTAGGGATGGCGGATGCCGCCGGCCAAGGCCTTGATGTCGTCGGCCACCGGATCGAACTCGGCGGCGTCGCCCGACCCCACGCCCCACAGCCGCACCGCCACGTGGGGCACGGCGAAAGAGCCGCCCAGGTGGGCGTAGAGGAAGCGCATGGCGCTTTGCAGGTCCTCGGCGCCCATGAGGGCGACGCCGAGGCGGTGCACCTTCTCGGCGATGGCGTCGTTCTCCTCGCCGAAGCGGATCAGCTCGGCGAGCTTGGCCTCGAGCTGCCGGCTTCGGTCGCGCAAGGTGACGATCTGGCGCTCGGTGATGGAAATGGCACGGCCGCCGTGCGGGCTGGGGATGTGGATCTGAGCCAGGAGATCGGCGTGGCGATCGAAGAACTCCGGGTGGCTTTTCAGGTAGCTGGCAATCTCGTCTGGATTCATTGCGGGTTCTCCGGGATTTCAACTTCACCTTCGAAAACGGAAACGGCGGGGCCGGTCATCAGGACCGGCGCGCCCATGCCGGCCCAGGCGATGGTCAGTTCGCCGCCCCGGGTGATGACCCGCACCGGCGAATCCAGCAGGCCGCGCCGGATGCCGGCCACGGCGGCGGCGCAGGCGCCCGTGCCGCAGGCGAGCGTTTCGCCGGCGCCGCGTTCATAGACGCGCAGCCGGATCGCGTGGCGATCGACGACCTGCATGAAGCCGGCGTTCGTCCGCTGAGGGAAACGGGGATGGGACTCGATCAGCGGGCCGAGGATTTCCACCGGCGTGTGGTCAACGTCGGCCACGAGATGCACCGCATGGGGGTTGCCCATGGAGACGGCGGTGATGTCGATGACGGCCTCGCCCATGTCGAGCGGCTGGACGACGGCGTCGCTTGCCTTGCCCATCGGGCTGTCGAAGGGGATGTCGGCCGGCGCGAAGCGCGGCGCGCCCATATCGACGGTGACCTGCCCGTCATCCTCGATGCGCAGGACGATGAGGCCGGACTTCGTCTCGACGGGGATTTCGCGCCTGTCCGTCAGCCCCTTGTCCGTGACGAAGCGCGCGAAGCAGCGCGCGCCGTTGCCGCACTGCTCGACCTCGCCGCCGTCGGCGTTGAATATCCGGTAGCGGAAATCCGCGTCCGGCCGTCCCGGTTTCTCGACGACGAGGATCTGGTCGCAGCCGATGCCGAAATGCCGGTCGGCCAGGAAGCGGGCCTGCTGCCTCGTCGGCACGAAGGGCTGGTGGATGGCGTCGAGCACGACGAAGTCGTTGCCCAGGCCATGCATCTTGGTGAAGCGTATTTTCATGGCAACAGGGCGCGGCGGTCTTTCCAGACGCAGCGGTCCATGACGACGGCCATGCCGGCGGCGCGCGCCTTTTCGGCGGCCGTCTCGTTGACCACGCCCTCCTGGAGCCAGAGCCGTTTCACGCCCAGCGCAATGCACTCATCGACGAGCGCCGGCACATGCTCCGGCGCACGGAACACGTCGACGAGGTCGGGCGTTTCGGGAAGGTCGGCAAGCCGCGCGTACGCCTTCTCGCCCAGCACCGCGGTCTGGCCGGGGCGCACGGGCACAATGCGGTGGCCGTATGCCTGCATGGCCTGGGCGACCCGGTAGCTGGGGCGGTCGGGGTTGTTCGACAGGCCGACCACGGCGATGGTCTTCGCCGCGAGCAGCATCTCGCGGATTTCGTCGGCGGAGGGATTCTGGAACATCCGGGAATCTTACTCCGGGGGCCGCCGGCGAGTCGCCGAATAGGCGGCTCAATAGACCGCTTTTTCTCCGGGCGGGCGGGTCTTGAATCGCTTGTGCAGCCAGAAGTACTGCTCGGGCATCTTAAGGACTTCCGCTTCGACGAAGGCGTTCATGCGCCGGGTGTCGGCCTCGATGCTCTCGCCCGGGTAATCCGCCCAGGGCTCGCCGATGGACACGACGTAGCCGTCGGCGGCCTCCATGCGCGTGACCACGGGCACCACCGCCGCGCCGCTCATGCGGGCCAGGCGCGACAGCCCCGTGATGGTGGCGGCGGGCACGCCGAAGAAGGGCGCGAACAGGGTGTCGCGCTGGCCGTAGTCCATGTCCGGCAGGTAGTAGAAGGGGCGGCCGGCCTTCATGGCGCGGATCGCCTTGCGCGTGCCTTCCTGCCGGGACAGCAGCAGCGAGTCGCCGAAGCGCGTGCGCCCCAGCAGCAGCGCCGAGTTGAAGAGCAAGTTCTTCTGGTTGGCGTAGATGCTGACCATGTCGAGTTCCAGCGTCAGCCGCGTCCAGCCCATGTCGAGGCCGACGAAGTGCGGCACGAGCAGGATGACCGGCCGGTCGCGCAGCGCCGCGAGGCGTTCCAGCCCCTCGATGCGCGCCAGCCGCCGGATGCGGGAAGCCGGCGCCCACCAGAGCAGGCCGCGCTCCAGGAAGCTGCGCCCGAAGGCTTCGAAGTGCCGTCTCGCCAGGACTGACTTTTCGGCCTCGGACATGCCGGTGAAACACAGGCCGAGATTGGTCAGCGCCACATGGCGCCGCTCGTGGCCGAAACGGAAGAGCAACCGGCCGAACAGCCGGCCGAGCGCGGCGAGGGCGGGCAGCGGCAGCCAGTGCAGCAGCCACATGAGGATGAGGGCGAGGCGGGTCATGCGGTCAAGCCGGCTCCAGTCCGATCACCAGCCGCTGCCCCAAGGCGCTGATCGCTTGGGCAATGCGCGGCAGCTTCGAGCCGTAGTGCGGATCGAGCAGGCGGCGGACTTCCTTCTCGTCGACGCCGAGCCGCTTGGCCAATTGTAGCTTGCTGATGCCGGCCTCGCGCATGGCGACGTAAAGCGCCGCCTTCGCCATCGTTTCGGCCGGCGGCGAAACCCGATGTTCGCCGCGCCTCGTCTTGCTTGGCTGCGGGAAATCCATACCCTCGATCATGTAGGTCGCAAACACCTCGTCCATGGCGTCGGCCGCCTGGACGAGCGCATCGTGTTCGTCCTCGCCTTGCGTGATCAGCTCGGGCAGGTCGCGGCAGGTGGCGACAAAGCCGCCTTCCTCGGCGGCAGTGAGCGTTACGGAATACTGGAACCGTGTCATGGCAGACCTCTCTCACAATTCGCCGGGCTTGATGCCAAGCTGGGCGCACATCGCGTGGAACGTGCCGGTTTTGATCTCATCCTTGGGGTTGCGGACCACCGTGAAGGCGCGCCCGAAATATAGCGTCTGATGACTGCCCTCGCCCCGCGAGGCATTCAAGGTCACAGGAATGCCTCGTTGCTTGCCAAGCGTTTTCACCTTGCGGATGAATTCGTTCCCGGTCATGGTCGCATTATCGGACGAAAACGTCCGCCAATCAAGTCATCGCCTTCGCGCCGGCCCCAAGCCGGCGTCTTGTAGCGGTTGTAGCCCCACAGGTACTGCTCGGGGCAGAGCCTGACGATCCGCTCGATCTCGCGGTTGATGCCCGCCGGCGTCTCGACCCCGCCCTCCGGGGCGAAGAATTGCAGGTGATAGCCGGCGCCGTAGTGCAGGCGCTCGGCGAAGACCAGCAGCACCGTCGCCCCGGTCTGCGCGAGCCGCGAGGCGAGCGTCATGGTGTAGGCCGGCCGGCCGAAGAAGGGCGCCCAGGCGCCCTCGCCGTTGCCCGGCACCTGGTCGGGCAGCATGCCCGCGGCCTCGCCGTGCTTCAGCGCCTTCATCAGCCGGCGCACGCCCGAAAGGTCGGCCGGCGCGAGCTTCAGGCTGGCGCCGCGGCCCGCCTCCATCAGGGGCGCCAGCCAGTCCTGCTTCGGCCGGCGGTAGAGCACGGTGATCGGCATCGCCTTTGCGATGTACTGCGCGGATATCTCGAAGCAGCCGAGGTGGGGCGTCAGGAAGAGGATGCCCTTGCCGGCGGCATGGGCCTGTTCGGCCAATTGCCAGCCCGTCACGCGGACGACGTGGCCCACCACTTCGGCGTGCGGGCGCAGCCAGAGCCTGGGCAGTTCGAGGACGGTCTTGCCGGCTTCGGCGATCGCTCCGTTGCGCGCCGCTTCGACGCCGGCCAGGGCCATGTTCTCGCGCAGGTGGCGCCTGTAGGTCGGCGACAGCCCGTACGCCAGCCAGCCGGCGATCGCGCCGAGGTTGTGCAGCAAATGCAGCGGCAGGTGCGACAGGAGACGGAACAGGATGCCCATGGGCGGCGCGCGGTTTGACGACCGTTAAAAAAGCGGTATTATCGCCGCCTCCGCCGAGTTAATCAGGACAACTTGCAGGGCGGACCCGGGCCAGGCGTGCGACGCGAGGCGAGCCGGGGAAAATACTGCTAAAGCGTCGCCTGCTCCGATCCCCCGGGCTGGTCGCGACGACCAAACAGCGGGGAACGCAAAGGAGCAAGCATGTCGAACCAATATCTATTCACCTCGGAATCCGTCTCCGAGGGCCATCCCGACAAGGTCGCCGACCAGATCTCGGACGCCATCCTCGACGCCATCCTGGCGCAGGACAGGACTTCGCGCGTCGCCGCCGAAACGCTGTGCAACACCGGCCTCGTGGTGCTGGCCGGCGAGATCACGACCAGCGCCAACGTCGACTACATCCAGGTCGCGCGCAACACCATCAAGCGCATCGGCTATGACAACACCGAGTACGGCATCGACTACAAGGGCTGCGCCGTGCTCGTGGCCTACGACAAGCAGAGCCCGGACATCGCCCAGGGCGTGAACAAGGCCTACGACAACAACCTCGACCAGGGCGCGGGCGACCAGGGCCTGATGTTCGGCTACGCCTGCGACGAGACGCCCGTGCTGATGCCGCTGCCGATCCACCTCTCGCACCGCCTGGTGGAACGCCAGGCCATGCTGCGCAAGGACGGGCGGCTGCCCTGGCTGCGTCCCGACGCCAAGAGCCAGGTCACCATCCGCTACGAGAACGGCAAGCCGGAACGCATCGACACCGTGGTGCTCTCGACCCAGCACGCGCCGGACATCGACATGGACAAACTGCGCGAAGGCGTGATCGAGGAAATCATCAAGCCCGTGCTGCCGAAGGAACTCGTCAAGGGCGAGATCAAGTACCTCGTCAACCCGACCGGCCGCTTCGTCGTGGGAGGGCCGCAAGGGGATTGCGGCCTCACCGGCCGCAAGATCATCGTCGACACCTACGGCGGCGCGGCACCCCATGGCGGCGGCGCCTTCTCCGGCAAGGACCCCTCCAAGGTCGACCGCTCGGCGGCCTACGCCGGCCGGTATGTGGCGAAGAACATCGTCGCCGCCGGCCTGGCCTCGCGCTGCCTGATCCAGGTTTCCTACGCCATCGGCGTGGCCCACCCGACCAGTGTCTGGGTCACGACCTACGGCACGGGCAAGGTGTCCGACGACACCATCGCCGAACTGGTGAAGAAGCACTTCGACCTGCGCCCGAAGGGTATCGTCCAGATGCTCGACCTCCTGCGCCCGATCTACGAAAAGACCGCCGCCTACGGCCACTTCGGCCGCGACGAGCCGGAGTTCACGTGGGAAAACACCGACCGGGCGGCCCTGCTGCGCCACGACGCCGGCCTGTAAGGAGATGAATGCCATGACCGATTACGCCGATTACGTTGTTGCCGACCTGAATCTGGCCGACTGGGGCCGCAAGGAAATCCGCATCGCCGAGACCGAGATGCCCGGCCTGATGGCCATCCGCGAGGAATACGCAAAGAGCCAGCCGCTCAAGGGCGCGCGCATCACCGGCTCGCTGCACATGACCATCCAGACCGCCGTGCTGATCGAGACGCTGACCGCGCTCGGCGCCGAAGTGCGTTGGGCCTCGTGCAACATCTTCTCGACCCAGGACCACGCCGCCGCCGCCATCGCCAAGGACGGCGTGCCGGTCTTCGCCGTCAAGGGCGAGACGCTGACCGACTACTGGGACTACACCCACCGCATCTTCGAGTGGCCCGACAACGGCTACTCCAACATGATCCTCGACGACGGCGGCGACGCCACGCTGCTGCTGCACCTCGGCGCCAGGGCCGAGAAGGACATTTCCGTCATCGCCAAGCCGGGTTCGGAAGAGGAGACGATCCTCTTCGCCGCGATCAAGGCGAAGCTGGCGACCGACAAGACCTGGTACTCGACCCGCCTCGCGCAGATCAAGGGGGTGACCGAGGAGACCACCACCGGCGTGCACCGGCTCTACCAGATGCACGAGCGCGGCGACCTGAAGATTCCCGCCATCAACGTGAACGACTCGGTCACCAAGTCCAAGTTCGACAACCTCTACGGCTGCCGCGAGTCGCTGGTCGACGGCGTCAAGCGCGCCACCGACGTGATGATCGCCGGCAAGGTCGCCCTGATCGCCGGCTACGGCGACGTCGGCAAGGGCAGCGCCCAGGCCATGCGCGCGCTCTCCGCCCAGGTGTGGGTCACGGAGGTCGACCCGATCTGCGCGCTCCAGGCCGCCATGGAAGGCTACCGCGTCGTCACCATGGAATACGCCGCCGACAAGGCCGACATCTTCGTCACCTGCACCGGCAACTACCACGTCATCACGCACGACCACATGGCGAAGATGAAGGACCAGGCCATCGTCTGCAACATCGGCCACTTCGACAACGAGATCGAGGTCGCCGCCCTGGAGCAGTACCCGTGGGAAGAGATCAAGCCGCAGGTCGACCACGTCATCTTTCCGGACGGAAAGCGGATCATCCTGCTGGCCAAGGGCCGGCTGGTGAACCTCGGCTGCGCCACCGGCCACCCGAGCTACGTGATGTCCAGCTCGTTCGCCAACCAGACCATCGCGCAGATCGAGCTGTTCACGCGCAACGCCGACTATCCGGTGGGCGTCTACACGCTGCCCAAGCACCTCGACGAGAAGGTGGCGCGCCTGCAGCTGAAGAAGCTGAATGCGCAATTGACGACGCTGACCGACCAGCAGGCCGCCTACATCGGCGTGCCGGTCGAGGGGCCGTACAAGGCGACGCACTATCGCTACTGAGCGCCCCCACGCCATGTCGAATACAGAACTCTCCGTCGAATTCTTTCCGCCGCAGACGCCCGAAGGCGCCGAGAAGCTGCGCGTCACGTGGGCGAAGCTCGCGGCGCTGAATCCCGCCTTCTTCTCCGTCACGTTCGGCGCCGGCGGCTCGACGCGCGAGCGCACCTTCGACACGGTGGCCGAGATGCGCGCGGCCGGGCTGCCGGCGGCGCCCCACCTGTCCTGCATCGGCTCGACGCGCGACAATATCCGGGAGATCCTCGAGCGCTACCGCTCCGCGGGCATCCGGCGCGTCGTCGCCCTGCGCGGCGACCTGCCCTCGGGCAAGGCCGATCCCGGCGAGTTCCATTACGCCAGCGAGCTGGTGGAGTTCATCCGCGGGGAAACGGGCGACTGGTTCCACATCGAGGTGGGGGCCTACCCGGAGGTCCATCCCCAGGCGAAGAGCCCGCGGGACGATCTGCTGAACTTCAAGCGCAAGATCGATGCGGGCGCGAACGCGGCCATCACCCAGTTCTTCTACAACGCCGACGCCTACGAACACTTCGTGGCGGATGCCCGTGCGCTCGACGTCACGATCCCCATCGTGCCGGGCATCATGCCCATCGCCAGCTTCTCCAAGCTCGCGCGCTTCGCCGACGGCTGCGGCGCCGAAATTCCGCGCTGGATGAGGAAGAAGTTCGAAAGCTTCGGGGACGATGCGGAATCCATCCGCGCCTTCGGCCTCGACGTCGTGACGGAACTCTGCGCACGCCTGCTGGAACGCGGCGCACCCGGCCTGCACTTCTACACGCTCAACCAGGCGGGTCTGACGACGGAGATCGTCAGGCGGCTGGGACTGGCGGCCTGAAGCCGGCCGCCAGCAGCTCCTCCAGGGCCGCCCTTTCCATGGGCCGGCCCGTGTAGTAGCCCTGCAGAAGGTCGCAGCCCATCGCCCGCAGGCATTCCACCTGGGCGATGGTTTCCGCTCCCTCGGCGATCACCCGCAATCCCAGCGCATGGGCCATGTCGACGATGCTCCGGGCGATGGCCTCGCTCTCGGCGTTGTCCGGCAGGTCGCGCACGAAGCTGCGGTCGATCTTGAGCTTGTGCACCGGCAGGCGCTTGAGGTAGCTCAGCGAGGAATACCCGGTGCCGAAATCGTCGATGGCGATGCGGAAGCCCGACGCTTTCAGCTCCGACAGGATGGGCTCGTGCTCATCCGGCTTGTCCATGGCCACGCTTTCGGTCAACTCGATTTCCAGCGCCGCGGGGTGCAGGCCGTGGGCGGAAAGGGTCAGCAGGATTTCCTTGCACAGCCGCGGATGGGAAAGCTGGCGTGCGGAAATGTTGATCGCCACCGGCGGCACGCTCATGGCGGCATCCCGTAGGGCGGCAATGTCGGCGCAGGCCATGGACAGCACGCGCTGCCCCAGCTCGACGATGAGCCCGCAATCCTCGGCCACGGGGATGAATTCCATCGGCGCCACCACCCCGCGCACCGGATGCCGCCAGCGGACCAGGGCCTCCACGCCGGCCAGTTCGCCGCTTCTCGCATCGACCTGGGGCTGATAGACGAGGAAGAACTGGTTTCCGCGCAGCGCTGCGCGAAGATCGCTCTCGATGTCGAGGCGCAGGCGCACGGCGCTGTCGATCCGGTCGGAGAAGAACTGGCTGTTGCCCCGTCCGGACTGCTTGGCGTGGTACATGGCCAGGTCGGCGTTGTGCAAAAACCGCTCGGCGGTGTCTCCATCGGCGGGAATCATGGCGATGCCGACGGAGAGACCCAGGTACGCCAGATGGCCGCCCGTTTCGAAAGGCTCGGCGATGCTCTTGATCAGGTTTCCGGCAACCCGCGCCGCGTCGTCCGGGGAGCCCGTGCCCACGAGCATGGCGCCGAATTCGTCGCCGCCGAGCCGGGCCAGCACATCCGCCGAGCGCAGGCCCCTGCGCAGGCGCTCGCCGATGGCTTTGAGCACCAGATCGCCCTCCTGATGCCCGCGCATGTCGTTCACCTTCTTGAAGCCATCCACATCCATGTACAGGAGCGCGGAGGCATTGCCATCGCGCCGGTGGCGGGCGGCGGTTTGATCCAGTGCCTGCTCGAAGGCGCGGCGGTTGGCAAGCCCCGTGAGCGGATCGTAGAGCGCGAGGCGTTCCAGCTCCCGTTCCGCATCGAGCATGCGCAGGCGCAATCCTCGTCCGGCCAGGTGCGCAAGGGCGGCCGCGACGAGGGCGATGAGGACGAATCCGGCCAGGAAGCGCGCGAGGTCGTCATAGATCGGCGCGAGCGTGGCGCGCAGGGCGATGGAGCCGACGATGCGGCCTTCGATGGTGACCAACGATGCGAACCTCGCCTCGCGCGCGGAAAAAACATGGCCTGGCATGGGCGCCCATTTGCCGAACTCCGCCGGCCCGGCGCGCAGATAACCCACCAGCCGGGAGCCGTCGGGGCGGTAGAGGGCCGCTTCGACCACCACGGGGGAGTGCCTCACCGCCGCCAGGATTTCGACGCCGGCCGCTTCGTCGTTGAAGGCAAGGGCGGCGCTGGCGTTGGCGCCGATCAGCGCCGCCTGCACCGACAGGTCGTCGAGCATCGATGCCCGTTCGGACTGCCAGCGCTGGCCGGCCAGGAGCACGAAGGCGGCCAGCAGCGCAATGCCGACGGAGAGGGCGGAGAGCCGCCAATAGTTCCCTGGGCGATCAGACGGGGTCATGTCATTCGACCAGCGTGCGGGCCAGGCGCAGCAGCTTGGAACTGGCCGCGAGATGCGATCGCCGGAGGGCGGCGATGTCCACGTCGATCGCCACCCGGCCGCTGACCAGCGATACGCTGATCATGGCGCCCCGCTCCAGCGCCCACGCGCCCTCGCCCACCACGAGCAGGGCTCGGCCGCGGGCCGTTGCGGCGGCGCGGGCCAGCGCCGACGGATTGGCGGATTCCACGAACACCGCCTGGCATTGCTCCAGTTCCTCCGCGCTTCCGCCGATGCGCCGGACGAACAGGGCGCGGCCATGGACCGGCTTGCCCGAATGACGGGACAGTTCCCGCTCGATGCCGCTTTCCTCGAAAGTGCATAGGTACAGCGAGCGGCCGGCGGGCTGCTCGTCTTTCGGCCACTGGATGAACGTCAACAGGTTGAAGACCACCGCCGCTTTCACCTCCGTCTCCTGCGCCACCTCGGCGAATGCGGCCGGCGGCAGGCATGCCGCGCAGAGCACGCCGCAACACAGCCTGGAAAGAAACCGAGGGAGAAGCATCAGAGGACGATCTCCCAACGCGCCTGCAACTGGCGACCGTCCTGCGGCAGCGCGTTCTGGACGTGTTCGGAGGACGAAGGATCGAGGTGGCGGTGCCCGGACAGGTTATACAGTCCGACGCTCCACTCGCCGCCCTTCGCCGCCTTGCCCCGGCGGAGCATGAGATTTCCGGCGACGTAGGCCGGCACGCGGCTGCCGTTGGCGGAGAGGCGGGAACCGATCGCCTGGAGGTTGAGCCCGAACGTCCAGCCGGTGTCGAAGAGCGGGCCGTCGGCCAGCAGCTTGGCCAGGCGCCGGGGCGAATTGGCCGATTCGGCGCCGCTGTCCTGGCGGATTTGCTGCGCGGCGAAACTGCCTCGCAGCCGCCATCCGCCGGCCAGCATCGCCTCGGCCTCCAGTTCGGCGCCTCGGGCACGGATGGGCGGCTGGTTGACGAAGACCAGCAGGCTGTCGGCCGGATCGGTGATCTGCTCCACCAGGTTCTTCATGCGGTAGCGGTAGAGGCTGGCGCCCAACCGCAGGGTCGGCGTCACCGCCATGTCGGCCGCCAGCTCGGTGGTGGCGATGCGCTCAGGCTTGAGGTCGGTACTGGCTTTCTGCGTACTGCCTCCATCGTGATAGAAGCGCTCGTAGGCATTGGGCGGCCGGAAGGCGCGGCCATGGATCAGCTTCACCGAGGCCTCCGGAACCGGATGGTGGATCAGGGCCGCGCGCGGCGAGAGCGTCGCGCCGAAATCGGCGATCCGATCCGCCCGCAGGCCGAGATTGGCCATCCAGCGCGGCGCGAAGCGCCACTCGTCCTGGACGAAGAGGCCGGCGCCGCTGCCGCGATGGCGCGAATCCAGATAATCCGTGCGAGGCGAAATGTCGAAATAGCGCTGGTCGACGCGTCCGTTGCGCTGCGCCTCGGCGCCCAGGAGGAGCGTGTGTCCTTGCATGCCCGTCCAGGTGAGGCGGTATTCCGCGCCCCACCACTTCGCGCGCGCCTCGTCCCGGCCGACGACGCCCGATGACGACAGGAAGGCGTATTCGCCGTCATAGCGGTAGGCGCCGGCATGAAGCCGCACATTCCGGGTCAGGTTCTCCGAAAGGGTCGCGGCATGGCCGATGTCGGCGTAGGCATGCTGGTCCAGGGTGAAATTGCCGGGCGCGTTGAAGTCGGTGCTGAAATAGGCGGTGGGCACGTCCTTGTGACGGGAGGAGAGGGCGACGCTGGCATGCCAGCCGCCGAGGTTCAGCTTGGCGAAGGCTTTCGCGTGGCGCTCGCCGTCGAGCCCGCGGGCCACACCGTCGCTGCCGCCCACGCCGTCGAACTCCGGGAAATGCAAGTTCCCGCCGCGCTTCCGGTAAACGGAGACGCCGGCTATCCAATCGCCCGCCTGGCCGCCGGCCTCGATGCCGCGGCCGGCTAGCAGCCCCAGCCGCGCCATGCCGGCGCTGCCCGCTTCCGCCGTCACCCGCGAGCCATCCAGATCGGCACCCGACCAGAGGACGGCATTGACGATCCCGAAGAGCGCGTTGCCGCCGTAAATGGCCGACGAGGGGCCCGGCACGAATTCGACGCGCTTGACCCAGTCCATCTCCACGGGCCCCTCGTGGCCGACCATGGCCTGGTCGTAGATGGCGTCGTTGCGGCGGTTGCCGTCCACCAGCAGCAGGATGCGGGAGTTGTAGTCGCCGGGCCGGCCGAAGCCCCGGATGCCCAGATAGCTGTAGGCGCGGTCGTTGGTGGCATAAACACCCCGCACGGACTGGAGCGCCTCGGCAAGCGTGCGGAAGCCGAAACGCCGGATGTCCTCCGCGGCAACGACGGAAACCGCCGAAGGCGCTTCAGACAGGGGCTGGACGTAACGGGAAGCGCCGGTCACCTCCACCCGGAGCAGATCTTCCAGGGACATGCTCGACAGGCCGTCGGCCGATGCGGCGGGAGTCGATGCCAGTGATATGGCGCACAGGGCGGCAAATGTCCTCATGAGGATGTCTCCGCTGGGAACCGGACGAGCCGGACAGCCGATACTATACTTGCGTCAAGCTCGGCGGGACTGGCCGACACAGCCATGAGCATGAACATTGCCCACCTCTCCGCCGCCGAAGCCTTCGCCAGCCTGGGCAGCGGCCCTGGCGGCCTTTCGGAGCGGGAGGCGGCGGAGGGGGCGCTCCTGCTGGCCATCGTCTACACGCCCTGGGGCAACCGGCTGTTCGGAACGGCGCCGCTCGGCCTCGACGTCTGGCTTTACATGCTGCCCTTCGCACTGACGCTCGGCGCATCCGAGGAGGCGCGCAAGGCGTTCGTCAGCGCCTTCCGCCGAGGATCGATCCCAGCACGCCCCTGACGATCTCGCGGCCGATCTGCGAGCCGACCGTGCGCGCCACGCTTTTCGCGACGGTCTGCGCGAGGACGGCGGCAGCACGAAGGCGCGATCGACGACGCCGAGCTCGGTGATCGCGGCCTCGGCGTCGAACTTCGGATTGGCGCGCATGGTGCCGGCCGCCGCCTTCACCGCCTTCTGATCGCGCGGCGTGAAGGCGCGCAGCGCATGCTGTACGCGGTTGCCGAGCTGGCCCAGCACCTTGTCGGGCACGTCGAGCGGATTCTGCGTGACGAAATAGACGCCGACGCCCTTGGAACGGATCAGCCGCACCACCTGTTCGACCTTGTCGACCAACGCTTCCGGCGCCCCGTCGAACAGCAGGTGGGCCTCGTCGAAGAAGAACACGAGCTTCGGTTTATCGAGATCGCCGGCTTCGGGTAGTCGCTCGAAAAGCTCCGCGAGGAGCCAGAGCAGGAAGGTCGCGTAGAGCCTGGGCGAATTCATCAGCTTCTCGGCGGCCAGGATATTCACCACCCCGCGCCCGTCCCGCGTTTGCATCAGGTCGGCGATGTCGAGCGTCGGCTCGCCGAAGAATCTGTCGCCGCCCTGCTCCTCAAGCGTCAGCAGGCCGCGCTGGATCGCGCCGATCGAGGCGGCCGAGACGTTGCCGTATTGCGTCTTGAAGCTCGCCGCGTTCTCGCCGAAGACGTCCCAGAAGACCACGGGGGCGGCGCGCGGCCGCCAGTCCGTGACCCCCAGGCTGTCGAGCCGTTCCCGCAGCTTGCCGGAAAGAGCCCCCGCGGCGCCCAGGCCGGAAAGGTCGCCCTTCACGTCGGACATGAACACCGGCACGCCGATGTCGGAAAACTGCTCCGCCAGCCGCTGGAGCGGTGACGGTCTTGCCGGTGCCCGTGGCGCCGGTGATGAGGCCGTGACGGTTGGCGAGCGCGGGCAGCAGGCAAAGCTCGGTGTCCCGATGCCTGGCGATGGGGAGAGGTTGGGTCATGGCGGCAATCCCGGAGTGATAAAATCCGCCGCATTCTAAACTCAAGGAATTCACCATGGCCGGCCACTCCAAATGGGCCAACATCCAGCATCGCAAGGGGCGCCAGGACGAAAAGCGCGGCGCCGCCTTTTCCCGTGTCGCCAAGGAAATGACCGTGGCCGCCAAGATGGGCGGCGGCGACCCCGCCTTCAACCCGCGCCTGCGGATGGCCGTCGAGAAGGCCAAGGCGGTGAACATGCCCAAGGACAAGATCGAGAACGCCATCAAGAAGGGCACCGGCGAGCTTGAAGGCGTCGATTACGTCGAGCTGCGCTACGAGGGCTACGGCATCAACGGCGCGGCCATCATGGTCGACTGCCTCACCGACAACAAGGTGAGGACCGTCGCCGAGGTGCGCCACGCGTTCAACAAGTACGGCGGCAACCTGGGCACCGACGGCTGCGTCGCCTTCATGTTCAGACATTGCGGCCAGATGATCTTCGCGCCCGGCACGTCCGAGGACGCGGTGATGGACGCCGCCATCGAGGCGGGCGCCGAGGACGTCTCGGTCAACGACGACGGTTCCATCGAGGTCGTCACGTCGCCCAACGACTTCATCGCCGTCAAGGAGGCGCTGGAACAGGCCGGTCTCAAGCCCGAATTCGCCGAGGTGACCATGAAGCCGGAAAGCGAGATCGAGTTCGCCGGCGAGGACGCCGCCCGGATGCAGAAGCTGCTCGACGCGCTGGAGGGCCTCGACGACGTGCAGGCCGTCTATACCACCGCCGTCATGGACGAGTAGGTGCGGATACTGGGCATCGATCCCGGACTCAGGGTCACCGGTTTTGGCATCATCGACAAGACCGGCCAGAAACTCGCCTACGTCACCAGCGGTTGCATCAGGAGCAGCGACAAGGACAGCCTGCCCGATCGCATCAGGACGCTGCTCGACGGCATCGGCGAAGTGATCGCGCTGCACCAGCCGCAGGAGGCGGCCGTGGAAAAGGTGTTCGTGAACGTCAATCCGCAATCGACGCTGCTGCTCGGCCAGGCGCGCGGCGCGGCCATTTCGGCGCTGGTGACGGCGGGCCTGCCGGTCTCCGAATACACGGCGCTTCAGGTCAAACAAGCCGTCGTCGGCCACGGCAAGGCGGCCAAGGAGCAGGTGCAACACATGGTGACGCGCCTGCTCGCGCTGCCCGGCGCGCCCTCTGCGGACGCCGCCGACGCGCTGGCCTGCGCGATCTGCCACGCCAACGGCGGGCAGGGGCTGGGCGCCATCGCCACCCGGGGCTTCCGGGTCAGGAAAGGCAGGCTCGTATGATCGGAAGACTCACCGGCATCCTTATCGAAAAGAACCCGCCGCAGATCACGGTCGACGTCGGCGGCGTCGGTTACGAGATCGACGTGCCGATGAGCACCTTCTACAACCTGCCCGCAACCGGCGAGCGGGTGGCGCTCGCCACGCACCTCGTCGTGCGCGAGGACGCCCATCTGCTGTTCGGTTTCCTCACGGAAGGCGAGCGGGCGATGTTCCGCCAGCTGCTCAAGATCTCCGGCGTCGGCGCGCGCATCGCGCTGGCGCTGCTCTCCGGCCTGTCGGTGAACGAGCTTGCCCAGGCGGTGGCCCTTCAGGAAGCCGGGCGGCTGGTGAAGATTCCCGGCATCGGCAAGAAGACCGCCGAGCGGCTGCTGCTGGAACTCAGGGACAAGCTGCCGAAGACCGCCGCCGTGGCGCCGAGCGCCGCGCCCGACGCCGGCAGCGACATCCTCAATGCCCTGCTCGCACTCGGCTACAACGAGCGTGAGGCGGCCGGCGCCATGAAATCACTGCCCGCCGGCGCGACGGTTTCGGAAGGCATACGCCAAGCGCTCAAGCTGCTTTCCAGGGCCTGATACACTTCTTCGATGGCCATCGAAACAGACCGCCTGATCTCCGCCGCGCCGGCCTCGCCGCAGGAAGACGCCGTCGAGCGGGCGCTGCGCCCGAAGAAGCTCGCCGAATACGTCGGCCAGCAAAAGATCCGCGGCCAGATGGAAATCTTCATCGAGGCGGCCAAGCGGCGAAGCGAAGCCCTCGACCACGTGCTGCTGTTCGGCCCGCCGGGGCTGGGCAAGACCACCCTCGCCCACATCATCGCCCACGAGATGGGCGTGAATCTCCGCCAGACCTCCGGCCCGGTGCTGGAGCGCGCCGGCGACCTCGCGGCCCTGCTCACCAACCTCGAACCGCACGACGTCCTGTTCATCGACGAGATCCACCGCCTCTCGCCCGTGGTCGAGGAAATCCTGTATCCGGCGCTCGAAGACTTCCAGATCGATATCATGATCGGCGAGGGGCCGTCGGCGCGCTCCGTCAAGCTCGACCTGCCGCCCTTCACGCTGGTGGGCGCCACCACGCGCGCCGGCATGCTGACCAACCCGCTGCGCGACCGCTTCGGCATCGTCGCCCGGCTGGAGTTCTACACGCCCGACGAGCTCGCCCACATCGTGCGCCGCTCGGCGCAGCTGTTGAACTGCGAGGTGGCCGACGAGGGCGCGACCGAGATCGCCCGTCGATCGCGCGGCACGCCGCGCATCGCCAACCGGCTGCTGCGCCGCGTGCGCGACTTCGCCGAAGTGAAAGCCGAGGGCGCCGTCACGCAGGCGGTGGCCGACGCCGCGCTGGTCATGCTCGACGTCGATCACCTGGGCCTCGACGTCATGGACCGCAAGCTCCTCTCCGCCGTGCTGGAAAAGTTCGGCGGCGGCCCCGTCGGCGTGGACAACCTCGCCGCCGCCATCGGCGAGGCGCGCGACACCATCGAGGACGTGCTGGAGCCCTTCCTCATCCAGCAGGGCTACCTCCAGCGCACCCCGCGCGGACGGGTCGCCACGCCGAGCATCTGGCGGCATTTCGGCCTGGACGCCCCCGCCGGCGCCAACCGCGAACTCTGGCAGGGCCAATGAATACAGACTTCCGTTTGCCCGTCCGCATCTACTACGAGGACACCGACGCGGGCGGCGTGGCCTACTACGCGGGCTACCTGCGATTCCTGGAGCGCGCGCGCACCGAATGGCTGCGGGCGCTGGGCTTCAGCCAGGACGATCTGATGCGCGAACGGGGCATCGCCTTCGCCGTGCGCTCCCTGGCGGTGGAATACCTGAAGCCGGCGCGCCTCGACGACCTCGTCGAGGTGACGACCGGAATCGAATCCCTCGGCCGCGCCCAGGTCACCTTCCGCCAGCGCGTCGAACTCGCCGGGGAAATCCTGGTCGACGCCACGGTGCGCGTCGCCTGCCTCGACATCGCCCAGGGCAGGGCCGCGGCCATCCCGAAACCGATCCACGACAAGATGAAGGCGCTCGCATGAACATCACGCAGGATCTATCCATCATCGAACTGGTCATCCACGCCAGCCTCGTCGTCAAGCTGGTCATGGGGCTGCTGGTCGTCGTCTCGGTCATGTCCTGGTACTGGATATTCCGCAAGGCCTTCGCCATCCGCGACGCCCGCGTCCGCACCGACAAGTTCGAGCGCGACTTCTGGAGCGGCGGCGACCTCAACAGCCTGTACCAGAGCGCGGTGAACGACCGCCACCACGCCGGCCAGCTGGAGCGCATCTTCGAGGCCGGCTTCCGCGAGTTCATGAAGCTGCGCGGACAGAAAACACTCGACCCGGCCACCGTCATCGACGGCGTGCGCCGCGCCATGCGCGCCACGCTCCAGCGCGAACTCGACGACCTGGAAGCCCACCTCGCCTTCCTCGCCTCGGTCGGTTCCGTTTCGCCCTACGTCGGCCTGTTCGGCACCGTCTGGGGCATCATGCATGCCTTCCGCGGGCTGGCCAACGTGAGCTCCGCCACGCTCGCCGCCGTGGCGCCGGGCATTGCCGAGGCGCTGGTCGCCACCGCCATCGGCCTGTTCGCCGCCATCCCCGCCGTGGTCGCCTACAACCGCTTCGCCCACGACGTCGACCGCCTCTCCGTGCGCTTCGAAAGCTTCACCGAGGAGTTCTCGAACATCCTCCAGCGGCAAATAAAATGAGGCAGCGCCGCCTCATGAACCAGATCAACGTCGTTCCCTACATCGACGTGATGCTGGTGCTGCTCGTCATCTTCATGGTCACGGCGCCGATGATCCAGACCGGCAGCGTCGACCTGCCATCCGTCGGAAAATCGGCCACGCCGCCGGCCGCACCGCTGGAGATCATCGTCAAGGCCGACCGCGAACTGATGATGCGCGACCGCGCACTGGGTGGCGCCGAAGTCAGCGTCAGCCGGCGCGAGCTGGCGGAAAAGCTGCGCGCCCTTCAGGCGAAGAACCCCGGTCAGCCGGTGCTGATCGCCGGCGACCGTAGCGTGAAGTACGAGGCCGTGCTCGACGTCATGGACGAACTGCAACGCGCCCAGGTCGCGAAGATCGGGCTGCTGGTGAAGCCCCCGAAATGAACGCCCCGCCGCCCAAGCGCTCGCCGCCGGGCAAGCGCATCTCCATCGCGCTCGCCGTCATCGTGCATCTGGCGCTGGCCGCCTTCCTGATCGTCGGCGTCCGCTGGCAGACGAAGGCGCCCGAAGCCGTCGAGGTGGAACTGGTGCAGGCCCCGCCCGATCCCGCCCCGCCTCCGCCGCCAGAACCCGAACCGGCGCCCGCGCCGAAACCCGAGCCCAAGCCGGAACCCCCGCCGCCGGAGAAGCCCGACATCACGGTCAGGGAAAAGCCGAAACCACCGCCGAAGGAGGCGCCGAAGCCGAAGTTCGACCCCACCGAGATGCTTCGGCGCGAGGACGAAGCCATTTCCGCGCGACGGGCCGCGGAAGCCGCCGCCCACGAAGCGACCCAGCGCCGGCAGGCCGAGGCGGCCTCGGCCCGGAGCCGTTCCATCGCCGACTACAGCGAGCGCATTCGCGCCAAGATTCGCGGCAACATCGTGCTGCCGCCGGGCCTGAAGGGCAATCCGACGGCCCGCATCGAGGTCGTCCAGCTTCCCTCCGGCGAGATCATCACGGTCCGCATCGCGCGTCCCAGCGGCCATGCCGGCTACGACGACGCGGTCGACCGGGCCATCCACAAGTCGAGCCCGCTGCCCAAGCCCGCCGACCCCACCCTGTTCGAGCGCCGGCTCGACCTGACCTTCTGCCCGCAGGAGCCCTGCCAGTGAGCATCGCCTGGAAATCCGCCGCCGACTTCATCGACATCCGCTACGACACCTCCGACGACGGCATCGCCCGCATCGCCATCAACCGGCCCGAACGGCGCAACGCATTCCGGCCCGAGACCATCATGGAATTGCAGGACGCATTCGCCCGCGCCCACCGCGACCCCGGCGTCGGCGTCATCATCCTCACCGGCACCGGCCCGGACGCCTTCTGCTCCGGCGGCGATCAGAAGGTGCGCGGCACGGGTGACGATAGTGGCGGCTACCTCGACGCGGCCACCGGCACGCCCCACCTCAACGTGCTCGACCTGCAAATGCAGATCCGCCGCTGCCCCAAGCCCGTGGTGGCCATGGTGGCCGGCTACGCCATCGGCGGCGGCCACGTGCTGCACCTCGTCTGCGACCTCACCCTCGCCGCCGACAACGCCCGCTTCGGCCAGACCGGCCCGCGCGTCGGCAGCTTCGACGCCGGCCTGGGCGCCGGCCTCATGGCCCGCACCATCGGCATGAAGCGCGCCAAGGAAATCTGGCTGCTCTGCCGCCAGTACGACGCGCAGACCGCGCTCGCCTGGGGCCTGGTCAACGCCGTCGTGCCGCTGGAAAAACTCGAAGAGGAAACCGTCGCATGGTGCCGCGAGATGCTGAAACTGTCCCCGACGGCGCTGCGCATGATCAAGGCCGGCTTCAACGCCGATACGGACGGGCTGGCCGGCATCCAGGAACTCGCCGGCAACGCCACCGGCCTCTTCTACATGACCGCCGAAGGCCAGGAAGGCCGCAACGCCTGGCTGGAAAAACGGCCGCCGAACTTCACGAAATACCGGAGGCGGCCCTGACGGGGTCAGCCCGCCCCGCCGGGCCGTGCGAGGATGCGCAGATCGCGGCCGACGCGGCGCAGATCGAGGATGTCGAGGTCGCGCCGCTCTGAGAGGCTGACGAATTCCGGCAGGGCGAAGAGCCCGCGCGCGCGGTCGCCGAGCAGCGTCGGCGCGAAATAGATCACCAGCTCGTCGACAAGACCCTCTGCCAACAGCGCGCCGTTAAGCCGATGACCCGCCTCGACATGCACCTCGTTGACGCCGCGCCGCGCCAGCGCTTCGAGCAGGGCGGCCAGGTCTACCTTGCCGTCGGCGCCGGGCAACGCAAGCACCTCGACGCCCCGCTCGCGCAGGGGCGCCGCACGGGTTTCGTCGTCGACCGCGGTCGCCACCAGCAGCCCGCCTCCCTCGCAGATGCGGGCCGAAGGGGAAACGCGCAGCTTGCTGTCGACCACGATCCGGAACGGCTGGCGCGAGGTTTGCACGTCGCGCACCGTCAATTGAGGATCATCTTCCTTGACCGTGCCGTAGCCGGTCAGGACGGCGCACGAGCGGGCGCGCCAAGCATGGACGTCGCGGCGCGCCTCGGGGCCGGTGATCCACTGGGAGGCGCCGTTGTTGAGCGCCGTCTTCCCATCGAGGCTCGCCGCCACCTTGATGCGGAGCCAGGGCCGGCCGCGCATCATGCGCGAGACGAAGCCGATGTTGATCTCCCGCGCCTCGTCCGCCATGAGGCCGCTTTCCACCGCGATGCCCGCCACTTCGAGCCTGGACAACCCCTGGCCCGCCACCTGGGGATTCGGGTCCCGCATCGCCGCAACGACGCGGGCGACGCCGGCCGTGATCAGCGCGTCGGCGCAGGGCGGTGTGCGGCCGTGATGGCTGCACGGTTCGAGGGTGACATACGCGGTGGCGCCACTCGCCGTCCCGCCGGAACCAACGATTTCGGACAAGGCATTGATTTCGGCGTGGGGGCCGCCGGCCCGCTCGTGCCAGCCTTCGCCGATCACGGCGCCATTCCTGACCAGCACGCAGCCGACGCGCGGATTCGGCGTGGTGGTGTAGAGGCCGCGCCGCGCCAGAAGCAGCGCGCGCGCCATGAATTCGTGGTCGGCGGCGGTGAAGCTCACGTCGCCCTCGGACGGCGCACGCGCGGCTTCTTCACCTCGCGGATCGCGTCTGAGAACTCGTCGAGATCCTCGAAGTTCCGATAGACGGACGCGAAGCGGATGTAGGCGATCTTGTCGAGTTTCTTGAGCTCCCGCATCACCAGCTCGCCGACGCGGTCGGAGGCCACCTCGCGCTCGCCGAGGACGACGAGCCGCTCCTCGATGCGGTCGAGCGCCGCATCGATGCTTTCGGTGGTCACGGGGCGCTTCCTGAGCGCGAGCATCATGCTGGCCTTCAGCTTGTCCCGGTCATACTCCACGCGGCTGCCGTTCTTCTTGACCACCAGCGGCAGTTGCAGCTCGACGCGCTCATAAGTGGTGAAGCGCTTGTCGCAGGCGAGGCAACGGCGGCGGCGGCGAACGGTGTCGCCGTCCTCGTTCTCGCGGGTGTCCACCACCTGCGTGTTCGAGTCGGCGCAGTAGGGACACTTCATGGCTCAGCCGCCGTAGACGGGGAACCTCTTGCACAGTTCCGACACCCGGCTCCGCACCTGCTCGATCACGGCCTCGTCCGCGGGCGCGTCGAGCACGTCGGCGATCAGATTGGCCACCTGCTCGGCCTCGATCTCCGTGAAGCCGCGCGTGGTCATCGCCGGCGTGCCGATGCGGATGCCCGAGGTGACGAAAGGCTTCTGCGGATCGTTCGGGATGGCGTTCTTGTTGACCGTGATGTGGGCGCGACCCAGCACCGCTTCCGCATCCTTGCCGGTGATGGCCTTGGCCTGGAGATCGACGAGGAAGACGTGGCTCTCGGTGCGGCCGGAAACGATGCGCAGGCCGCGCTGCTTGAGCACCTTGCACATCACCTGGGCGTTGTCGATCACCTGCTCCTGGTAGTTGCGAAACTCGGGCTTCAGCGCCTCGCCGAAGGCGACCGCCTTGGCGGCGATCACGTGCATCAGCGGGCCGCCCTGCAGGCCGGGAAAGATGGCGGAGTTGATGGCCTTCTCGTGCTCGGCCTTCATCAGGATCAGGCCGCCGCGCGGGCCGCGCAGCGTCTTGTGCGTGGTCGAGGTCACGACGTCGGCGTGGGGCACCGGGTTCGGGTAGAAGCCGGCGGCGACGAGCCCCGCGTAGTGGGCCATGTCGACCATGAAGATCGCGCCGATGGCCTTCGCCACCTTCGCGAACCGCTCGAAGTCGATCTTCAGCGCGTAGGCCGAAGCACCGGCGATGATGAGCTTCGGCTTGTGCTCATGCGCGAGCCGCTCCATCTGCTCGTAGTCGATTTCCTCCTTGTCCGTCAGGCCATAGGGCACCACGTTGAACCACTTGCCGCTCATGTTGAGCGCCATGCCGTGGGTGAGGTGGCCGCCGGCCGCCAGGTTCATACCCATGATCGTCTCGCCGGGCTTCACGAATGCCATGAGCACGGCCTGGTTGGCTTGCGAGCCGGAGTTGGGCTGGACGTTGGCGCAGTCCGCGCCAAAGAGCTTTTTCGCGCGTTCGATGGCGAGCTGCTCGGCCACATCGACATATTCGCAACCGCCGTAGTAGCGCTTGCCGGGATAGCCTTCCGCATACTTGTTGGTGAGCTGCGAGCCCTGGGCCTCCATGACCGCGTAGGAGACGTAATTCTCGGAGGCGATAAGCTCGATGTGCTCTTCCTGGCGGCGGTTCTCGGCCTGGATGGCGGACCAGAGCTCGGCGTCGCCCTTGGCGAGGGTATTTTGTTTTGAGAACATGGGAAGAATCCGTAGGGAGGTAAGATAGCGGCGAATTTTATCACTCCACGCCCCATGCGATTTCTCCTGCGGTTTTCCGGGCTAATCGACCGCCTGAACGAGCGCGTCGGCCAGGCCGTCATCTGGCTCGTGCCCGCCGTCGTGCTCGTGTCCGCCGGGAACGCCCTCGCGCGCAAGGCGCTCGGCGCCGGCTCGAACGCCTTCCTCGAAATCCAGTGGTACCTGTTCGCCGCGCTCTTCCTTCTTGGCGCGGGCTTTACGATGCTGCGCCAGGGGCATGTGAGGATCGACGTGCTGCTCGGTCGTTTCTCCCGGCGCACGCAGGTCGGCGTGGAAATCTTCGGCATCCTGTGCTTCCTGATGCCCTTCGTCGTCGCCGTCATCGCCCTCTCCTGGCCGCTCGCGGCGAACGCCTGGGCCACGGGCGAGATGTCGGAGAACGCGGGCGGGCTGCCCCGCTGGCCGGTCTATGCGCTGGTGCCCGCCGGCTTCCTTCTGCTCGGCCTTCAGGGCATCTCGGAGCTCGTCAAGCGCATCGGCTTCCTCGCGGGCGTCTGCGGCGATCCGGGCCTGCCGGACAAAACTGAGGTCGTGGAGTGATCGAGTTCCTCCAAGTCCACATGGCGCCGGTTATGTTCGCCGGGCTCGTCATCTTCCTGCTCGCAGGCTATTCCGTCGCGTTTTCGCTGGCCGCCTGCGGGCTGTTCTTCGGCTGGCTGGCAATTTCACTCGGCCTGCTGCCCGCCGCGCTGATGCAGGCGCTGCCGCTGCGCATCTTCGGCATCCTCAAGAACGACACGCTGCTGGCGATCCCGTTCTTCACCTTCATGGGCCTGGTCCTGGAGCGATCGGGCATGGCCGAGGACCTGCTCGACGCCGTCGGCCAGCTCTTCGGCCCGGTGCGCGGCGGGCTGGCCTATGCCGTGATCGCCGTCGGCGCGCTGCTCGCGGCCACGACCGGCATCGTCGCCGCCTCGGTCATCTCGATGGGGCTCATCTCTCTGCCCATCATGCTGCGCCACGGCTACGATCGGCGGCTCGCCTGCGGCGTCATCGCCGCATCGGGTACGCTGGCGCAGATCATCCCGCCCTCGCTCGTGCTGATCGTCATCGCCGACCAGTTGGGCAAGAGCGTCGGCGACTTCTACGCCGGGGCGCTCGTGCCAGGCCTGCTGCTCACGCTTCTCTACGCGGGTTGGGTGCTGGCCGTGAGCCTCGTCCGGCCGGAAGCCGCCCCCGCGCTGCCACCGGAGAACCGCACCCGCCACGGAAGCGCCCTGCTCCTGTACGTCGTGCGGGTGCTGGTGCCGCCGCTGGCGCTGATCTTCCTGGTACTCGGCACCATCTTCCTGGGACTCGCCACGCCTACCGAGGGCGGCGCGATGGGCGCCGCGGGCGCGCTGATCCTCGCCGCCGCCCGGCGGCGGCTGACGTTGCCGCTCATGAGGCAGGCGATGGAGGCGACGATGAAGCTCTCCTCCTTCGTGATGTTCATCCTGCTCGGCGCCACCGTCTTCAGCCTCGCCTTCCAGGGCGTCGACGGGCCGCGGTGGGTGGAGCATCTCCTGACCGGCCTGCCCGGCGGCCAGGTCGGCTTCCTCGTCGCGGTGAACCTGCTGGTCTTCGGGCTGGCCTTCTTCCTCGATTTCTTCGAGCTGGCCTTCATCCTCGCGCCCCTGCTGGGACCGGTGGCCGAGAAGATGGGCATCGACCTCGTGTGGTTCGGCGTGCTTTTGGCGGTGAACATGCAGACCTCCTTCATGCACCCGCCCTTCGGCTTCGCGCTCTTCTACCTGCGCAGCGTCGCGCCCCATGAGGACTATACGGATCGCGTCACCGGCCGGAAGATCGCCCGCGTCACCACCGGCCAGATCTACCGGGGGGCGATTCCCTTCGTGATCCTCCAAGTCGCCATGGTGGGGCTGCTCATCGTTTTTCCGGAACTGGTCACCGGCGCTCTTCCGGGAGAGGCGCCCCTGAACGCGCCCGCCGATTTGTGGCCGGAGGGGGACGCGGACAGCTGGTGATCGCCCCCCCATCAAGCGGCGTTTCTGCCCAGCGCCTGCGCGGCCGGCCAGCGCGCAAGATGCGCGTCGGCCCGCTCCGGGTGGTCGCGCAGCAGTTCCTCGGCCGTCGCCCGGGCCTGTTCGACCAGGGCGCCGTCCTCAAGGTCGGCGAAGCGCAGCAGCAGGCCGCTCTGCCGGCTGCCGATGAACTCGCCGGGGCCGCGCAGTTGCAGGTCGAGGCGGGCGATCTCGAATCCGTCCATGTTTTCGTAAACGATCTTCAGCCGCTGCCGGGCGGTTTCTCCCAGCGGCCCGGCGTAGATGAGGATGCAGGCGGATTCGGCGGCGCCCCGTCCGACACGCCCGCGCAGCTGGTGCAGTTGCGCGAGGCCGAATCGTTCGGCGTGCTCGATGACCATCAGGCTGGCATTGGCGACATCCACGCCCACCTCGATGACCGTGGTGGCGACCAGCAGCTGCACCTCGCCGCGCATGAAGGACTCCATGACCGCCGCCTTTTCCACGGCCTTGAGGCGGCCATGCACGAGGCCGACTCGCAGGTCCGGCAGCTCGGCGGTCAGCCGCGCGAAGGTTTCCTCGGCGGTCTTGAGTTGAAGGGTTTCGCTCTCTTCGATCAACGGGCAGACCCAGTAGGCCTGGCGGCCGGCGCGGCAGGCGTCGCGTACGCGCACGATCACCTCGTCGCGGCGCGCTTCCGACACCAGCTTCGTCACGACCGGCGTGCGGCCCGGCGGCAGTTCGTCGATGACGGAAACGTCGAGGTCGGCATAGAAGCTCATCGCCAGCGTGCGCGGGATCGGCGTCGCGGACATGGTCAGCTGATGCGCGAATTCGCCCTTCTGCTTCAGCGCGAGCCGCTGGCGGACGCCAAAGCGGTGCTGCTCGTCGACGATCGCGAGCCCAAGACGCGCAAACTCGACGCCTTCCCCAATCAACGCATGGGTGCCGACGACGATCGCCGTCTCGCCGGCGCCGACTTTCGCGAGCCACGCGGCCTTTTCCTTTTTCTTCTGCCCGCCGGAAAGCCAGGCCACTTCGATGCCCAACGGCTCAAGCCATGCTGCGAGCTTCCGGTAATGCTGCTCGGCGAGGATTTCCGTAGGCGCCATCAGCGCCGCCTGGTGGCCCGCCTCCACGGCCTGGAGCATGGCGAGCGCTGCGATGACGGTCTTGCCGCTGCCAACGTCGCCCTGCAACAGGCGCTGCATGGGGTGGCCGGCGGCCAGGTCGGCGGCGATCTCCCGCCAGACCCGCCGCTGCGCGCCGGTGAGCTTGAAGGGCAGGCTCGCCAACAACCGGTTTGTGAGCGCGCCGGTGGCGGACAGCGACGGCGCGCCGCGCTTCCGGCGGGCCGCGTAGGCGCGTCGCAGGGAAAGCTGCTGGGCCAGCAATTCGTCGAAGGCGATGCGCCGCCAGGCCGGGTGGCTGCGAGTTTCGAGTTCGGCCAGCGAGATTTCGGGCGGCGGCTGGTGCAGGAAGCGGATGCTCTCGCCGAAGTCGGCCAGCGCGAGACGGCGTCGCAAACCGTCCGGCAACGTGTCGGCAAGGTCGGCGCGGTCCAGCGCGCGTTCGATCAGCCTGCGAAGCACAGCCTGCGAAAGGCCTGCCGTGGTCGGATAGATCGGCGTGAGCCGGTCGGGCAGGGGCTCGTCGCCGCGCAGGACGCGGAAGCGCGGATGGACGATCTCCGTGCCGAATAGACCGCCGCGCGGCTCACCGAACACGCGCAGCCGCGCCCCGGCCGCCAGTGCCTTCTGCTGGCTCGGATAGAAGTTCAGGAATCGCAGCAGAAGAGCACCGGAATCATCGCGCGTCTTGCTGATGAGCTGCCGGCGCGGACGATAGGCGATCTCGCAGGAGATGATCTCCACCTCGAACTGCGTGGCAACGCCGGGAATGGCGTCGCGAACGGCGGTGACACGAGTCTCGTCCTCGTAGCGCAACGGCAGGTGCAGGACGAGGTCGGCCTCCGTGCGCAGGCCGAGGCGCGCCAGCTTTTCGGCTTGGGGGACGTTGTCAGCCAACGACCAGGATCGCGTCCGCCTCGACCAGGGCGCCGCGCGGCAGGCTCGCCACGCCGACCGCCGCCCGAGCCGGGTAGGGTTCTTTCACATATCGGGCCATCACCTCGTTGACCATCGCGAAGTGGGCGAGGTCGGTCAGGTAGATATTGAATTTGACCGCGTCGTCGAGCGTGGCGCCGGCCGCCACGGCCACGGCCTTGAGGTTCTCGAAGACGCGCACGATCTGGGCGTCGATGCCTTCCACCACCTGCATCGTCACCGGATCGAGGCCGATCTGGCCCGACATATAGACCGTGTTGCCGGCCTGCACGGCCTGGGAATAGATGCCGATGGCGGCGGGGGCGGCGTGGGTTGAAACGATCTTGCGGCTCATTTGCGCATGCCCACGAGGATGCCGCTCTCCATGCCGAGGCTGCGCAACTTCTCACGCGCGAGTTCGGCTTCCTGGCGCGTCGCGAACGGCCCGACCTGCACGCGTGCCTCGATCTGCGTCGGGACGCCGGCCGCCTCGAGCTTTGATCGCAATTCCTCCGCGTTCGCCACGTTATTGAACACGCCCATCTGCACGACGTACTGGCGAGTCGTCTCGGCCACGCGGGTCAACGGCCGCGATGGGGGGGCATGCCGGGCGAGTTCGCGCGCCGGTTCCGGCTTCCGGATCACCGCCATTGGCTCGCTCGGCCGGACTGCGGCCGGGCGAGCATGCGCGGGGGGCGTCAGCGGCCTTTCCGTCTTGGCGGGCGGCAGGCTGACCAAGGGGGCCGAGGTCCGTTCAGGTTCGGCCGCAATTTCTTCCTTCTCCGCCGCGGTTTCTTCCGTCTGAGCCTCCGGCTCGGCCGGCTTCGCCGCCTCCGGTGCCGGAGCGGGCGGCAGGGCGGCCGTCCGGACGGCCGGTTCTCCGGCCGGCGGCATGTACAGGGCGTCGAACAGCGCGAGGCCGCCCAGCAGGGCCACGACGAGTACACCCGCAATGGCGGCCCGCTTCAGGAGCGCCTTTCTCATGTCCTCCTCGGTATCGGGGCTATCGTCCCGCGAATCCTGTTGCCGTGTCTCGGTCGTCTCCGCCATCGCTCACCTCGTCATCAATATTGGCCGCATTGCGGCTCAGGGCCGACACCAGTTCCGCCTCGCCGACCGAAATGCCGCATTCGGCGGCAATGCCGCGGGCATCGTAGCCGCGCTGGGCCAAGGCCATCGCATCGGAATATTGCGGGGAAACGCGGCGGGCCGCCCGGAGTTCAGCCACCTCCCGTCGCAGCGACTCCACCTCGCCGCGCAGCCTTTCCATTTCATCATCGAACCCCACCCTCGCCGCCAGCCGGTCGCCAAAGGACGCCGGCGCCTCCGTTGGATCGGGGTCGGGAATGGCGGGAGCCGCCGGAGGAAAATCCATGAATTGCGGCGGCGCGGCAATGGCCGGCGAATGCACCGCCTCATCGGAAGGCGTCCGATGCCGCCGCAACTGCGCCAGCTTCAGCAATGACAGCGCCAAATACACCGCGGTCAGCGCCGCTATCAGCAGGACACCGTCACGCCAGCCGAATCCGAAATACCCCATTCACTGGCTCCGACAAGACACTGAACACAAACCGCAATCGCACATGGATGGCAGGCAACGGGCAAATTGCCCCCATAATAGCCGCGTCACCGACTGCGGTAAAACCGGATCAAGCCATACTTTCCCCCATGTTTTTTCTGGAGAAACTCGCCGCTGGCCGGCGGATAAAGTCGGCGCAGGCAAGAAAAAAGCCGGCATTGCCGGCTTTTTTGGAAACCTGGTCGGGGTGAGAGGATTCGAACCTCCGACTCCTGCGTCCCGAACGCAGTACTCTACCAGGCTGAGCTACACCCCGAAATTTGAAACTGTCCTCAGTGCCGGCGGGTGACGGCAAAGGACGCGGATTGTATCAGAGCGTCCTTGCAAGTTGAAGCGGGCAGTTCGGAAAGCGCCGAGACCGCCGCCGCCGCTTCCGCTTCGGCGTGCACGCGGGCCGCATCGAGGGCACCCGTGGCCCTGACCGCTTCAAGAACCGCGGCAAATCCCTCGCGCCCGCCTTCCTCGATGGCCTTGCGCACGCAGGTCGACTGCTCCTGCGTTCCATGCTTCATGACATGGATCAGGGGCAGGGTCGGCTTGCCCTCCGCCAGGTCGTCGCCCAGATGCTTGCCCGTCTCGGCCTCCTCGCCGGAATAGTCGAGCACGTCGTCGACAAGCTGGAAGGCGGTGCCCAAGTGCATGCCGTAGCGGGCCAGGCCCTCCTCCACCGCGGGATTCGCCCCTCCGATGATGGCGCCAAGGCGTCCGGCCGCCTCGAAAAGCTTGGCGGTCTTGTAGCGGATGACTTGCAGGTATTCCTCGACGCCGATGTCGGCGTTGTGGCAGTTCATCAGTTGCAGCACCTCGCCCTCGGCGATGGTGTTGGTGGCGTCGGCCAGCACCTCCATGATCCGCATGCTGCCGATGCCGACCATCATCTGGAAAGCGCGGGAATACAGGAAATCGCCCACCAGAACGCTGGCGGCGTTGCCGAAGAGTGCGTTGGCGGTGCCACGTCCCCGGCGCAGTTCGGACTCGTCGACCACGTCGTCGTGCAGCAGCGTGGCTGTGTGGATGAATTCCACCACGGCCGCCAGGTCATGATGCCGCTTCCCCTGGTAGCCGACGGCGCCGGCCGCCAGAAGCACCAGCGCCGGCCGCATGCGCTTGCCGCCGGCGGCGACGATATACTCCGCCACCTGGCGCACCAGCACCACGTCCGAGTGCAGGCGCGTACGAATGACCGCATCGACGGCGCGCATGTCCTCGGCGATCAGGGAGTAGAGGGATGAGATGTTCACGCTATGGTTGGGCACAGAAGGCAAGAGGCGCGATGGTAGGCGCGCCGCCGGGTGGCGTCAATGCGCCCATTTTAGTCTTTGACCTGAATGGGTTGCCGATGTAGAATGCCGCGCTCTTCAATGCTCTTTAACGGAGTCCATCATGTATGCGGTCATAAAAACCGGCGGCAAGCAGTATCGCGTCGCGGCCGGCGAAAAGATTAAGGTAGAACAGATACCGGCAGAAGTGGGCGCGGAAATCACGCTTGACCAGGTGCTCATGGTCGGAGGGGTTGGCGAAGGCGGCGAGTCCGTCAAGATCGGCTCTCCGCTCGTCGCAGGCGCCAGCGTCACGGCAAAGATCATCGCGCAAGGCCGGCACGACAAGGTCAAGATATTCAAGATGCGCCGGCGCAAGCACTACCAGAAGCATCAGGGCCATCGCCAGAATTACACAGAGATCCAGATCGGCGCGATCTCGGTCTAATAGGAGTCATCAACCATGGCACATAAAAAGGCAGGCGGCAGTTCCCGCAACGGCCGCGACTCGGAATCAAAGCGCCTGGGCGTGAAGCGTTACGGCGGCCAGCTCATCAACGCCGGCAGCATTATCGTTCGCCAGCGCGGCACCCAGTTCCATGCGGGCGAAAACGTCGGCATCGGCAAGGACCACACTCTGTTTGCGAAGGTGACAGGGACCGTCGAATTCGCGCTCAAGGGTGCGGCAAAGCGCAGGACTGTCCGCATCGTCCCGGCCGCAGCCTGAACGGGCATCGCATCTTTTGTGCAAAAAGCCCTATCCCCGCGATAGGGCTTTTTTGTTTTTGCTCCCATGAAATTCTTCGACGAAGCCAGGATTGAAGTCATTGCCGGCGATGGCGGCAATGGCGTGGCTTCGTTCCGCCGCGAAAAATTCATTCCGCGCGGCGGGCCGGACGGCGGCGACGGTGGCCGCGGCGGCAGCATCTGGGCGGTGGCCGACCGCAACCTGAATACCCTGATTGATTTCCGCTACACGCGAGTCTTTCGCGCCGAGCGTGGCGAAAACGGTCGCGGTTCGGATTGCTACGGCAAGGGCGGCGAGGATATGGAGTTGCACGTGCCGGTCGGAACGACGTTCACCGATCTTTCCACCGGGGAGGCCATCGCCGACCTCGATGCGGACGGCAAGCGCGCCCTGATCGCCAAGGGCGGTCAGGGTGGATTGGGGAACCTCCACTTCAAGTCGAGTACCAACCGGGCGCCGCGGCAATGCACGCCGGGCGGCGAGGGCGAACGGCGAGAACTGCAACTGGAGCTCAAGGTGCTCGCCGACGTCGGCCTCCTGGGCCTGCCCAACGCCGGCAAGTCCACTTTCATCCGCGCCGTATCCGCGGCGAAACCCAAGGTGGCCGACTATCCCTTCACCACCCTGCATCCGAATCTCGGCGTGGTGCGCGTCGACCACAACCGAAGTTTCGTCATCGCCGATATCCCCGGACTGATCGAGGGCGCCGCCGAGGGCGCCGGGCTGGGCCATCGCTTTCTCAAGCACCTTCAGCGCACCGGGCTGCTGCTTCATCTCGTGGATATCGCGCCCTTCGATCCGGAGGCGAATCCGGTGCGCGACGCCAAGGCCATTCTCAAGGAACTGAAGAAATATGACGAGGCGCTCTACGGGAAGCCGCGCTGGCTGGTGGTCAACAAGATCGACCTCGTGCCGGAAGAGGAGCGCAAGGCGCGCATCGCTGCGCTGGTGAAAGGCTACGGCAGGGGCGCGCGGCATTTCGTCATTTCCGCCATCGACGGCGCCGGCTGCCGCGAGCTGTCTTTCGCTATCATGGAGCATCTTGAACGAGCCCGCTCCCATGCGAACCAGGATATCCCAGAGTAGGCGCCTCGTCGTCAAGGTCGGTAGCGCGCTGGTCACCAGCAACGGCGAAGGCCTGTCCCGCGATTTCATTACCGACTGCGCGCGCCAGATCGCCATGCTGCATGGGGAGGGACGGCAGGTCCTGCTGGTTTCTTCCGGCGCCATTGCCGCCGGCATGCAAAAACTTGGATGGAAAGCACGCCCCCATGCGATGCACGATCTCCAGGCGGCGGCTGCTGTTGGCCAGATGGGCCTGGCCCAAGCCTATGAAAGCACCTTCGGCAAGCATGGCCTGAAGGCAGCCCAGATTCTGCTCACTCACGACGACCTCGCCGACCGCACGCGCTACCTGAATGCGAAGTCCACGCTCCAGGCTCTTCTCGATCTCGGCGTGGTGCCCATCATCAACGAGAACGACACCGTCGTCACCGACGAAATCAGGTTCGGCGACAACGATACGCTTGGCGCCCTGGTCGCCAACCTGATCGAAGCGGACGCACTGGTCATCCTGACCGACCAGAAGGGGCTGTACAGCGCCGATCCCAGGGTCGATCCCGATGCGACGCTGATTGCCGAGGGCCGCGCCGATGATCGGCGATATGAATCGATGGCCGGCGGCGCCGGCAGCGCCATCAGCAAGGGCGGCATGATCACCAAGGTGCGGGCGGCGCAGCGGGCGGCCCGAAGCGGCGCCCATACCCTGATCGTCAGCGGGCGGGAGACGGATTCGCTGCTGCGGGCCGTCCATGGCGAGGAGATCGGCACGCTGCTTTTCGCCACTGATTCGCCGCTGGCGGCCCGAAAGCAATGGCTTGCCGATCATCTGCAACTGGCCGGCAGTCTGGTTCTCGACGCCGGCGCCCTCAAGGCGCTGAAGGATGGACGCAGCCTGCTTTCAATTGGCGTCCTGACGGTCGAGGGAGATTTCGGGCGAGGGGCCGCCGTGGCCTGTCGAACCCCGGAAGGCGGGGAGGTTGCCCGGGGGCTCATCAACTATTCCAGTTCCGAAGCACGCCGCATCGCACGCCACGGCACCCAGGAAATCGAGGGAATCCTCGGATACCTTGACGAAGAAGAACTCATACACCGGGACAACTTGGTCTTACTCTGAGCAGGATTGTCCGGGCGATGCCCAACAAAAAAGCCCGTCAGATCACTGACGGGCTTTTTTGCTTTCTAGGGGAGTCTGGCGCTGACCTACTTTCTCACCCGGGAAGGGCAATATCATTGGCGCGGTCCTGTTTCACGGTCCTGTTCGGGAAGGGAAGGGGTGGTTCCGGGACGCTATGGGCACCAGACGTAAAGGGTGTGCCCTGGGGGAAGCATGGCTTGCAGCCGGGGCACCTGATCTGGGAGAAGTAAAGCAATGGGGTTGCGATTGAGGCATCGCGTGTTGTATTGAGTGGGGTCACTCAAGGTTATAGGGTCAAGCCGCACGGGCAATTAGTACTGGTCAGCTCAACGCATTGCTGCGCTTCCACACCCAGCCTATCAACGTCCTGGTCTAGGACGACCCTTCAGGGGGGTCGAGCCCCCGGGAGATCTCATCTTCAGGCAAGTTTCACGCTTAGATGCTTTCAGCGTTTATCTCTTCCGCACTTAGCTACCCGGCAATGCGACTGGCGTCACAACCGGTCCACCAGAGGTACGTCCACTCCGGTCCTCTCGTACTAGGAGCAGCCCCCGTCAAATCTCCAGCGCCCACGGCAGATAGGGACCAAACTGTCTCACGACGTTTTGAACCCAGCTCACGTACCACTTTAAATGGCGAACAGCCATACCCTTGGGACCGACTACAGCCCCAGGATGTGATGAGCCGACATCGAGGTGCCAAACTCCGCCGTCGATATGAACTCTTGGGCGGAATCAGCCTGTTATCCCCAGAGTACCTTTTATCCGTTGAGCGATGGCCCTTCCATACAGAACCACCGGATCACTATGACCTGCTTTCGCACCTGCTCGACTTGTGGGTCTCGCAGTCAAGCCTTCTTTTGCCATTGCACTATCAGTACGATGTCCGACCGTACCTAGAAGACCTTCGTACTCCTCCGTTACCCTTTGGGAGGAGACCGCCCCAGTCAAACTGCCTGCCATGCACGGTCCCCGAACCGGATTCACGGTCCAAGGTTAGAACCTCAACGACACCAGGGTGGTATTTCAAGGTTGGCTCCGCGCGATCTGGCGACCACGCCTCACAGCCTCCCACCTATCCTACACAAGTCCCGTCAAAGTCCAATGCAAAGCTACAGTAAAGGTTCATGGGGTCTTTCCGTCTAGCCGCGGGGAGATTGCATCTTCACAAACACTTCAACTTCGCTGAGTCCCAAGAGGAGACAGTGTGGCCATCGTTACGCCATTCGTGCAGGTCGGAACTTACCCGACAAGGAATTTCGCTACCTTAGGACCGTTATAGTTACGGCCGCCGTTTACCGGGGCTTCGATCAAGAGCTTGCACCCCATCACTTAACCTTCCGGCACCGGGCAGGCGTCACACCCTATACGTCGACTTTCGTCTTTGCAGAGTGCTGTGTTTTTGTTAAACAGTCGCAGCCACCGATTCTTTGCAACCCCTTCGGCCTTCACGCGCAAGGCGCTACAACCTACCAGGGCACACCTTATCCCGAAGTTACGGTGTCAATTTGCCGAGTTCCTTCTCCTGGGTTCTCTCAAGCGCCTTAGAATTTTCATCCTGCCCACCTGTGTCGGTTTGCGGTACGGTCAATCTGTAACTGAAGCTTAGAGGCTTTTCCTGGAAGCAGGGTATCACTCACTTCAGGTCCAATGGACCCTCGTCATCACGCCTCGACTAAGCCGCACGGATTTGCCTATGCAGCACGCCTACACGCTTAAACCGGGACGTCCAACACCCGGCCGAGCTAACCTTCTCCGTCCCCCCATCGCATTACAGATCGGTACGGGAATATTGACCCGTTTCCCATCGACTACGCCTTTCGGCCTCGCCTTAGGGGCCGACTCACCCTGCGCCGATGAACGTTGCGCAGGAAACCTTGGGCTTTCGGCGAGCGTGCTTTTCACACGCTTTATCGCTACTCATGTCAGCATTCGCACTTCTGATATCTCCAGCATCCCTCCCGGGACACCTTCACAGACCTACAGAACGCTCCCCTACCATATGTGCGTTCCCTTTAACTCACTCGCCCCTCGACTCGTACTGAGGGGGCGCTTTGCCCGCGCTTCGCGCGGTCAAGCTTTCAACTTCGAATGAACTAAAGTGGAACGCACACATCCGCAGCTTCGGTGCATGGTTTGAGCCCCGTTACATCTTCCGCGCAGGACGACTCGACCAGTGAGCTATTACGCTTTCTTTAAAGGATGGCTGCTTCTAAGCCAACCTCCTGGCTGTCTGTGCCTTCCCACCTCGTTTTCCACTTAACCATGGCTTGGGGACCTTAGCTGGCGGTCTGGGTTGTTTCCCTCTTGACGATGAACGTTAGCACCCACCGTCTGTCTCCCATACATCACTTTCCGGTATTCGGAGTTTGCTATGGCGGCGTAGATCTAAACGACCCCACCAACCATTACAGTGCTCTACCCCCGGAAGTGTCCATATGAGGCACTACCTAAATAGTTTTCGGGGAGAACCAGCTATTTCCAGATTTGTTTAGCCTTTCACCCCTACCCACAGCTCATCCCCTAGTTTTTCAACACTAGTGGGTTCGGACCTCCAGTGGGTGTTACCCCACCTTCATCCTGGCCATGGGTAGATCATCTGGTTTCGGGTCTACGCCCAGCAACTGAATCGCCCTATTCAGACTCGCTTTCGCTGCGCCTCCCCTATTCGGTTAAGCTCGCTACTGAACGTAAGTCGCTGACCCATTATACAAAAGGTACGCAGTCACGGAACAAGTCCGCTCCCACTGTTTGTATGCATGCGGTTTCAGGATCTATTTCACTCCCCTCCCGGGGTTCTTTTCGCCTTTCCCTCACGGTACTGGTTCACTATCGGTCGATTACGAGTATTTAGCCTTGGAGGATGGTCCCCCCATGTTCAGACAGGGTTTCACGTGCCCCGCCCTACTTGTCGCAAGCTCAGTCTCGCGCCTATGTTTTCGCGTACGGGGCTATCACCCTCTACGGCCAACCTTTCCAGGTCGTTCCACTAACATAAGCGTTATCTCTTGCAGGCTGGTCCCCTTTCGCTCGCCACTACTGGGGGAATCTCGGTTGATTTCTGTTCCTGCAGCTACTTAGATGTTTCAGTTCGCTGCGTTCGCCTCCTCTGGCCTATGTATTCAGCCAGGGATGACCCTCGCGGGCCGGGTTTCCCCATTCGGACATCTCCGGATCAAAGCCTGTTTGCGGGCTAACCGAAGCTTTTCGCACGCTACAACGTCCTTCATCGCCTGTAATCGCCAAGGCATCCACCACATGCACTTATTCACTTGACCCTATAACCTTGAGCCCTGAATCCCTTCAGGCCTCTCCGTCTAGGTACAACTCGCGCTTGTTTTGACGCCACCGCCGGTTCGCAAGCGGCGCCAAGAATGCAATCACAACCCATGTCCGACCCAATTTCCATCAGATCGGAACACTTTACTTCTTCCAGTTTGTTAAAGATCAAACAGCCTTCGGCTAAAAACCGATATCGAAGTGTCGTCACTTGGATATCCGTTCTTGGTGGAGGATGACGGGATCGAACCGACGACCCCCTGCTTGCAAAGCAGGTGCTCTCCCAGCTGAGCTAATCCCCCTGATGTTGGTGGGTCTGGTTGGGTTCGAACCAACGACCCCCGCCTTATCAAGACGGTGCTCTAACCAGCTGAGCTACAGACCCGTGCTGTCTGTGTTCAAAACAACCGATAGGTTGTAGGCACTTGCTAAACCTTGCGCTCTAGAAAGGAGGTGATCCAGCCGCACCTTCCGATACGGCTACCTTGTTACGACTTCACCCCAGTCATGAATCCCACCGTGGTAAGCGCCCCCCTCGCGGTTAGACTACCTACTTCTGGTGAAACCCACTCCCATGGTGTGACGGGCGGTGTGTACAAGACCCGGGAACGTATTCACCGTGGCATGCTGATCCACGATTACTAGCGATTCCGACTTCACGGAGTCGAGTTGCAGACTCCGATCCGGACTACGATCGGCTTTCTGGGATTGGCTCCACCTCGCGGCTTGGCAACCCTCTGTACCGACCATTGTATGACGTGTGAAGCCCTACCCATAAGGGCCATGAGGACTTGACGTCATCCCCACCTTCCTCCGGTTTGTCACCGGCAGTCTCATTAGAGTGCCCAACTGAATGATGGCAACTAATGACAAGGGTTGCGCTCGTTGCGGGACTTAACCCAACATCTCACGACACGAGCTGACGACAGCCATGCAGCACCTGTGTCCAGGCTCCCTTTCGGGCACCAAGGTATCTCTACCAAGTTCCTGGCATGTCAAGGGTAGGTAAGGTTTTTCGCGTTGCATCGAATTAATCCACATCATCCACCGCTTGTGCGGGTCCCCGTCAATTCCTTTGAGTTTTAATCTTGCGACCGTACTCCCCAGGCGGCCAACTTCACGCGTTAGCTTCGGTACTAAGGAAGTCTCCTTCCCCAACACCTAGTTGGCATCGTTTAGGGCGTGGACTACCAGGGTATCTAATCCTGTTTGCTCCCCACGCTTTCGTGCATGAGCGTCAGTGTCGACCCAGGGGGCTGCCTTCGCCATCGGTGTTCCTCCACATCTCTACGCATTTCACTGCTACACGTGGAATTCCACCCCCCTCTGCCGCACTCAAGTCTTGCAGTCACAACCGCAGTTCCCAGGTTGAGCCCGGGGATTTCACAGCTGTCTTACAAAACCGCCTGCGCACGCTTTACGCCCAGTAATTCCGATTAACGCTCGCACCCTACGTATTACCGCGGCTGCTGGCACGTAGTTAGCCGGTGCTTCTTCTTCAGGTACCGTCATTAACCCCAGGTATTAGCCAAGGCCGTTTCTTCCCTGCCGAAAGAGCTTTACAACCCGAAGGCCTTCTTCACTCACGCGGAATGGCTGGATCAGGCTTGCGCCCATTGTCCAAAATTCCCCACTGCTGCCTCCCGTAGGAGTCTGGGCCGTGTCTCAGTCCCAGTGTGGCGGGTCGTCCTCTCAGACCCGCTACGGATCGTCGCCTTGGTAGGCCTTTACCCTACCAACTAGCTAATCCGGCATCGGCCGCTCCTGTCGCGCGAGGTCGTTTCCAATCCCCCGCTTTCACCCTCAGGTCACATGCGGTATTAGCACATCTTTCGATGTGTTATCCCCCACGTCAGGGTACGTTCCGATGCATTACTCACCCGTTCGCCGCTCGCCGCCAGGTTGCCCCGCGCTGCCGCTCGACTTGCATGTGTAAAGCATTCCGCCAGCGTTCAATCTGAGCCAGGATCAAACTCTTCAGTTCAATCTCTTTTACTCTCACTCAAACGAATCCCAGAGGCTGAATTTGCATTCAACCTCCTCTTCTTTCTTCGTGTAAGTGCCTTGCAGTTTTATGAAGCATCAGCAGTGACCATCCCATGGGACGATGCCTTCCGGCACCAGAGCCTCCCTTCGATGTCAGGAAACCCCCTGTCACTACCTCAGGCTCGGCAAGCACCTACACCTATCGGCTGTTTGTTTTTAAAGAACGGCTGCCTTGGGGCAGCGAAGAGCCGCGCATTATACGGACTGAAACTCGCCGGTCAACACTTTGTGAAAAAAAGTTTCAGGTTAGCGTGATGCGAGCGAACTTGCGCTTGCCCACCTGGAGGACGACAGTCTCGCCGGCACCAAGGAAGAGGCATTTGTCGTCCACTTTTTCTCCATTGATGCGCACGCCGCCGCCATCGATCAGGCGCAGCGCCTCGGATGTGCTGGCCGCTAGGCCCGCCTGCTTCAGTACCTGCGCAACCGGTGCCGCGACAACCGACAACTCCGGCATGTCATCGGGCAGGGCGCCGCGCTGAAATCGCGCCTCGAAGTCCGCCAACGCCTCCTCTGCCTCTCTTTTGGAGTGGAACCTGGCAACGATTTCCTGGGCCAGCATCACCTTCACGTCGCGTGGGTTGCGTCCCTCTGCAACCTCTTTCCGGAGCCGGGCGATCTCGCCGCTGCCGCGAAACGAGAGCAGGTCGAAGTAGCGCCACATCAGGTCGTCAGACACCGACATCAGCTTGCCGAAAATTTCCTTCGGCGGTTCGGCGATGCCAATGTAGTTACCCAGGGACTTGGACATCTTATTGACGCCGTCCAGCCCTTCCAGAAGAGGCATCATCAGGACGCACTGGGGCGGCTGGCCGTAGTGCTTCTGCAATTCGCGTCCCACCAGCAGGTTGAATTTCTGGTCGGTGCCGCCCAGTTCCACATCCGACTTCATGGCCACGGAGTCGTAACCCTGGCACAGCGGATAGAGAAATTCATGGATGGCGATGGGCTGTCCGCCGGCATAGCGTTTCGAGAAATCATCGCGCTCCAGCATGCGAGCCACGGTGTGCAGCGCCGCCAGCTTGATCATCCCGGCGGCGCCGATCGGCTCGAACCAGGTCGAATTGAGGCAGATTTCGGTCTTTTCCGGATCGAGGATCTTGAATACCTGCTCCCGGTAGGTCTGCGCATTCGCGAGAATCTGTTCCCTCGATAAGGGCGGACGGGTGGCGTTTTTGCCCGTCGGATCGCCGATCATGCCCGTGAAATCGCCGATCAGGAACATGACATGATGGCCAAGTTCCTGGAAATGGCGCAGCTTGTTGATCAGTACCGTGTGCCCTAGATGCAGGTCGGGCGCAGTGGGATCGAAGCCGGCCTTGACCCTCAGGGGTCTGCCATCCTTTAGTTTTTCGATCAGGTCCGCCTCGATCAAGAGCTCGTCGGCGCCACGCTTGACAAGCGCCAGTTGGGATTCGATGTCGATCATTACCTGCCTAGACCCGATTTTTTGGATTTTTGCTACACTCGGCCAAATTTTCTCTCGGCCGGCCGCAAATTGAATTACAAGAGGCGGATTCTAGCGCAACTCCATGCACGCCACGCGGCAAGGCCGGTGCCGTTCTGGTCATTGGCGGGCGTCGCCGGCATCTCCATCTTCGGCATGGTTGCCGCTTCATTTGGAACGGCGCCAACAGGCACGGAACTTCAGGACATACGGCGAACGGTTGTCGAAAATATCGCACTGCCCGGCCTCGATGCCATCGACAGCGCCGCCGACGGTTTCGTGCGCGAAGAGCGCATCCGGCGCGGCGACACGGTTGCCGGCCTCTTGGCGCGGCTCGGCGTGCACGAAGGAAACGCCCTCGAGTTCCTGCACGGCAACAAGGATGCCGACGCGATCTTCCGCCAATTGAGCCCGGGCAAGAATGTCACTGCCCGCATAAACGGCCAGGGCGGGCTTGAGTCCTTGATTTTCCCCCTGAACGGCGGCAAGGATCAGGCGCTGTTCATCGAGAAACGCGGAGATGGCTTTGACCTTGCCGAACAACCCCTCCACCTGGAGACCCGCGTTCTGCTGAAGTCCGCGGAGATTCACCATTCCCTGTTCGGCGCCACCGACGCCGCGGACATTCCGGACAGCGTGGCAACCGGCCTGGCCGATATTTTTGGCGGCGACATCGACTTCCATCGGGACATCCGCAAGGGCGACCGCTTCTCGGTGGTGTATGAATCCATCAGCCATCTGGGCAAACCAGTCCGCACGGGGCGAATCCTGGCCGCCGAGTTCGTCAATGATGGTCGGGCCTACCAAGCGGTCTGGTTCGAGGGCGAGGAGGGGCGCGGCGGCTACTATACGGCCGACGGCAAGAACATCCGCAAGGCATTCCTTCGATCGCCCCTCGAATTTTCCCGCATCACATCCGGTTTCACTTCTGCCCGTTTCCATCCTGTCTTGCAGAAGTGGCGCGCCCACAATGGCATCGATTACGGCGCCCCGACAGGCACGCGGATCAGGGCTACGGGCGATGGCGTCGTGGAATTCGCGGGTGTCCAGGGCGGCTATGGCAAGGTGGTCATCCTGCGCCACCAGAGCCGCTATACGACGCTGTATGGCCATCTTTCGCGGTTCGCCTCAGGAATCAGGAAAGGGGGACGTGTCGGGCAGGGGGATGTAATCGCTTACGTGGGGGCAACCGGCCTGGCCACCGGTCCCCATCTCCATTACGAATTCCGCGTCAATGGCGCACATCAGAACCCGCTGGCCGTTGCCCTGCCCAGCGCACCGCCTCTCGCATCCCATCAATTGCCCCGTTTCCGCGAGCAGGCGCAGGGGGTGCTCGCACGCATCGATCTGATTCGCGGCGCCAATCTGGCCCTGCTGGAGTAGTGTCTGGCGATCTCTATGTCGGGCTGATGTCCGGCACCAGCCTAGATGGCGTCGATGCCGCTCTCGTTGATTTTTCTCCTGTCGGCACCCCCGCCTGCCTCGCCACCCATTACCAGCCCTATCCGGACGATCTGAAGGCCGAAGTCCTGGCGCTGCACGAACCGGGCGAAAATGAGATCGCGCGGGCGGGGCGGGTTGCCAACCGGCTCGCGAGGAAATACGCGGATGCCGTCCGGAAGCTGCTGACCGCGTCGAACATGCCGTCGACAAAAGTTCGCGCCATCGGCTGCCATGGTCAAACCATCCGCCACGCGCCGGCCGAGGGCTATACGCTCCAGCTGAACAATCCGGCCCTGCTGGTCGAACTGGCCGGGATCACCGTCGTCGCCGATTTCCGCAGCCGCGATATCGCCGCGGGCGGCCAGGGTGCGCCGCTGGTGCCGGCGTTCCATGATGCGGTCTTTCGCATTCCCGATCGGCACCGGATCATCCTGAACATCGGCGGCATCGCCAACATCACCGATCTGGCACCCGGGCGGCCCACGGGCGGCTTCGACTGCGGCCCCGGCAACATGCTCCTGGACGCCTGGATTCACCGCTGCCAGTGCAAACCTTTTGATCAGGACGGCCAGTGGGGGGGCAGCGGCAAGGCGCTGCCCGAGCTGCTGGCGCGGCTGGTCGCACATCCGTTTTTCGAAACGCGTCCCCCGAAGAGCTGTGGTCGGGAACAGTTCAATCTGGGCTGGCTCGAGTCGATGCTCTCGGGGGAGGAATCGCCGGAAGATGTTCAGACCACCCTGGCCGCCCTTACGGCAACCGGCATCGCCGATGCCATCGGCCGCTGGTGCGGGAATCCGGAAGAATTGTTCGTCTGCGGCGGCGGCGCCCGAAACACCGCGTTGCTCGGTGAGCTGTCTGCTCGGCTGCCTTCGGTCCGAATCGCTACAACCGATGTCCTGGGCCTGCCGGCGGACTGGGTGGAAGCCATCGCCTTTGCCTGGCTGGCCCGGCGCTCCCTCCTGGGACTGCCGGGCAATCTGCCCGAGGTGACGGGGGCTCGTGGAGAAAGGATGCTGGGGGCTGTTTATCCGGCCTGATGAAGGATCATCCGCCGCAGCTGCCGCCGGGCGAGAAGGAAGAACCGCAACCGCACGTGCTGGCGGCGTTCGGGTTCTTGATCACGAACTGCGAGCCCTCCAGGCCCTCGGTGTAGTCGATTTCCGCGCCGACCAAGTACTGGTAGCTCATCGGATCGATCAGCAGGGTGACGCCGTTCTTTTCCATCGCCGTGTCGTCATCGTTGGCAACCTCGTCGAAGGTGAATCCGTACTGGAAACCGGAGCAGCCGCCGCCCGTCACGAAGACGCGCAGCTTCAGTTCCGGATTGCCCTCCTCCTGGATCAGCTCCCTGACCTTGTTGGCGGCGCTGTCGGTGAAGTTCAATGGTGCATTCATGGTTCTCTCCTGTGGGGGTGGGTTGCCCGATTGTTTTATCGCTGGCGGGCCGGGTCAATTGCTCGAAGCCAGCTTCAGTTCCACCGCCGTCTTGGCGGGTGTCCCCTGATGTACCAGGCGCCCTTGGACGACGGCGCCCAAATGCATTTCGATGGTGTTGTATTCCATATCGCCCGTGACTCGCGCCCGCGTCTGGAGTTCCAGGAACTCGCTGGAATGGACCGGGCCGATCACCGTGCCATTAATGACCAGATGGGATACGCTGATCTCGCCCTCGATACGAGCGTGCTCGCTGATCACCAGCGTGCTCGGTTGCTCGTCGGTCGATCGCACGTTGCCCTTGACTTCGCCATCGACGCGAAGGCCGCCCGAATAGGTGATATCGCCCGTAATCACGGTACCAGCACCGATCAAGCTGTCGATCCGTGTCTGCGGTTTGCTGGTTTTATGGAATATCATGAATCGATCCTCTCATAGACTGACGCGCTTGGCAGCCTTGACGTTACCCTCCTGGACAAGGCGAACTTCCACGCTCGTGACAACAGCACCTGCCGGCGTCCTGAAGACTCCCTCCAGACGGCGAAAGCTGCGGAAGTTGACGGCATACTTGACAGCTTCTGGGTCACTCGGGTCCGGGATGACGGCGATGGTAGCACCACTTCCCTGTCGCAGGGTAGCCACAATCTGAAGCCTGCCCTTAAACTCCCGCCCATTTTGCGCCCCCTGCTGGGCGACCAGAAAACGATAGCGGTACTGCCCGGCAACGGCATCGGGCTCGACATGCAAACGGCTGATGGTTGGTTCGCCGGCCTTATCATCGCCTCGCGCCAGATTCTCGAATATGGCCAGTTCCTCCTTAAGCCGGGCGTTTTCCCCTTCGAGCGCGCTGACTTGATCCGTCAGCTGCTGCAGGGCCGTACGCTCGATCTGAAGCTTGCTCTCACTCGCATTGACCGCGCTTCGCAACCAGATCGCCTCGGCTTCCATCTGCGTCACCTGATCGCGCAGCATGCCGATCTCCTGCTCGGTTATGCTGCGGTCGAATCCTGCGAAGCGTCGGCCTGCGTCATAAATCCAGCCCGCCAGCGCCAAGGCGGCTGTCACAATTGCGGCGATCGCCAGTGCCCGCCAATGCCAGGGCAGATGGGTGCGCACGGCCACCCTCGGCGCCGAAATGCCGAAGCGCCCGCGCAGACGACGCAGCGTCAAGGCAGGATGGGAACCTGGGAAAGGCCCAAGCATTCGTCGAAGCCGAACATGAGGTTCATATTTTGCACCGCCTGGCCGGCAGCACCCTTGACCAAGTTGTCGATCACCGACAGCACCACCAGCGTATCTCCGCCCTGGGGCCGGTGCACGGCAACGCGGCAGAAGTTGGCGGCGCGCACCGAGCGCGTGTCGGGATGGGACTTGGGCGGCAATACATCCACGAAGGGCTCACCCGCGTAGCGGCGCTCGAACAAGGCCTGGAAATCTTCCTCCCGGGTGATGCGGGCATACAGCGTCGCGTGTATTCCCCGGATCATGGGCGTCAGGTGGGGGACGAACGTCAGGCCCACCTCGCGGCCGGCGGCACGCGCCAGCCCCTGACGCATCTCCGGCAGATGGCGATGGCCGGAAACGGCGTAGGCCCTGAAGCTGTCGGAAGCCTCGGCAAACAGGATATGGGTTTCCGCCCTGCGTCCGGCACCCGAAACCCCCGATTTTGCATCGACGATCAAATGGTCAAGGTCGACGCAGCCAGACTCGACCAGCGGCAGCAAGCCCAGCTGAGTGGCGGTCGGATAGCAGCCGGGATTGGCCACCAGGCGCGCCGTGCGGATGGACTCCCGGCTCACCTCCGGCAGTCCATAAACAGCTTCAGACACCAGGTCGGGCGCGGCATGAGCCATGCCGTACCATTTTTCCCAGACCGAAACGTCCCGGATGCGAAAATCCGCGGCCAGGTCAATGATGCGCACGCCGGCATCCAGCAGCGTACGCGCCTCCCGCATGGCGATCCCATTGGGCGTGGCGAAGAACACCATGTCGCAGTCGGCCAGCGCCGCGTCCCGGGGGTCGCTGAACTTCAGCGCAACCCGTCCGCGCAAGCTGGGGAACATGTCCGCCACCGCCGACCCCGCTTCGCCGCGGGAAGTGATGGCCGCCAGTTCGACTTCGGGATGCTGCGCCAGCAGGCGAAGAAGTTCGACGCCCGTGTACCCGGTACCGCCGACAATGCCCACCTTGATCATACCCAATCCGCTCCGAATGATGTCCGCTCGAACGCGCTATGGTAGCGCAACAAAAAAGCCGCCCGGGGAAACAGCGCCGGGCGGCTTTCAATGAAACGGTGAAAACGATCAGCGCTTCGAGAACTGCTTGCGCCGACGCGCCTTACGGAAGCCGACCTTCTTGCGCTCGACCTCGCGGGCATCGCGGGTGACGAAACCGGCCTGGGACAAGGCGGGCTTCAGCCTCGCATCGTACTCGATCAGCGCGCGCGTGATGCCGTGGCGAACCGCGCCGGCCTGGCCGGATTCGCCGCCGCCGGTGACATTGACCAGGATGTCGAACGTCGCCGCGTGCTGGGTCAGTTCCAGCGGCTGGCGCACGACCATGCGGCCGGTTTCGCGGGAAAAGAACTCGTCCAGCGGCTTGTCATTGACAACGAACTTGCCGCTGCCGGACTTCATGAACACACGCGCCACCGCGGTCTTGCGGCGGCCGGTGCCGTAATAGTAATTGGCTGCCATGTTTTTTCCTGTCAGATTTCCAAGGCTTTGGGCTGCTGCGCCGCGTGCGGGTGATTGCCGCCGGCGTAGCATTTCATTTTCTTCAGCATCGCATAGCCGAGCGGCCCCTTGGGCAGCATGCCCTTAACGGCCTTCTCGAGGATGCGCCCCGGAAAGCGTTGCTGGAGCTTGGTGAAGTTGGTCTCATAGATGCCACCGGGATAGCCGGAGTGGCGGTAATACATCTTGTCCTCGGCCTTGTTGCCCGTCACGCGCAGCTTCTCGACGTTGACGACGACGATGAAGTCGCCCGTATCCACGTGCGGCGTGAATATCGGCTTGTGCTTGCCGCGCAGTCGGCGGGCGATCTCGGTAGCCAGGCGTCCGAGCACCTTGTCCGTCGCGTCGACGACGAACCAGTCGCGCGTGACCTCGTGCGGCTTTGCGGAAAATGTTTTCATTTGGCGTGTAATCCCATGCTGGCCGGTCGAGTGGTTGCCGGCACTACCTGAAAGGCCGCGCATTCTACGGGAAAGAGGAAAGCTGTGTCAAACTTGGCGTCAATCGATCATCTGACAGCAAGGAGTTGCCGTTATGGAATGCACCGTACGCTGGCATGAGGGAATGAGCTTCATCGCCGAGACCGGCAGCGGGCACATGGTTGCCATGGACGGCTCGCCGGAAGCCGGCGGGCGCGATCTCGCCCCGAGGCCGATGGAGCTGTTGCTGGCCGGCACCGGCGGCTGCACATCGTTCGACGTGGTGTTGATCCTCAAGCGCAGCCGCCAGGAAGTCACCGGCTGCGAGGTCAGGCTGACCGCCGAGCGCGCGGAGTCCGACCCGAAGGTCTTCACCCACATCCATTTCCATTTCATCGTGAAGGGCAGGAGCCTGAAACCCGACATAGTGGAGCGGGCCATCAAGCTTTCGGCGGAAAAGTACTGTTCCGCCTCCATCATGCTCGGCAAGACCGCCGAGATGACCCACGACTGGGAAATCGTCGAGGGCTGATCCCTATCGTTCCGGCGCGCGGGGGTTCCTGCCCAGCCTGAGAGCCTCGATCCCCTCCTCGGCATTGAAGATCGCCACGCCGAGGGGGCAGAAGAACTCGCGGTCGAGCGCGGCATGGTGCCGGTTGACGGGCTTGTTTTCGATCGGCCGCCACTGGTCGGTGCGCGACGGCGCCCACGTTCGGTCCGCGCGGCCGGTCGCATACAGCCGGTATTCCCGGTAACCGCAGCGAATGCCTTCGAAGGTCACGTTGGTGGCACCGCCGGCTGTTTTGACCACCAGGACATAGCGGGCGACGCCATCCTTGCCGACGGAGAGGCTGGCCTTGTCGATGAAGAATCGGTTCGTCGCCACGGCGCTGACATAGAACTCGATCAGGTTGCCGTCGTTGGGATAGGCGGGGAGCGAGTACTCGCCTTCCGCCCATTTCACCGTGTCGGGGTCTTCGAAATTCCGAAACCCGATGTCGGCATGCGCAGCCACGGCCGCAAGGCAGCCGCCGACAAGGCAGCGCCGCAACACCGCCGGGAGCCTGCTCATCCCGAAACCCAGTCATGGGAAACCCCGTGCGACGCGCAGTCGGCGGGGCGGTGGAACAGATGCCGGGCCAGTTCGGACAATGCCTGCTCATAGACGGCGCGCTTGAACTCGATGACGGCGTCGAGCGGCACCCAGTAATCGCTCCAGCGCCAGGCATCGAATTCCGGGTGTTCGGAGGCGCGCAGGCTGACGTCGGAATCGCGGCCGACCAGGCGCAGCAGGAACCATATCTGCTTCTGGCCCCTGTAGGTGCCGCGCCACTCGCGGCGAATCCACTGCTTTGGCACGTCATAGCGCAGCCAGTCGCGGGTGCGACCGAGAATGCGGACATGATCCGGCAACAGCCCGACCTCTTCCTGGAGTTCGCGATACATGGCCTCCTCCGGCGTTTCGCCCTTCTTGATGCCCCCTTGCGGGAACTGCCAGGAGTGTTCGCGGATCCGCTTTCCCCAGAAAACCTCGTTCTTGCTGTTGGCCAGGATGATGCCGACGTTCGGGCGATAGCCTTCACGATCAAGCATGATGCAACTTTCAAATGTTTGTCTGCCGGCGATTCTTTCACATTCGGGCCAGCGTGGAAAGCGAAGCGCCGGCGGTAAAATGACCTTTTTTCCAGCGAAACCCAACCATGCGCGCCCGCCAGTTCTTCATCAGCACCCTCAAGGAAGCCCCCGCCGACGCCGAAGTCGTCAGCCAGAAACTCATGCTGCGCGCCGGCATGATCCGGCGGCTCGCCGCCGGCATCTACACCTGGATGCCCATGGGCCTGCGCGTGGTGCGCAAGGTCGAGCGCATCGTGCGCGAGGAAATGAACCGGGCCGGCGCCATCGAGCTGTTCATGCCCGCCGTGCAGCCGGCCGAGCTCTGGCAGGAATCGAACCGCTGGGAGAAATACGGTCCGGAACTGCTGAGATTCAAGGATCGTCACAGTCGGGATTTCGTCATCGGCCCGACGCACGAGGAAGTCATCACCGACGTGGTGCGCCGCGAGATCAAAAGCTACCGCCAGCTGCCCAGGCATTTCTACCAGATCCAGACAAAGTTCCGCGACGAGATCCGCCCGCGCTTCGGCGTCATGCGCGGCCGCGAATTCACGATGAAGGACGGCTATTCCTTCCATGCGTCCTTCGAGGACCTGGAGCGGGAATACGCCAACATGTTCGAAACCTACACCCGCATCTTCACGCGGCTGGGGCTGGGCTTCCGCGCCGTGGCGGCGGACACCGGCTCGATCGGCGGCACCGGCTCGCACGAGTTCCACGTGCTGGCCGATTCCGGCGAGGATGCCATCGCCTTCTGCCCGGATTCTGACTACGCCGCCAACGTCGAACTGGCCGAGGCGCTGGCGCCGACGATGCCGCGCGGCGCCGCCGCCGAGGCGCTGGAAAAGAAGGCCACGCCCGGCAAGATACGCTGCGAAGACGTCGCCGAGTTCCTCGGCGCGGCCGTGGCCGATACCGTCAAGGCCATCGCCGTCGTCCATGACGGCGAGTTCACGCTGCTGCTCGTGCGCGGCGACCACAGCCTCAACGAGATCAAGGCCGGCAAGCTGCCGGGGCTCGATCCGTTCCGCTTCGCCACCGACGAGGAAGTCGAGCGTTTCCTAGGCTGCCGTCCCGGCTATATCGGCCCGGTGGATGTCGACCGCGCAAAGGTGCGCGTCATCGCCGACCGCACCGTGGCCGCGATGGACAACTTCGTCTGCGGCGCCAACGAGGCCGGCTTCCACCTCACCGGCGCCAACTGGGGCCGCGACCTGCCCGAACCGGATTTCGTCGCCGACATCCGCAACGTCGTGGCCGGCGATCCCTCGCCCGACGGCCGAGGCATCCTCGACATCTGCCGCGGCATCGAGGTCGGCCATATCTTCCAGTTGCGCACAAAATACGCCGAGGCGCTCCAGTGCAAGTTCCTGGACGAATCCGGCAAGGAGCGCATCATGGAAATGGGCTGCTACGGCATCGGCGTCACGCGCATCGTCGGCGCCGCCATCGAGCAGGGCCACGACGATCGCGGCATCATCTTCCCCGCCGCCATCGCCCCCTTCGAGCTGGTCATCGTGCCCATGGGCTGGGGCAAGTCGCCGGCCGTGCGCGAGGCGGCCGGGAAGCTTTACGCCGAACTGGCGGCGGCGGGCATCGACGTCATCCTCGACGACCGCGACGAGCGGCCCGGCTCGATGCTCGCCGACTGGGAGCTGATCGGCATCCCTCACCGCATCGTCGTCGGCGAACGCGGCCTCAAGGAAGGACTGGTCGAATACCAGGGCCGGCGGGGCGCCGAGGCCACGATGGTGGCGCAGGCGGAAGCGGCGGCTTTCGTCCGCACCAGGATATGCGCCTGACCGTCCTCCTGTTCGCAGTCTTTTGCGGCCCGGCCTGGGCGGGCGCACAGAAATACGAGCATCTGGCGGCAAGCGTCCGGACCGCGCTATCGGCGTCAATCGCGGACCAGTCCGTCCCCGAACTGAAGATTCCCGATGCCGTCGAGAGGGTCAACTGGCTGACAGAGATGTCGCGGCGGCTCGGAAAGCGCATGCCCGACCGCAAGGCGCGCCTCGGCTTCCTGAAGACCGTCCATTACGAGGCCACGCGGGCGGGGCTCGACCCGCAGCTCGTGATGGGACTGATCCAGGTGGAGAGCGGCTTCAAGAAGTACGCCCTTTCGTCCGCCGGCGCGCGCGGCTACATGCAGGTGATGCCGTTCTGGATCAAGGAGATCGGCAGGAAGGGTGACAACTTGTTCCACCTGCGCACCAACCTGCGCTACGGCTGCGTCATCCTGCGCCACTACCTCGACATCGAGAAAGGCGACCTCTACCGCGCGCTGGGCCGCTACAACGGCAGCCTGGGCGCGCCGGAGTACCCGAACATGGTGCGCGCGGCGTGGGAAAGGCAATGGGGCTGGGGGCCGAGGGTGATCCAGGCGCGCCAGTAATCAGCGCATCCCGGGCAGCCCGCCCATCATTCCCTTCATGCCGCGCATCATCTTCGCCATGCCGCCCTTCGAGAACTGCTTCATCATCTTCTGCATCTGCTCGAACTGGTTGAGCAGGCGATTGACCTCCTGCACAGGAACGCCGGCGCCGGCGGCGATGCGCCGCTTGCGCGAGGCCTTGATGATCTCGGGCTTCGCGCGTTCGGCGGGCGTCATGGAATTGATGATGCCCTCGGTGCGGCGGATGGACTTGTCCTCGACCTGGCCGCCGGCCTGCTGGGCAGCCTGGGCGAACTGCGCGGGCAGCTTGTCGAGGAGGGAGGATATCCCGCCCATCTTTCGCATCTGACCGATCTGCTCCTTGAAGTCGTTGAGGTCGAACCCCTTGCCCGACTTCATCTTCCGCGCAAAATCCTGGGCCTTTTCCTGGTCGATGCCCCGCTGGGCATCCTCGACGAGGCCGAGGATGTCGCCCATGCCCAGGATGCGCGCGGCCATGCGCTCCGGATGGAATTCCTCGATGCCGTCGAGCTTCTCGCCGACGCCGGCGAACTTGAGCGGCTTGCCGGTGACATGCCGCACGGACAGCGCGGCACCGCCGCGCGCATCGCCGTCGAGCTTCGTGAGGATCACGCCGGTCAGCGGCAGGGCCTCGTTGAAGGTCTTCGCCGTGTTCACGGCGTCCTGGCCCAGCATCGCATCCACCACGAACAGGCTTTCGATGGGGTTGAGCAGGGCGTGCAGCTCGCGGATCTCGGCCATCATCGCCTCGTCGACGGCCAGCCGGCCCGCCGTGTCGACGAACAGCACGTCGTGGTAATGCTTCTTCGCGTAGTCGAGCGCGGCGGCGGCGATGTCGGCCGGCTTCTGTCCGGCCGAGGACGGGAAGAAATCGATGCCGGCCTGGGCGCAGACCGTCTTCAGCTGCTCGATGGCCGCCGGGCGGTAGACGTCGCAGGAGACCGCCAGCACCTTTTTCTTTTGGCGCTCCCTGAGCCACTTGCCCAGCTTGGCGGTGGTCGTCGTCTTGCCGGCGCCCTGGAGGCCCGCCATCAGGATGACGGCGGGCGGCTGGGTGGCGAGATTGAGCACCGCCTTCCCACCGCCCATCAGATCGGTCAGTTCCCGATGCACAACGCCGACCAGCGCCTGGCCGGGGGTCAGCGAACCGATCACCTCCTGGCCGAGGGCCGCCGTCCGGACGCGGGCGACGAAGTCCTTCACCACCGGCAGGGCAACGTCGGCCTCCAGCAGGGCCATGCGCACCTCGCGCAGCATCTCCTGGATGTTGTCCTCGGTCAGGCGGGCCTGGCCGCGCAATGTCTTGACGACGCGGCCAAGCCGCTGGGTCAGGTTGTCGAGCATGATAGGGGGGATGGGGGAATGAGGTAGACTTGCCGAATGCCCGCGATTTTACTGCATCTCGTGGCCGCGGCCCTTTACATGGGACTGGCCCTGCACTTCTGGCGCACCCGCTGGCGCGGGCCCGCCCTCGACCGGCCGCCGGCCGGGCCTGATCCCTGGGAGCGCGCCTGCCTGCTCGCGGCCCTCGTCGTCCACGGCATCACATTGGCACAGGAAATTTTTCCGGGCGATGCCATGCGATTCGGCTTCTCGGCGGCGCTGTCGATGATCCTGTGGCTGGCGATTGCGCTGTACTGGATCGAGAGCTTCTACGCCCGCATGGAGGGTCTGCAAATGCTGGGGCTGCCGCTGGCCGCCGTCGGCGCGCTGCTGCCTTCGCTGCTGCCGGGACAGCATGTGCTCGCCAATGCAGATTCGCCCGTGTTCCGCGCCCATTTCCTGATGGCGATGCTGGCCTACAGCCTGTTCACGCTCGCGGCGCTGCACGCCATCCTGATGGCCGTCGCCGAAAAGCGCCTGCACCGCGGGCGGCTGACGCCCCTGTTCACGGGACTGCCGCCGCTCCTGACGATGGAGGCGCTGCTGTTCCGCCTGATCCACATCGCCTTCATTCTGCTGACGCTGACGCTGGTCTCCGGCATCGCATTCTCGGAAACCCTCTTCGGCAAGGCCCTGTCCTTCAATCACAAGACGGTATTCGCCATCCTCTCCTGGCTGATCTTCGCCGCCCTGCTCGCTGGACGCCATCTCCGCGGCTGGCGCGGCCGCACGGCGCTGCGCTGGACGCTGGCAGGCTTCGCCGCGCTCCTGCTCGCCTACGTCGGCAGCCGCTTCGTGCTGGAAGTGATCCTCGGCCGGCCGGCCTGAAAGACGGGCATGGAGGAAATTCCCGTTTCGGCGTTGTCCATTGCGCTTTTCCTGTTGCTGATCATATCGGGATTCTTCTCGCTCGCCGAGACGAGCATGATGGCGGTCAACCGCTACCGGCTGCGCCATCGCGCCGCCCAGGGCCATCGCGGCGCCCGCCTGGCCCTGGATCTGCTGGCGCGCACGGACAAGATGCTCGGCGTCGTCCTGCTCGGCAACAACCTGATCAACGCCGCCTCGGCGACGCTGGTCAGCGTGATCGCCATCGAACTGTTCGGCGAGGAGAAGTGGGCGCTCGGCGCCGGCACGCTTTTCGTCACCTTCGCGATCCTCGTCGTCTCCGAGATCACTCCGAAGATCATCGGCGCGGCCCACGCCGACCGCCTGGCCGGCGTCATCGCCTTCCTGCTGTGGCCGCTGTTGCGGATGGCCTATCCGGTGGTCTGGTTCGTCAACCTGTTCGCCCAGGGGCTGCTATGGCTGCTGCGGCTCAAGCCTGGCGCCGAGGACGGCTCCCCGCGCCTCACGCAGGAGGAGCTGCGCGCCGTGGTGCTCGAATCCAGCCACCTGATCCCTTCCCAGCACCGCGCCATCCTCTCGAACCTCTTCGACCTCGAGCATGTCACGGTCGAGGACATCATGACGCCGAGGAGCGAGATCGAGGCCATTGACCTAGCCTCCCCGCCGGACCAACTCCGTACCCAACTGGCCACCAGCTACCACACGCGCCTGCCCGTCTATGAGAACGACCCTGGCAACGTGATCGGCATCCTGCACCAGCGGCGGCTTCTCGGCGGCGTCCTGGAGAGGGAGTTCGATATCGACACCATCAGGGAACAGTTGGTGGAGCCCTATTTCATCCCGGCGGCGACGCAAGTCTACGCGCAGATCCAGTTCTTCCGGGAAAACCGGCAGCGCCTGGGGCTGGTCGTCGACGAGTACGGAGAGATCAAGGGGCTGGTCACGATCGAGGACATCATCGAGGAAATCGTCGGTAAATTCACCACCGGCATGCCCGGCAGCGAAGCGGGTTTCGCCTGGAACGACGAGGGCATCGCACTGGTCGACGGCGCGCACAGTCTGCGCGAACTGAACCGGGTGCTCGACCTGCAACTTCCGCTCGACGGCCCGAAGACCCTGAACGGCCTGATCATCGAGCATCTTCAGGACATTCCGGAAGTGGGCGTCAGCATCAAGATCGCCGGCGTGCCGATGGAAATCGTGCAAACCCAGAACCGCCGCATCAGGATGGTCAAGCTGTTCCGGCCGCCTATATCTTTCGCATAATTGACTGACATAAGCGGCAGCAGGTATCGTCTGCCGCCATATGACGACCCGCTATTCAGGCGGGCCGCACGGTCAGGGAGAATTTGTGCGCGCAGCCGAATTCGACGGCAACGCCGTTCTCTGGGCTCTGGCTGGCGCCTGCCAGTTCCATCGCATCCCCTTCGACTCGAAGCTCGTCCTCCAGCAGTTCCCGCCGCCGCACACGCTTGAATCCGTCCGCGAGGCGCTCGCCGCCCTGGGCTTCCGCTCCGGCGTCGCCGATCCGGGCGTCGATGGCCTCTCCGAACTCTCCGGCCCCGGCTTCCTGACAGTCGGAAACAGCGAAGAAGGGCCGCTCTCCTTCGTCCTCCTCCTGCGCTGCGACGGCGAACGCATCCTCTTCGCCGAGCCCGGCAGCCAGGAACCGCGCGAGGCAAGCCTCGCCGAGTTCGCCCCGCGCTACGCCGGCCAGGCGCTCAGCTTCGCGCCCGAGGCCAAGCCCGTCGCCGATCCCGACGTACCCGACGGCCCGAAGGAATTCGGCTTCGCGTGGTTCGTGCCGGAACTCCTCAAGCACCGCGCCGTCTGGCGCGACGTGCTGCTCGCCTCGCTCGCCATCCAGCTCGTCGGGCTGGCCACGCCGCTGTTCACCCAGGTCGTCATCGACAAGGTCGTCGTGCAAGCGCCATTCCAGCCGGCGGCAATGAGTCCGTTGGTTCTCCCGTTCATCGGGGCTGAAATGTTGGCGGTGACGATTATCTCGATGGCGGCGATGGCGGTGACCGCTATGTGTATGAGCTGGGTGGCGGCATTGATTACGTGTTCGAGGAAAGCAATGACTGGGAGGGATACCGGGCCTGGTTCTACGCAAACCTCGGCATCGCCGATCAGCAGGAGATCGACTTGCGCATGAACTATGGCGGGCTATGGTATTGGCGCGATTCCTCCCCGGAGGGACGCGATCAACCCTACGCTGCCGACAGTCTGGAAGGTCTGCGGAACCTCCTGGCCGAGGAATATCCGTGGGCAGCGGAGCAGTTCGACCAGTACGTGCAGGATGGCGAGGTGCGATACATCGAGCCGTTGCCGCAGGAGTTGCCGGAAATCGCCGGCAACGACCATGCCGCCATCGAGGCGCTTTACGAAACCGGCGCCATCGCGCTCGACCGCGTCGTATTCGGAACCGGCATCGGTCAGGAGGACCTTGACCTGTCGGTCGACGAGGAAGGCAATTTGTCCATACGAACGGTTGATGGCGGCGGGGTGGACATCATGCTGGCCGACGAATGGAGCAATATCGGTAGGGGTATCGAACTCTTCGAATTCGCCGACGGGCAGGTCATGACGATGAGGGATATGCTGGAGCGAGTGGGGGGCTCAGTCGGGAACCATGAACCGACCGCCGAAATCCCGATCTCCGACCAGACGGCCACCGAAGACGCCGCCTTCAGCTTCATCGTGCCGGCAGGTGCCTTCGCCGACATCGACGCCGGCGACAGCCTGATCCTCGGCGCCACCCTCGCCGCCGGCAGCCCGTTGCCGTCATGGTTGGGCTTCGATTCCGCCACCGGAACGTTCGCCGGCACGCCGGCCAACGGCGATGTCGGTACGCTGGCCCTGACCGTCACGGCCACCGACCTGGCCGGCGCCAGTGCCGCTGCATCGTTCGATCTCGCGGTCGAGAACGTCAACGACGCCCCCGTCACCGCGATTCCGCTTGCCGACCAGGCAGTACAGCGCGGTGACACCTTCACCTACGCTCTCCCGGCCGGGGCCTTCACCGATGTGGATGCCGGCGACACCCTGGCCTATGCCGCCACGCTGTCCGACGGAACCGCCCTGCCGAGCTGGCTTGCCTTCGACGCAACCACGGGCGCATTCAGCGGCCAGGCGCCCCGCAACGCCAAGGGCGGCATCGACCATCCGGGTCACGGCCTCGGACGGCCATGGAGCCGATTCGACGGCCTCGGACGTCTTCCGGCTGAGCTTCGCCAAGAACGGCGGCTGTCACGGCAACGAAGGTCTGGGCAACGGCGAGGATCCACCGCCGCCCGGGCACGACCATAACCAGAACGACGGACCCGGCGCCTGGCCCGGCCATCCCGGCGCGCACGATGAACGCCATGGTCGCAGCCGGAACGCTTTCGACGACCTGGCTCGCCATCTCGCGCAAGGCTGGGGCGGCGCGGACGCCATCGCCCGCGCCCTCGACCGCTTCGATGCGGCCTGCGACGATCGCCACCGCAGGGAGGATCGGGCGTGGCGGGAGGGCGACGACCACGGCCAACGCCATGGCCACGGCACCCATGCCGCCTGGACGCGGATGAACGCACGTCTGGACAAGCACCTCTCCGGCGGCAACGGCAGGCTGCTGGGCGGGGAACTGCCGGGCCTCCACGGGCGCGAGGACGACCCGGATCGTTTCCTGGCGGGCGGCCGCAACGTGCTTTCTGGCAGCCGCCATCTCGTCGGCGTGCAGTCCTTCCAGTCCCTCCAGGGTCTCCAGGAAGGCCTGGCGAGGCTGGGGTAGCCGGGCATGACGACGATGCGCGAACGTCTTCTGGGGCTGACGGCGCCGGCCGGGGACTTCAGCCCGCCGATCCTGCGGCTCCAGCAGGAGGCGCCTTCGCCGCTGCCGCGTCTGGTGCTGCGCATCGTGCTGGGTCTGCTGGCCGTGATGCTCGCCTGGGCGACCTTCGGCCGGCTCGACATCGTCGCCGTGGCGCAGGGCAAGCTGGTGCCGGTGAGCTACCTCAAGGTGATCCAGCCGGCGGAATCGGGCATCGTCGCCGAACTGCTCGTCCGCGAGGGCGACGCCGTGAAGGAAGGCCAGGTGCTGGTGCGCATGGACCGGCATGTTTCCGAGGCCGACAGCCGGCAGATCGAGAACGACCTGGCGGTGAAGCGACTGACCCTGCGCCGCATCGACGCCGAACTCGCCGACCGCCCGATGCAGCGGCGGACGGACGATCCGCCGGACATCTACGCCCAGGTCGAGGCCCAGTCCCGGGCGCGGCGGCAGGCCTACCGGGATGCGCTCGACGCGGAACGGGCGCTGCTCGCCAAGGCGGAGCAGGAGCTCGCCGCCCAGCGGCATGCGGTGGAAAGCCTCAAGGCCGCCATCGAGCAGTCGCGGAAGAAGATCGCGCAGATCGCCTCGAACTACCGCCAGCAGCTCGCCACCGACCGGGTGGGGAACCGCTACCGGCTGTCGCCGGGCATGCATGTGGCGGCGGAAATCCACCTCGGCACGCGCACCGTCCTCGAATACCTGCTCTCGCCCGTGCGCAAGGTGGCGTATGAGGCGGGGCGGGAACGGTAGCGCCGGCCGGCCGCCTTTACAAACCACGACCGGCGGGGCATCATCGGCTTGGTATACCCCCATCCCGCACATCGCATCCGACGAACACAAGTCCTATGGCGGCAGCAATCCAACTGAGCTTGAGCGGCTTGGCGCGTGCCCTGATCCAGCAGGGACGCCTCAAGGAAGTCGATGCCGAGAAACTTTCCGCCCAAGCGTCGCCTGAGACGGGAGGATTCGTCGGCCAATTGATCGCCTCGGGCCGCATGGCCGCGCGGGAGATTGCCGTTTTCGCCGCAGAGACCTTCGGTTATCCCCTGCTCGACCTCGACGCCTACTCCGAGGAACACCTTGCCCGCGACGCCATCGACCGGCGCGCCATGGCAAACCACCAAGCCGTCGCCCTGATGCGCCGGGGCAATCGCATGGCCATCGCGCTGGCCGACCCGACCAATCTGCGCGCCCTCGATGAAATCCGCTTCCAGACCGGCATGATCGTCGATCCCGTCGTAGTGGAGGGCGACAAGCTAGCCGTCCTGGTCGGCAGGCTTGTGGAGAAGCCGGAAACCACGCTGCATAACCTCGTCGAGGATGACCTGAACCTCGAATTCGAGGAGGAAGGTGCCGTCGATGCGGCGGCCGAGGCGGCGGCGGCCGAGGTGGACGACGCCCCTGTCGTCAAGTTCATTCAGAAAATTCTCGTCGACGCCATCGGCGAAGGCGCTTCCGACATCCACTTCGAGCCTTACGAGAAGTATTACCGCATCCGCTTCCGCGTCGACGGCATTCTGCGCGAGATCACCCAGCCGCCGCTGGTGATCAAGGAAAAAATCGCCTCCCGCATCAAGGTCATTTCCCGTCTCAACATCGCCGAGAAGCGCGTGCCTCAGGATGGCCGCATGAAACTGGTGCTGGCGAAGAACCGGGCCATCGATTTCCGCGTCAGCACCTTGCCGACCCTGCATGGCGAAAAGATCGTGCTGCGCATCCTCGACCCCTCCTCGGCCACGCTCGGCATCGAGGCGCTAGGCTACGAGCCGGATCAGAAGGAAGCGCTGCTGCATGCCATCAACCGGCCCTACGGCATGGTGCTGGTCACCGGCCCCACCGGCAGCGGCAAGACCGTCTCGCTCTACACTTGTCTCAACATCCTCAACAAGCCCGGCATCAATATCTCGACGGCGGAAGATCCCGCTGAAATCAACCTCGCCGGCATCAACCAGGTCAACGTGGACGATCGGGCGGGACTGTCTTTCTCGGTGGCGCTCAAGTCCTTTCTGCGCCAGGATCCGGACGTCATCATGGTCGGCGAGATCCGCGATATCGAAACCGCGGAAATCGCAGTCAAGGCCGCCCAGACCGGCCACATGGTGTTATCCACGCTGCACACCAACGACGCGCCGCAGACGCTGACCCGGCTGATGAACATGGGCGTGGCGACGTTCAACATCGCCTCCAGCGTGATCCTGATCACCGCGCAGCGCCTGGCGCGCCGCCTGTGCACCTGCAGGATGCCGATCGACGTGCCGCAAGAAACCCTTCTCAATGCCGGCTTCTCCGAGGAAGACCTGGACGGCAGCTGGCAACTGTTCGGGCCGGGGGGCTGCGAGCGCTGCAAGGGAAGCGGTTACAAGGGGCGGGTCGGCATCTATCAGGTCATGCCCATTTCCGAGGAGATTGCGCGCATCATCATGGCCAATGGCACCTCGCTCGACATCGCCGAACAGGCTCGGCGGGATGGCGTCAGGGATCTGCGCCGGTCTGGCCTGATGAAGGTCATGCAGGGAGTGACGTCCCTGGACGAGGTGTTGGCCACCACGAACGAGTAGCGAAGCAGGGGGAGCAGACATGGCCGGACCCGGAAGCTCGGACAGGAAATCTCCAGGCGTCAAGGAATTTCATTTCACCTGGGAAGGCAAGGACAAGACCGGCAAGATCGTCCGCGGCGAAATGCGCGCGGCGAGCGAGGCCGTTGTCAACACGACCCTGCGGCGGCAAGGCGTCATGCCAGTCAAGGTCAAGAAGCAGGCCTTCAGGCGGGGCGGCAAGGTCGGCGAGAAGGACATCACCCTGTTTACCCGCCAGTTGGCGACCATGATGAAGTCGGGCGTGCCGCTGCTCCAGTCCTTCGACATCGTCGGTAAGGGCGCCTCGAATCCGGCCGTGGCCAAGCTGCTGATGGAGATCAAAACCGAAGTGGAAACCGGCGCGGCGCTCAACCAAGCCTTCCGTAAATATCCGCTCTACTTCGACGCGCTCTTCTGCAACCTGATCCAGGCGGGCGAACAGGCCGGTATCCTGGACTCCCTGCTCGACCGGCTGGCGACCTACAAGGAAAAAATCCTCGCCATCAAGTCGAAGATCAAGTCCGCGCTTTTCTATCCGATCGCCGTGCTGGTCGTGGCCTTCATCGTCACCGCGATCATCATGATCTTCGTCATCCCGCAATTCAAGGAAGTATTCAGAAGCTTCGGCGCCGACCTGCCGGCGCCGACACTGGTGGTCATGGCGATTTCCGACGCCTTCGTCGCCAACTGGTATTTCATTTTCGGCGGCCTTTTCGGCGGCGTCTATGCCTTCTTCTACTTCTGGAAGCGATCGATGCCCATGCAGATGTTCATGGACCGCCTCCTGCTGCGTCTGCCTGTTTTCGGCGAACTGGTGAGGAAAGCGACCATCGCGCGCTGGACCCGCACCTTGTCGACCATGTTCGCGGCCGGCGTGCCGCTGGTCGAAGCCCTCGACTCCGTGGGCGGCGCGGCGGGAAACCATGTTTACAAGCAGGCAACGCTCCAGGTGCAGGGCGAGGTCAGCACCGGTTCCAGCTTGACCGTGGCGATGCAGAATACAAACGTCTTCCCCAGCATGGTCATCCAGATGGTGTCCATCGGCGAGGAATCCGGCCAGCTCGACGGCATGCTCGGCAAGGTGGCCGACTTCTTCGAAGCCGAGGTCGACGATGCCGTCGAAGCCCTGTCGAGCCTGATGGAGCCCATGATCATGGTGATCCTGGGCACCCTGATCGGGGGCATGGTCATCGCCATGTACCTGCCGATCTTCAAGATGGGTGCGGCTATTTAGCCGGCCGGCGAACGGAACGAAATTGGAATCGATTCTTCACGGGCCGCTGTTCGTGCCGGCCGCGGCATTGGTCGGGCTGGTCATCGGCAGCTTCCTCAACGTCGTCATCCACCGGATGCCGATGATGATGGAACGCGAATGGCTTGCCCAATGCGCCGAACTTCGCGGCGATGCCCCTCCGGTGACGGAGCCGCTGTCCCTGTCGAAGCCGCGCTCGCGCTGTCCGCATTGCGGCCGACCGGTGGCCGCGCTCGAAAACATCCCCATCCTGGGCTATCTGTGGATACGCGGCCGCTGCAAGGGCTGCGGCGGCAGGATCGGCCTGCGATATCCCGTCGTCGAGGCGGCCACCGGATTCCTGTTCGCCTTCGCCGCCTGGCAATTCGGTCCCACGGCCGCAACCGCCGGCGCCTGGTTCTTCATCGCCGCCATGATCGCCCTGACTTTCATCGACGTCGACAAGCAACTACTGCCCGATGACATCACATTGCCCTTGCTGTGGGCCGGCCTGCTGTTCAATGTTTCCGGCGTTTACGTCGATCTGGGAAGCGCCGTGATCGGCGCGGCGGCCGGCTATCTGTCCCTGTGGACGGTCTATTGGCTCTTCAGGCTCGCCACCGGCAAGGAGGGCATGGGCTTCGGCGACTTCAAACTGCTGGCCGCCATCGGCGCCTGGCTCGGGTGGCAGATGCTGCCGCTGGTCATCCTGCTGTCGTCTTTCGTCGGCGCCGTCGTCGGCGCCGCGCTAATCGTCCTCGCCCGTCACGGACGCAACGTGCCGATCCCATTCGGCCCCTATCTTGCATCCGCCGGCATCATCGCCATATTCTGGGGGAAACACCTGAATAGCGCCTATCTCGGCTTGCTATAATCCGCCGCCTTTTGTGGAGAAATTCATGCCAATTTACGCTTATCGTTGCAGCGCCTGCGGTTTTGAAAAGGACGTCATGCAGAAAATCGCCGACGCGCCGCTCACGGTTTGCCCTTCATGCAACGCGGGGTCCTTCGCAAAGCAGTTGACCGCCCCCGGCTTCCAGCTGAAGGGCAAGGGCTGGTACGCGACCGACTTCAAGGGCGGCGGCGCCCCCAAGGCGCCATCTCCGTGCGAGGCGGCCACGACGGGTTCATGCTGCGCCTGCCCCGCCGCCCAGGGCTGATCGCGTGCATCGCCCCCCGTTGAAGCGATACTTCATCACCGGACTGCTGATCTGGGTCCCCCTGGCGATCACCGCCTGGGTGATCAGCCTGATCGTCGGCACGATGGATCAGTCGCTCCAGCTCCTGCCATCGGAGGTTCATCCGAAAAATCTCGTCGGTTTCGACATTCCGGGCGCCGGGGCAGTACTGACCCTGGTCGTGATCCTGCTCACGGGAGTGATCGCCGCTAATATCATCGGGCAGCGGCTGGTGCGCTTCTGGGAAGGGCTGCTCTCGCGCATTCCGGTCGTCAAGTCGATCTACTACAGCGTCAAGCAGGTCAGCGACACGCTGTTCTCGGGTAACGGCGAGGCGTTCCGAAAGGTTTTGCTGGTGCGCTATCCGCATCCGGAGGCGTGGGCCGTCGCCTTCCAGACCGGCACCCCGACGACAGACGTGTCGCAGCACTGCGACGACGAGGTAATCAGCGTATTCATCCCGACCGCGCCCAGCCCGGTCAACGGCTTTTTCTTTTTCGTCCGCAGGCGCGATACCGTCGAACTCGACATGAGCGTGGACGACGCGCTCAAGTACATCGTCTCAATGGGCGTCGTCGCACCGCCACTAAGCAACGCCAACCCCGACAAATAAACCATGCGCACCCACTACTGCGGCCAACTTTCGGCCTCCCTCACCGACCGGATCGTCACCCTTTGCGGCTGGGCCCACCGCCGGCGCGACCACGGCGGCGTCATCTTCGTCGACCTGCGCGACCGCGAGGGACTCGCCCAGGTGGTATGCGATCCCGACCGGCCCGAAATGTTCGCCCTGGCCGAGTCCGTGCGCAACGAATTCGTCCTCAAGGTCACCGGCAAGGTGCGCCGCCGTCCCGCCGGCACCGAGAACGCCAACCTTGCTTCCGGCGAGATCGAAGTGCTCTGCCATGCGCTTGAAATCCTGAATCCCGCCGTCACCCCGCCTTTCCCGCTCGACGACGAGAACCTCTCCGAAAACGTGCGCCTGACCCACCGCGTCATCGACCTGCGCCGCCCCCAGATGCAGAAGAACCTCATGCTGCGCTACAAGGCGGCGATGGCCTTCCGCCGCTTCCTGGACGCCAATGGCTTCATCGACATCGAGACGCCGATGCTGACCAAGAGCACGCCCGAAGGCGCCCGCGACTACCTGGTGCCCTCGCGCGTGCATCCCGGCCAGTTCTTCGCCCTGCCGCAATCGCCGCAGCTCTTCAAGCAGCTCCTGATGGTGGCGGGCTTCGACCGCTACTACCAGCTCACCAAGTGCTTCCGCGACGAGGACCTCCGGGCCGACCGCCAGCCCGAATTCACCCAGGTCGATATCGAGACTTCCTTCCTCGACGAGCACCAGATCACGGCGCTTATGGAAGAAATGATCCGCACCGTGTTCCGGGAGGCGCTGTCGGTCGAGCTACCGAATCCATTCCCGCGCATGAGCTACGCGGAGGCCATGCGCCGCTTCGGCTCCGACAAGCCCGATCTGCGCGTAACGCTGGAGCTGACCGAGGTCACGGATGCCGTCAAGGACGTCGCATTCAAGGTCTTCTCCGGTCCGGCCACGTCCGGCGGCCGCGTCGCGGCGCTGCGCATTCCGGGCGGCGCCACACTCACCCGCGGCGAGATCGACGGCTACACCGAGTTCGTCAAGATCTACGGCGCGAAGGGCCTGGCCTACATCAAGGTCAACGACGCATCGAAACTCAACGAAGAGGGATTGCAGTCGCCCATCGTCAAGAATCTGCACGAACGTGCGCTCGCGACCATCATCGAGCGCACCGGCGCGCAATCCGGCGACCTGGTCTTCTTCGGCGCCGACAAGACCAAGGTCGTGAACGATGCCCTGGGCGCGCTGCGCATCAAGATCGGCCACGAGAAGGGCTACCTGAATGGCAAGGCGTGGGAGCCGCTCTGGGTCGTCGACTTCCCGATGTTCGAGTACGACGAGGAGGACCGCCGCTGGACCGCCTGCCACCACCCCTTCACCTCGCCCAAGGACGGCCACGAGGAACTGATGGAAACGAACCCGGGCGAGTGCATCGCCAAGGCCTACGACCTTGCCCTCAACGGCTGGGAGATCGGCGGCGGCTCGGTGCGCATCCACCGCGAGGAGGTGCAGTCCCAGGTCTTCCGCGCGCTGGGCATCGGCGAGGAGGAAGCCCGAGCGAAATTCGGGTTCCTGCTCGATGCGCTCAAGTACGGCGCCCCGCCCCACGGCGGCCTTGCCTTCGGCCTCGACCGCATCGTCACCATGATGACCGGCGCGGAGTCGATCCGCGACGTCATCGCCTTCCCCAAGACCCAGCGCGCCCAGTGCCTGCTGACCGACGCGCCTTCCGACGTGGACGAAAAGCAGCTGCGCGAGTTGCACATCCGCCTGCGGCAGAAGGTGCAAACCGATGTCGAGATCGGCCGGAACGACTGAGGCGCCGAAGAAGCCCGTCTCGGTCCTCGTCGTCGTCCATACGCACGGTACAGACCCCGATGTCTTGCTTCTGGAGCGCGCCGGCCAGCCGGGCTTCTGGCAGTCCGTCACCGGCAGCCAGGAGGACGACGAGCCCCTCGAAACGACAGCCCGTCGGGAAGTGGCCGAGGAAACCGGCATCGTCGCCACCGGGGACGACCTGACCGACTGGCGCCTGTCGAATCGGTTCGAAATCCTTCCCGGCTGGCGGAGCCGCTACGGCCCCGGCATCACCCGCAACACCGAGCATGTCTTCAGCCTGTGCCTGCAGGAAAGGCGGCCAGTGGTCACCGCGCCGGGCGAACATCTGGCCAGCCGCTGGCTGCCCTGGCGGGAAGCGGCCGCCGCCTGCTTTTCCTGGAGCAACCGCGACGCCATCCTCATGCTCGGCCTGGGCCGCTGCGGGGCTTGAAATTTCCCGGCGCAGTTCATAAGTTGGGGGAACGAGCCGGCAACCTTCCCCGGCCACCGATCAACCGCCAAGGAGACCGCACCATGAGCAATCTGACCCGCTATGACCCGCTGGACGATTTCTTCCGGGGCTTCTTCGTGCGCCCCGTCGAAATGGGCACGCCGTCCGAGGCGCCAAGCATCAGGATCGACGTCAAGGAGCAGGACAAGGCCTTCGTCGTCCATGCTGAAATGCCCGGCATCAAGAAGGAGGACATCCATGTCCATGTCGACGGCCCGGTGGTTTCCATCTCCGCCGAGCGCAAGCAGGAGAAGGAGGTCAAGAACGGCGAGCGCGTGCTGCGCACCGAGCGCTATTTCGGCAAGGTTTCGCGCAGCTTCCAGCTCGGCCAGGACGTTGACGAGAACCAGTCCACCGCCAAATTCAACGACGGCGTGCTGGAGCTGACCCTGCCCAAGAAGGTCGCCGCACAGACCCGCCGGCTGACGATCGAGTAGCCTTTTCTCCCTGAAGCCTCTGCGGGCGCGGAACCGGAAGGTTCCCCGCCCGCTTTTGCTTGTCCGACAGTAGAATGGCGCATCCGGGATCACCGTTCTCCGTCATGACCGACAAACTCCTCCCCGCCGTCAAGGCCGGCGTCCTCGCCGAGGCCCTGCCCTACATCAAGCGGTTCCACGGCCGCACCATCGTCGTCAAGTACGGCGGCAACGCCATGACCGACGAGCATCTCAAGCAGTGCTTCGCCCGCGACGTCGTGCTGCTCAAGCTCGTCGGGATGAACCCGGTGGTCGTGCACGGCGGCGGCCCGCAAATCGACGACCTGTTGAAGCGCGTCGGCAAGCAGGGGCAGTTCATCCAGGGCATGCGCGTCACCGACGCGGAAACCATGTCGGTCGTCGAGATGGTGCTGGGCGGCCAGGTCAACAAGGAGATCGTCAACCTCATCAACCAGCACGGCGGCAAGGCCGTCGGCCTCACCGGCAAGGACGGCAACTTCATCCGCGCCAAGAAGCTGATGATGCCCGACCGGGAAAAGCCGGACAGCCTGATCGACATCGGCCAGGTAGGCGACATCGTCGCCATCGACCCTTCGCTGATCGCGCTCCTCGACACCGGCGCCTTCATTCCGGTCATCGCGCCCATCGGCGTCGGCCAGGACGGGGAAACCTACAACATCAACGCCGACATGGTCGCGGGCAAGATCGCCGAGGTGCTGAAGGCCGAGAAGCTGGTATTGCTCACCAACACGCCTGGCGTGCTGGACAAGGACGGCAATCTCCTCACCGGCATCACCCCGGCCCAGATCGACGGCATGGTGGCCGACGGCACGCTCTCGGGCGGCATGCTGCCCAAGATAGGCTCGGCGCTCGACGCGGCCCGATCGGGCGTGAAGAGCGTGCACATCATCGACGGCCGGGTGGAACACGCCCTGCTGCTGGAAATCCTCACCGACGAAGGCGTCGGCACGCTCATCCGGTCACGGTGAATATGGCCCGGCCCGGCGACCGCAAGCTGCAAATCCTTCAGACCATCGCCGGGATGCTGGAAGACCCCGCCGGCGAGAAGGTGACGACCGCATTGCTGGCAAAAAAGCTGGACGTCTCCGAAGCGGCCCTATACCGTCACTTCGCCAGCAAGGCGCAGATGTTCGAGGGGCTCATCGAATTCATCGAATCCAGCCTGTTCTCGGTCATCAACCAGATCGCCGACGACGAGGATTCCGGGCTCCGGCAGGCGGAAATGATCATGGTGACGCTGCTGCGCTTCGCCCAGAAGAACCGCGGACTCACCCGCGTGCTGATCGGCGATGCGCTGGTGCATGAGAATCCCCGCCTGCAGGCGCGTATCAACCAGTTGCTGGAACGTGTCGAGGCCACCCTCAGGCAAAGCCTGAAAATCGCCGCCACCCAGGGGGTCTTCGCGCCGGAACACGCGGAACACAACTTCGCCGCCCACGCCGACATCCTGCTCTGCCATGCCCTCGGCCGCTGGCACCGCTTCGTCAAGGGCGGGTTCCGCGACGATCCGCTCGCCTCGTGGCCCGCCCAGTGGCCTTTATTGGCCGCGTAGCCGCTCCGCCGCCTCCAGCGCGAAGTAGGTCAGGATGCCGTCGGCGCCGGCGCGTTTGAAGCAGAGCAGCGCCTCCAGCATGCAGGCGTCGTGGGCCAGCCAGCCGTTGGCGGCGGCGGCCTTGAGCATGGCGTATTCGCCGCTCACCTGATAGGCGTAGGTCGGCACGCCGAACTCGTCCTTCACGCGGCGCACGATGTCCAGGTAAGGCATGCCCGGCTTGACCATCACCATGTCCGCGCCCTCGTCCAAGTCGAGCGCGACCTCGCGCAGCGCCTCGTCGGAGTTCGCCGGATCCATCTGATAGGTATATTTGTTGCCCTTGCCCAGGTTGGCCGCGGACCCCAGCGCGTCGCGGAAGGGGCCGTAGAAGCTGGAGGCGTATTTCGCCGAATAGGCCAGGATGCGCGTGTGGATCAGCTTCTCCGCGTCCAGCGCCGTCCGGATGCGGCCGATGCGGCCGTCCATCATGTCCGACGGCGCCACCACGTCGGCGCCCGCCCGGGCATGACACAGCGCCTGCTTCGTCAGGGCCTCCAGCGTTTCGTCGTTGAGGACGTAGCCGGTCGGGTCCGCCGGGTCGATCAGCCCGTCCTGCCCGTGGCTGGTGTAGGGGTCGAGCGCCACATCGGTGATGATCCCCAGCTCGGGGAACTCCTTCTTGAGCCTTGCAACGACAGTGGGCACTAACCCACCGGGGTTCCAGGCCTCCTCCGCGCCCTCGCTCTTCTTCGCCGCGTCGATCACCGGGAACAGCGCCAGCGCCGGCACGCCGAGATTCAGCGCCCGCTCGGCCACCGGCAGCAGCCGGTCGAGGCTCACCCGCTCCACCCCCGGCATCGAGCTGACCGCCTCGGCGCGGCCGGCGCCTTCCAGCACGAACACCGGATAGATGAAATCGCCCGGACTCAGGGACTCTTCCCTCATCAAGCGACGGGAAAAGTCATCCCGGCGCATGCGCCGCATGCGCGTCGATGGAAATGCACCTTTTATAGCCATGGTTAATAACCCATAAAAATGGTTGGGAACTTTATTGCCGGTTTCCTATCTCATTTCGCAGATGGTACTAGGCCGTCTCCCGCTTACCCTCCCTGAGCGGGCGCCTTAATCCCATTAAGGCATTGGCCCCCGGCTTCTCCCCTTTGGCCGGGGGCCTCTTTTTTTGCCAGCCAATCCCCGATCGCCATCTCCGCTTCCTCCATGCCGGTCTTCTTCAGGCTGGAAAACAGTTGCGCGGTCATGGGCGAGCCCGCCTCTTCCAGCTCCGTCCGCACCTCGCGCAGCACTTTGGCCTGCTCGCTCTTCGTCAGCTTGTCGGCCTTGGTCAGCAGGCAATGGATCGGCTTCCCGGTAGGGCCGAACCAGTTGATCATCTGCCGGTCGAGGTCGGTCAGCGGCCGGCGCGCGTCCATGATCAGCACCAGGCCGACCAGGGCCTGCCGTTCCGTCAGGTAATGTTCGAGCAGTCCCTGCCACTGGCGGCGCACGGCCAACGGAACGTCGGCATAGCCGTAGCCGGGCAGGTCCACCAGCGCAGCGCCGTTGCGGAGGCGGAAAAGGTTGATCAGCTGGGTGCGGCCGGGTGTCTTGGAAACGAAGGCGAGCCGCGTGTGGCGTGCCAGGGTATTGATGGCCGAGGATTTTCCGGCGTTGGATCGACCGGCAAAGGCAATCTCCGGCCCAGTCGCCTGCGGCAAATCCTGAGGCTTCGCGACGGAGATTTCAAAGGTCGCGTGGTGGAAGATTGGCATGCCGGGTGCCACGGAATACATGAATGGGTTGTCCCAGAATAGCACGCCTCTCACCCTTCCACGCATGGCCGTAGATGATCTCGAAGCTCGCCGGAAGGCGGCCGTCGACGCGCTCCCACGCGTCGAACACTCGCCGCCAGTCCCGCCGCGGCAGATGCCCGAGCAGGCCGTCGCGTACGCCGAGATGCCGCTGGTCGCGCAGCAAGCCGCGCGGGCTTGCGTAGGTCAGCGCAATCATCTCCATATCCGTCACCGGATCGGCGAAGCCCGCGGCCAGCAACAGGTCGCCCACGTCGTGCATGTCGGGGAAACGGCGGATACCGGTCGCCCCGGCGGCGCGCAACTCCTTCAGGGTATCCGGCCCCAGCATGGCGAATGTCAGCAGGCCGCCGGGCGCCAGTGCGCGGTTCAGCTCGGCGAACGCCGGCAGGGGATCGTCGAGCCAGTGCAGCATCAGGTTCGACCATGCGAGATCGAGGCAGCCGGAAGCCAGCGGCAGCGTGCGCACGTCGGCGTTGACGAGACGCGGCGTCATGCCGCGCAGCCGGGCGAGCAGCGGCATGCGCGAGCGCACCGCCGCCAGCATGGGGAAGGCAAAATCCACGGCCAGCGGCAGGGCGCGGGGGTAGCGCCGCTGCAATTCGCGGATGCCGTCGCCGGTGGCGCAGCCGACGTCGGCCATGCGGCGCGGCGAGAGATTCACGAAATCGAGCCGCTTCGCCATGCGGCGTCCCGTTTCCCGCGCCAGCGCGGCCGCCTCGTCATAGGAGCCCGCGCTCGCCGAAAAGCCGGGGCGCATCACACCGGCCTGAGCCCCAGCCGCGCGAACAGCGCCTCGTCGCGCGCGGCGCTCGCGTTGTCCGTCGTCAGCAGCCGGTCGCCGTAGAAGATCGAGTTGGCGCCGGCGAGGAAGCACAGCGCCTGAAGCTCGTCGGACATGGTCTCGCGCCCGGCGGAAAGCCGCACCCAGCTCTTCGGCATGGCGATGCGCGCGCAGGCGATGGTGCGCACGAACTCGAAAGGGTCGAGCGGCGGCGCATTCCCCATCGGCGTGCCGGCGATCGGCACCAGATGATTGATCGGCACCGACTCGGGCGGCGGATCCATGGCCGCCAGCTGCGCGATCAGCGAGGCCCGCACCGCCCGCGTTTCACCCATGCCGACGATGCCGCCGCAGCAGATATTCATGCCGGCGGCGCGCACCTTGAGCAGCGTATCCATGCGCTCGGTCTGACGATGCGTGGTGACGACCTCGCCGTAAAACTCGGCGCCGGTGTCGAGGTTGTGGTTGTAGTAGTCGAGCCCCGCCGCCGCAAGGCGCTCGGCCTGCCCGGGGCCGAGCAGCCCGAGGGTGAGGCAGGCCTCCATGCCGAGGTCCTTGACGGCCTTCACCATCTCGATCACCCGATCAAGATCCTTGTCCTTCGGACCCTTCCAGGCCGCGCCCATGCAGAAGCGCGAGGCGCCCTTCTCCTTCGCCGCGCGCGCGCCGGCCTTCACCTGTTCCAGGCCCAGCAGCTTCTCGCGCTCGATCCCCGTGCCATGGCGCGCCGACTGCGAGCAATAGCCGCAATCCTCGGAACAGCCGCCGGTCTTGATCGAAAGCAGCGTCGAGCGCTGGATCGCGTTGGCGTCGAAATGCGCCCGGTGCGCCTGCTGGGCGCGGAACATCAGATCGGCGAAGGGGAGCTCGAAAAGCGCCTCGATGTCGGCGGCGGTCATGGGGAGGGCCGGGGATAGAATGGAAGTCGCGCATCTTCCGGAAAGGGACTCCGCTTGTCAATTTGGGCCGCCGCTCTCGATACCGTGCTGCCGTGCGACTGCCTGCTCTGCGGCGCTCAGGATGCGGCCGGCCCGCCGCGCAATATCTGCGCCGCCTGCGAGGACGACCTGCCGCGCCTGCCGCCGGAGCTCTGCCCGGTCTGCGCCGAAACGGCGCCCGGCGGCGCCGTCTGCGGCCAGTGCCTCAAGTCTCCGCCGCATTTCGACGCCACCTTCGCCGCCTTCCGCTACGCCTTTCCGCTGGACAAGCTGGTGCAGGCGCTCAAGTACGGCCACCGTCTCGCCATCGCCGACTTCTGCGCGCAGGCGCTTCAGGGCCTCGCCGCTCCCATCGCCGACCTGATCGTTCCGCTGCCGCTCTCCGCGCAACGGCTCGCCGAACGGGGCTTCAACCAGTCGGTCGAGATCGCCCGGCCCCTGGCCCGCGCGCTGGGACTGCCGCTGCTGCTCGACGGCTGCACGCGCCCGGTCGACACCGTGCCGCAGGCCATGCTGCCCTGGAAGGCGCGCCGCAACAATGTCCGCCACGCATTCGAATGCGCCGTCGACCTGTCGGGGAAATCGGTGATCGTCGTCGACGACGTGATGACCACCGGCAGCACGCTCGACGAGTTCGCCCGCATCCTCAAGGCCCATGGCGCGGCGAGCGTGACCAACCTCGTCGTGGCGCGGGCGCTGCGGGAATAAGCCACCCCGGAATTGCCGTCCTGCGCCGGCTGACCTTCAGTAACTCTCCCGAAGATAGATCGGCCCCTTCTTCAGACTGCTGCCGAAGACGCCGAAAGTGGCGTGGGCCGTGGGGTTGCGATCCCAGTTCGCGCCGCACCATTTGCCAGAAAGCCAGGGCATTGCCGCCGAAGTCCCGCCGCCGACGCTTTGGCAGTCGGTGGGTGGGCCTCCCGTGGCGCCCAGATTCACGACAAGGTCGACGCTGCCCGGCACAGAAGTGCCGGGTTTGGTCAGGACGATGCTCCCCTTGCCGGCGCTGATGCCGCCCGGCGTCGCCGGCCCGACATAGCCGGTGAGGCCGCCCTGCTTGTTGCCGAGGTTGATGTTGGCCGAAGCGATGCCCGTGCAGCTATCGCTCGTGTTGGTCACAAAAGCGTTCCCGTTCCAGTACTGCGCCTCGAAGGGAACGGAGAGGTCGAACCTGTCGGAGCCGTAGGCATTGCCCAGCCACAGGCGGCCGGAGCGGAGGGGCGTCGTGCCTTCCGTGCCGTCGGCGGAGGTCGCCTCGCCATCCGTCCCGCGCACCCTGATCGTGGCCGGGGCGGTCAGCTTGCTGGTGAATGTGAAACTTACGCTGGGCGTTGTCGTGTGATCTGCCACGCCGTTGGTGAAATCGCCCGCCGCCAGCGTGGCGGGACTGAACGCCCCCGCCGCGCCGTTGGCGTCCGAGAGCATGACGGTCTTGGCGAATCCGCCCGTGTAGTTGGCCGTGGTGCCGCCGGCGAGGTTCTCCGCAGTCACCGTGAGCGGGAACGGCTGGCCGGAATAGGTGAAGCCGCCGGCGACGCAGGCGTTGGTCACCGTGGTGTCGAAATGGTCCGGGATGAATCGGCCGAAGTAGCTCGTGGCCGCAGTGTTGCCGAACTTGCAGCCGAACTTGCCGCCCACGGCCGTGTTGGAGAAGTCGTTCGTGCAGTCGGATACCGGGTCGACCGAGGTGAAACTGCCGTCGTAGACGCCGGTCGCGTTCAGCCTGAAGTAGCCGACCTCACTGTAGCCGAAGGCCGCGCCGGTCGCAACCCCTGTCGCGCCATCGGCCGCGCCGAAGGCGCCCGATACGGTTCCCGCGCCGATGGCGCCGGCATGGGCGGCGATTTGCGCGTTGTCCAGCAGGGGCGTGCCGTCGTAGCCGGCGATGGCGGTTGCGGTCAGGTTGAACGCGGCGCCGGCCTTGATCGCCGGAGTGTTGGTGGTCGACGTGCCGGTGGCGTCGGCGTTCGCGTTGGTCGACGTCACGGCGAAGGACTGCGGCCGGATGGCGAAGTTGTCCGCGCTGCACGCGGTGATCCCGGAAGGCGGGCAGTTCGCGCTGTCGCAGACCACCTTGATGCGCGCGTCCCGCCAGGCGTTCGCCGACGTCGCGTTCACCGTCAGCCTGCCGGCGGCGAAGGCGGTGACCGCGTTGTCCAGCGTCGACGTCCAGTCCGGCGCGAAGCAGTTGTCGCCACCCACGCCGCCCGTCGCCGCCCGCGCGATCAGCGACACGACCGCCTTGCCGGTGAACGAGGTGTCCACGTTGCCCGAGCTGTCCAGCGCGACCACGTCGGTGGCGAACGCGGCGCCGGAAAGCCGCGTGTACAGCCGGCCGGCGGCCTTGCACTGGCTCGTCGGATAGTCGTGACAGGCGTTGAAGCCGCTGACCGTGACGCACGAGGCCAGCATGAGGTCGGGGTCCTCCTGCTCCACAATCTGGCCATCGGTGACGCTGATGTTCACGGTGCCCGGGGTCGTGTGGGTCAGCCCGAAGATCGCCTGGTACTCGCCGTTGAAGAGATAGGTGGCGACGCCGTCATCCGCCGTTCCATTGTCCAGCACGCCGTAGCCGTTCTTCAACGTCCAGTCGCCCTTGCCGGTGGAGGTGGACAGCGTGATCTGCGTGGTGTTGTTGGGCATCAACACCGTCGAATGGGCGGCGTTGTGCGCCGTGACCGTCACGTTGTTCTCGTCGCAGGCGCGGGCCGTGCCGGCATGGGAGATCGCGTAGTGGCTCAGGCAGTCGCCCGCCTGGTTCATGTCGCGCTGAACCAGTGCGAGCCCACCCTCGTAATTGTAGATGCGGAATTCGTCGACGACGCCGTTGGCCGAGCGGGCCGTGCCGCTTCCCTCGATGAAGCCCGACCGGTTGTCGCCGACGTAGAGCGTGCCGATGCCGGCGGACACGGTGCCTAGCGTCGTGAAGGATGACGTCTGGCTGAGCGCGCCATTGACATAGATGCGCAGCCGGTCCTGATTTGCCCCGATCAGCGCGTTGAAGTTCCAGGCGACGGCGACATGCACCCATCCACCGGCGTCGAGAACGCCACTGGTCAGGTTGCCGGTCTCGACCGTCCGGGTCGTTCCGGCGCTATCGCGCACGGTGAAGCGCAGGCGCGCGTTCGAATTGTCGATGCGGCGCTTCGTCAGAAAGAACCACTGGTTGTTGGCGATGGTGGCATCGAACAGCTGGTTGGACTGGACACCGGCGCCCGTCCACCCATTGGGTTTGAACCAGAAGGTGATGGTCCCGACGCCGCCCACCGTCGTCGGGACGCTGATGCCCGTGTCGATCGCGCCGATCGTCGAATCGGCGTTGGCGGGGATGTTGCCCCCCCGGCATACCTTGCCCCCCGCCGTCGTCTGCGCGCTGCCGACGCGGACGCCGTGGCGCCCGTTGCCGCTGGTGTCGAAGACCTCGCCCGCCGTCCCGTTCCAGCTCGGCTGCTCCATCCGGTATTCGGCCACGGGGCGCGGGATGTAGAACTTGATCGCGGAATTGCTGGCCGGGTAGCCGACCGAGGGAACGTCGTAATCGGAGGCGCTATCGACCTGCCAGCCGACCTGGGCCGTCAGGTTGCCGAGGCCGGGGGTGTTCGCGCCGTACTGATAGATGAATTCGCCGTTCTCATGCAGGATGATCTGCAGATTGTAGTTGCCGCTGGTCGAGCCCCCCAACGCCCATTCCGGCACGTTGCGCCAAGTCGCCACGAAGCTGCGGTAGGGCGCCGTGCCCAGCGTGGCGTAGCTGACGTAGCAACTGGTCCGGTCGAGGCACGTCGTGTTGTAGGTCGGCACCTCGGACTTCGCCGTCGGATCGAGGTCGTTGCCGTAGATGCGCATCGTGTAATTAAGATTGGCATCGGGATAAGGCAGCTGCGTCACCGGACTACCGTAGCCGCAGGTCGTGTTGTTGTTGAACTGGAGGCGGCCGTTGGTCATGATGCGCGCCTGGGTGAAGTTCTGGCCGCCATACATGAAGGTGAAGCCGATGGGGATATTGTCGCTCAAGGTGTCGTCGATGGTGGGCGGCGTGGTGCCGCAGCCGCCGCCGCCGTTGAACTTGTAGGGAACCGTGTTGTACCCCACCTGGGTGTGCGTGCTGGCGTCTATCCAGCCGAACGTCACGACTGCGTTGGCATAGGTAATGGCGCTGGCATGCGGCGCCCATGCCAGCGCCAGCAACAGGCTGGATATCCGCAAGGATCTCGCTTGTTTTGTGATGTCCTTGTCCATGAGTTGGATGCTACTCCGGTCAGAATTCGATAAACGCGCTTAGCTGCCGTTCCGTGTAGCCGATGCCGCCGACGGCGCCGCCGGACGAGGCGGTGGAGGTGATCCAGAAGATGTTCGGGGAGGCCGATCCCTCCGAGTGGGAATTCATGGCGCAGGTCACGACCACGGTGAAATCCTCCAGGTCGACCGGCGGGCTGCCATCGCCGTCGTCCAGCGTGGTCGAGGCGGCTGGGCAGGCGCTGCTGTCGGCGGAAAGCTTCGCCGCCGCCCATTCGATGCCTGCGCGCGCCGCCCTGTAGGCGCGCGAGCCTTGTAGATCCTGGGCCGAGGTGAGGTGCTGCGTGCTCGACATCGTGACCATGAAAGCGCCCAGCGCGGCCAGGATGACCAGCAGGAAGATGGCCGAGACGATGGCGAATCCGTGCGGCGTGGGTTTCATGGCGTGTTGTCCACGTGGACCTGGTGATAGAGCCGCACGCTCTCGCCTGACTGGGTGATCTCGATGGAGATTGAGAGGATGCCGTTGCGCGAGAGGCCGGTGCCGCTGCCGGGTGGGTCGTACTTGAGACTGCACTGGCTGACGTTTTGCGCCAGGATCGCGGAGGTCGCGCCGGCGGTCATGGCCGCGCAGTCGGCGGGTTGCGCCCACGCGGCCGAGAGGGTGCGCGAATGGCGATACAGCGTGCCGCCGCCGCATGCGTAGCTCACGACATGTTCGGCCGACGGGATAACCTGGAATCGCCAGGCGGGCGACTCGGCGGGCAGTTGCTTGCGGTTGAACGGCGCGCCCGTGACGGCATCGACAAAGGCGATCGCGGTGGTATTGGCAGTGCCGCCGGGTTCGGCCAGGCTGTCGATCCTGATGGCGTTGCTCCCGGCGTAGGCATTTCCGAGGTAGCCGTCGTTGTAGACCACGACCACATCGCCGGCGGCAGGCCTGACCCCTGCGGGCAGCGCGCTGTTCGGCCAGAGCATGTCGAAACCCGCATCGACCGAGGTGAAATCGAGGAGGTCGCCGTTTCCGGTGCCACCTTCCGCCGCCGCCCGGTAGCGCCCGCCGATCTTCGTCGGGATAAACTCGACGCACTGGTCGTCGCTGTCGGCGGGATTGCGCACGCTGTTGGGCAGGGCCAGGTGGATGTCGCGGGCGATGCGGCGCACGGCGGTGTCGGCGGCGTCGGTGAGGTCGGCGCGGCGCCTCATGTCGATGAAGCTGTCCATCGGGCTCTTGATGAACACCGCCACGATGCCGGCGAGGATGCCGGTAATGGTGATGGCCACGATCGCCTCGACGAGGGTGAAGCCGCGGATGCGTGGGGGAAGTCCGTGCATATCAGTAGCCGGCGCGATGGCCGGAGAGCACGATGGTGTCGGGGCCACCGGTCACCGTTACGGTCACCCGCTTCATGGCGATAGTGCTGACCGCGGTCGCCGCAACGGACACGGTCGCCGATAGGCCGGCAAGTCCGGCAATGGCGCCGGCGCCCAGCGTGTCGGTTCCCTTGATGACCGCTGTGGCCGGAGCACCGTCGAAGCAGGCGTAGTCGTCGACGTCGTCATAGAGCGCGCGATTTGAGCAGTTCGTCGTATCGGTTTCCGCGTAACCGCCGGACGGATTCGCGAAGTCCTTCGTCAGCACCTCCTCCAGGATCGCCTCGGCCATGGCGAGGGACTGCTTGCGCACCACGGGGTCGGCGCTCGACCTGACCGTCACGTTCATCACCGAGAGGATGCCGGCCAAGCCCATGCTGATGACGATGATGAAAATGATCAGCTCGATCAGCGTCAGGCCCCGCTGGCGGCGGCGATCAATGCACATAGCCGGTCTCCGCCTCAATGTTGATGTCGCTGGCGCCGGTCACCGTCAGCGTGATTGTGCCGCTGCCGTTGGTGGCGCCTGAAGGCAGGAAATTGAAGCCACTGCCCCCCAGCCCGCTGCCGCCATGAGGTGTCGCGGGCAACGTCAATCCGCTATCGCAGGTACCGTCGGGTGGCGTATTCGTGTCGATGTTCAGCGTCACACCCATCGAAGCGATTATCACGCACACCGTCCGCCGTTGCGCGACGGCTGACTTCTGCGCGTAGCGCAGCAGCGCCTTCGTTTCGTCCAGAAACCCCCGCGACTCGAACACGGATCTGTCAGCGAAGCGCGGCAGCGCCACCACGGCGAGAACGCCGATCAGGATGATCACCGTCACCAGTTCGATGAGGGTGAAGCCGGCTGCCGCCGTACGCTTCCGGATGGACGCCGCGTCGTTCATGATCCCGTTCATTGGCAAACTATAAACCCTTATCGGCCCGGCACGGCCCGCCTCAAGTCTCCGGAAAAAACGCCGAAATACCTATGGATTCCTGTTGTTTGTTAATGAATTACGCTATATTCTTGAAGCTATATATAAATTCATGGGATTCCGCCGGCTGCCGATGTTCGCCCGTCTCCGCCAACAAAATCCTGCCCACGACTGGACGGCCGTCGTGTTCTCCGGCAGCCGTCTGGACATTGCCCGCATACACCAGTCCGCCGAGGGGCGGCCGGAAGTTTTGTCGGTGAATTCGTTCGAGCGCGGAACCGACGATCTCGCCGCGCTGCGCGCCCTGCGCAGGAGCCAGGGACTGGCCGGCGCCCGCTGCGCGACGCTGCTGCGCCACGGCGAGTATCAGGTCGTCCAGACGGATGCGCCCCATGTGCCGCCGGAGGAACGCCGCGAGGCGCTGCGCTGGCAGATCAAGGATATGCTGGAATTTCCGGTCGAGACCGCCACGCTGGATGCGCTTGAAATTCCCCAGGCCGCTGCGGGGAAGTCGCCCCAGTGCTGGGTGGTGGCGGCCAGCAACGCCGTGCTCCAGCCGAAGGTTCATCTGTTCCAGGATGCGAAGGTGCCGCTCGCGGCCATCGACATTCCCGAATTCTGCCAGCGCAACATCGCGGCCCTGTTCGAGGAACGGAACCGGGCGCTGGCGGTGCTGGCCTTCGCCGACGACGGCGGCCTGCTCTCCTTCACCTACCATGGCGAGCTGTACGTCTCGCGCCACATCGACATCACCCTTTCGCAACTGGAGTCAGCGCCGGAAGAACGCCGCGAGGCATTGTTCGAACGCATCGCCCTCGACGTGCAGCGATCCCTCGACAACTTCGACCGGACGTATAGCGCCATTTCGCTGACGAAGCTCCTGGTGGCGCCCGTGCCCGGCGCAGCGGGGCTGGTCGATTATCTGCGCGCCAATGTCGCGGCGCCGGTGGCGCAGCTCGACCTCTCCGAGGTCATGGACCTGCGCAAGACGCCGGAACTGGCGGAGCCGGAACGGCAGACGCGCGTGCTGCGCGCCCTGGGCGCCGCGCTGAGGGAAAACTAAAGCATGGCCGGCCAGATCAACCTCTACAACCCGGCCCTGCGGCGCCAGACCGATCCGCTTTGCGCCAGGATCGTGGCGGGCGGGGCAGCGCTGCTGCTGGCCATCGTTGGCGCCGCGGCCGTCTGGGCCGGTTCGGCGGCGCGGCAGGCCGAAGGCGAGGCGCGGGACATGGCCGCTCAGGTCAAGACGGCGAAGGACCATCTGGCGGCCCTGCAACAGCAGGCGGCCCGAAAGCCCGGCGCGACGCTCGCCGGGGAGTTGTCCGCCGCCCAGGCCGCCATCGGAGCGCGCCGGGATATCCTGGCGATGCTGGACAGCGGCACGGGTGCCACCCAGGGATTCGTCGAATACTTCCGCGGTTTCGCGCGCCAGGCGCCCGGCGGCCTGTGGCTCACGGGCTTCACGATCGGCGCGGGCGGCGCGGAGATGGAAATCCGCGGCCGCGCCCTGAGCGCCTCACTGCTCCCCGAATACATCCGCCGCCTCAACGGCGAACCCGCCTTTCAGGGGCGCGGTTTCTCGGCGCTCGATCTCCGCCAGAAGCGGGAGGCCGCGCCGGGGGCGGGCGGGCAGCAGCCCGGACAGCCATTCGTCGAATTCACCTTGGTCCCCGTGAAACCCACCGGAGGCAAATCGTGAAGGAGTTCCCGTCGCCGCCTTGGTCGAAGTACGCCGGACGCTTCGACGCTCTTTCCCGCCGCGAGCGGGGCATCGTCGCCGCCGCGCTGGCGGCCGGCATTGTCCTGCTGGGCTACAGCTTCGCCATCGAGCCCGCAATGCTGGCGAAGAATCGCTCGGCGGCCGAAGCGGCGCAGGCGGCCACCGACCTCGCGACGGCGCGTGCCGTGATCGCCGCCACCGCAAAGTCGAAGGATCCGGACGAGCCCAACCGCATGGCCCTGGCGCAGGCGCGGCAGGAAATGGCGGCCATCGACGAAAGGTTCCGTCGGATGGAGGCCAGCATGGTGCCGCCGGAAAAGATGCAGGCCTTCCTCGAAGCCCTGCTCTCGCGACATAAGAACCTGGAGCTGATCTCGCTCGCCACGCTGCCGCCGACGCCGTTGCGGACGGAGGCGGCGGACAAGAAGGCCGGCGCGGCGGCGCCCGGTGAGAAGCAGCCCGCGCTGTACCGCCACGGCATCGAGATCACCATCGCCGGCAGCTACGGCGATCTGACCGCCTATCTGGCCGCGCTGGAAGCCATGCCACAACGGGTTATCTGGAGCAAGGTTGCCCTCGCGGTCGACAAGCATCCGCGCAGCATACTGACACTAACCGTGTTTACCCTGAGCCTCGACAGCCAATGGCTGGTGGTGTGATGGAAGAAATGAGGCAAAATGCGAGGATGCTGGCATGGATACTACTGGGCGCCGGAGCCGTGGGAGCGGCAGGCGCATGGGCGCAGGGTTCGCTGCCGGACCCGACCCGGCCGCCCGGCGCGACAGTCGCCGCGCCGCACGGAAGCACTCAGGCAGTACCGACCGCCAGCGGGCTTTCAAGCGTCATCCTGCGCAAGGGAGCAAAACCGGCGGCCGTCATCGACGGGCAATACGTGGAACTGGGTGGCAAGGTGGGCGAGCGCAAGGTGGTCAGGATCGCGGAAGGCGAGGTAGTCCTCAAGAATGCGGAGAGCGCAGACGGGCGGGAAACCCTGCTTCTCACGCCGGGCATCGAGAAACAGCCGATCAAGCAGAAGGCTGTCCGCAAGGCGGTTGCGAGTGGAGCAAAACAATGAGAGCGCCTTTTTATCGCATCGCGGCAATCCTGAGCGCCCTTGCCTTGCTAATGGCGGCCGGCTGCGGCACCCGGCAGACCACCAAGCCCGGCGTCGCCTACGATGCGGTCGCCAGCGAACTGGCCAGGGCGACGGCCGAGCGCAAAACACCTCCCTCCCTCGATCGCGCCATGCTGCCGCCGCTGCGGTTGGAGGCGCCAAAGGCCGCCGAAGCCGAGCCGCGCTTCGATCTTTCCGTTGTCAACGCCCCGGCCAACCAAGTGTTCATGGCGCTCGTAAACGGAACGAAATACAGCATGCTGGTAGGCCCCGACCTCGCTGGCAGCATCACGGTCAACCTCAAGAATACGACGTTGCTGGAGGCCCTCGACACCATCCGGGAACTGTACGGCTATGATTATCGGCTCCAGGGCGACCGCATCTTCATCCAGCCCAACAGCCTGCAAACGCGCATTTTCAGCATCAACTACCTCGCCAGCCGGCGGCAGGGCGCGAGCTCCCTGCGCGTGACGTCCAGCTCGATTTCCGGCACCTCGACGACCGGCGGCACCACGACGGCGACCAGCACCGGCGGCACCGGCGCCTCGCAGACTTCGTCCGGCGCGACGGAAACCAGCCGCGTCAGCATGTCCAGCGAGACCGATTTCTGGCGCGACATCATCACCGCCCTGACCGCCATCGTCGGCACCAGTGAGGGGCGCAACGTCATCGTCAACCCGATGTCCGGCGTGCTGGTGGTGCGCGCCTTCCCCGCCGACATCCGCAACGTGGAAAACTACCTCAAGGCCACGCGGCTGGTGGTGGAGCGGCAGGTCATGCTGGAGGCGAAGATACTCGACGTGGCTCTGAACGACGAGTCGCAGTCGGGGGTCAATTGGAGCGCGTTCGCCAGTTCCGGCAACACCCGCGGCATGGCCGGCGTCACTGCGTCGGGAACCTCGCTGCCGGCGACGGGCAGCTCGGCGAGCATGACCTCGGGCTCCGGCCCGGAACTCACCCTTACGCCCGGGAAGGCCGGCTCCATCATCGCCTCCGCCGTCGGCAAGGGCTTCATCGGGCTGGCCTTCCAGGCCGCAAACTTCGCCACATTGCTGAACTTCCTGGAAACCCAGGGCAATGTCACCGTGCTCTCCTCCCCGCGCATCGCCACGCTCAACAACCAGAAGGCCGTCCTCAAGGTCGGCACCGACGAGCTGTTCGTAACGAACGTCACCACCACCACGACCACGACGACGACCGGCTCGACCGCCACGCCCAGCCTGACCCTCCAGCCCTATTTCAGCGGCATCTCGCTGGACGTCACGCCGCAGATCGACGAGGACGGCAACATCATCCTGCACGTGCATCCGGCGGTCAGTACCGTGGCCGAGAAGGAGAAGATCATCGACCTCGGCTCCATGGGCCAGTACAAGCTGCCGCTCGCCTCCAGCAGCATCAACGAGACCGACAGCATCGTGCGCGTCCAGGACGGCAACATCGTCGCCATCGGCGGCCTGATGAAGCAGGAACAGACCCAGGACCGCACCGGACTGCCGGGCTCGTCCGGCAGCGGCGCAAGCGCGCTGCTCGGCCAGCGTTCGGGTTCGATGAAGAAGCGGGAGCTGGTGATCCTCATCAAGCCGACGCTGATCCGCGACGACCGCGCCTGGCAGCAGGACCTGCAGGAAACCTACGGCCGCATGAAGGCGCTCGATCCGCGCCAGAAGCCGCCGCAGTCAGCCGAGTAGCGGTCTCGGAGACGGCATGTATCTCGCGCATTTCGGCCTCACCGAGCTGCCCTTCGGCATCACGCCCGACACCCAGTACGTCTATTCCGCCGTCGCCCATCAGGAGGCGCTGAACACCCTGCTGGTCGGGCTCAAGAGCGGCGAGGGCTTCATCAAGATCAGCGGCGAAGTGGGCACCGGAAAAACGCTGCTGTGCCGGCGGCTGCTCGCCACGCTCGCCGGAGAGGGCTACGTCACCGCCTATCTCTTCAATCCCTACGCCGAACCCTACGGGCTGCTCATGGGGCTCGCCGGCGAACTCGGCCTGCAGCTGCCCATCGCCACGCCGCCGCACCATCTGATGAAGCTGCTCAACCTCGCGCTGCTCAAGAACGCCCGCGAGGACAAGTCCGTCGTGCTGTGCCTCGACGAGGCGCAGGCGCTGCCGAAGGAATGCCTCGAGGCCGTGCGCAATCTGTCCAACCTCGAAACCGAAAAGCGCAAGCTGATCCAGATCGTGCTGTTCGGCCAGCCGGAGCTCGACGCCAAGCTGGACGACCACGACCTGCGCCAGCTGCGCCAGCGCATCGCCTTCCACTACCGCATGCCCGGCCTGCGCCGCGACGAGCTGGAGCACTACCTCAACCACCGCCTGCGCGTGGCAGGCTACCGCGGCAACCTGCCGTTCACTCGCGCCGCCGTCAAGTCGCTTTACAGGCTTTCGGAGGGCACGCCCCGCCTGGTCAACATCCTCGCCCACAAATCGCTACTCGCCGCCTTCGGCGAAGGCCGCAGCGAGGTGGAGGCGAAGCATGTCCGGCAGGCGGGCCAGGACACGGAAAGCGTGCTGCGGCAAGGCTGGCGACTCTTCTAGGACGGGCGCCATGAGCCTCATCAACAACATGCTGCGGGATCTCGATTCCCGTCACGCCGACACGGCGGAGGGAAGCCTGCCCGCGGACGTCCGGCCGCTGCCGCGACCCGCCGGCGCCAGCCGCGGCCCGGGCACAGCCCTGCTCGGACTGACTTTCCTCGTCGCGGTGGCCGCCGGCGCATGGTGGTGGCTGCACTCCTTTGAGCCGCCGGCTCCCGTTGTCCAGCAGCCCTCGCCAGCGCCGGCATCGCCCGCGAAACCGCAGGTGCCGCCCCCCGTTGCAATGCCGGAACCGCCGGAGCCCGCCCCCGCAGCCAAGCCGCCGGCGCCCAAGGCCGCCGCAGCCGTCCCGCGCGACAATAAACAGCGGCAGCATGTGCCCGAAGTCCAGGGCGATACGGGCCTGCGGCTGACGACGGCCCTCGCCGGCGCCGTACCCGCCGAACCCGCGGCACGATCCTCCGTGGCCGCGGCCGCCGATGCCGCCCTTCCAACGCGCATCGACAAATCCCCCCATCTGGCCTCCGCCCGCGATCGCGCCGAAAACGAATACCAGAAGGGTTTCAACCTGATGCGACAGGGCCGGGCGGCCGATGCCGTCGGCCAGTTCCATGCCGCCCTGCGCGAAGACCCCACCCATGTTCCGGCGCGCAACGGCCTGTTGAACATCCTGGTGGAGAACCATCGCCTGACCGAGGCCGAGGAGGTCCTGCGCCAGGGTATCGGCCAGCCGCCGGTCAATCTCTCCTGGGTAGTCTCCCTCGCCCGCCTGCGTATCGAACAGGCGAACACCGCCGGGGCGTGGGAGGTGCTGCAGGGGCATGCCCGGATCGGCGCGGCATCGTCGGATTTCCAGGGGCTGGCCGGCGTCGTGCTGCAAAAACTCGGCCGCATGAAGGAGGCCGGCGAACACTACCAGGCCGCCACCCGCATCGCCCCGGACAATCCGCGCTGGTGGGTGGGATTGGGCGTGGCCATGGAGGCCGAAGGCCGCGCCGACGCCGCGCGGGAAGCCTACCAAAGGGCCAAGGCTCTGCCGGGCCTGTCGCCGGAACTGGCCGGCTTCGTGGAACAGCGGCTGCGATAAATCCCGAAGCGCCGGCATGCCGGCGTCTGCGCCACACCCTGACTTTCAGGAAGGTTCCCGGCTCAGCTGCCGGAGCGGTTCGATTTCCGGATGGATCTGTGCGCCCTTCGCCAATTCGTCGGCCGTCGCGGTTTGCTCCGCGGGAAAGGCGCGCAAGACCGCACGAGTGAACCCGGCGGCATCTTCCCCGCGTCCGGCAATGGCCAACTGCATCGCGCATCGCGTCACGAGGGCGCGGGCGGGCGCGAGGCGGATGCCCCGTTCACACAGGACAGCCCGCTCCCGCGCCTGCCGCCGGCTGGGCTCGATCAGTTCGACGAAGGTCAGCAGCGCCCAGGGCGAGAGCAGGGATTCCTTTTGCAGGACGACCAGACGATCGACCAGCGGCTGTCCGGAATGCCCGGAGCGCAGGGAAATGACCGTCGTTTCCAGCGCCACGTAGTCGAATCGCAAGAACGCCAGTACGAAAGCGCCGCCGGCAAGAATCGACGCCAGGTAGATCGCGGCTCTCCGCCGGGCTATCGTCCAGCCGGCATCCACATCGACAGCGCCCATCAAAAGAGCGGTGGGACCGAGAAAATACGCATACCACAGCGGGTATTCCAGCAGGGCATGAACGACTCCGATGGCGAGGATGGCTGCGATCCAGGCCTGCTCCGCGCCAAAGCCGCCCCGCACGAAGCGCCAGCCCCAGCGGACGAGCAGCAGGGTGACGGCGGCGGCGGCGGGCAGGCCGAATTCCACGGCCAAATCGAGCGGGAAATTGTGGGCGTGCTCCGCCACCATGAATTCGCCCCCGTCGGAACGTGCGGCGGCCTGGAAGCTGGCCCAGGCAAACCCCCCCGCGCCCTGTCCCAGCCAGGGATGTTCGAGCACGATCCCGCCGGCCGTGCGGGCCAGCGTCCAGCGGACGCTCGCGCCGGAAACGGACTCGTAAAGCCGTGAGGCCGACAGGATTGCCGTACTGGAAAGATGGATCGAAGCCCAGGAGCCCAGGAAGTTCAGGGCGACAACCGCCGGCAGCAGGAGCATGGCGTCCGTCAGGAGTGATTTTGCGGATCCCTCCGGTGCGCGGCGTCTTGCCCAGGCCACCACGGCAAGGATGATGATCGGATAGAGGAACACGCTGCGGGAACCGGAGATGACGCTGCCGAAGACAAGGGGGATGACGGCAAGCCAGAGGAAGCGGCGGGACACGCTGCCGCGGCCGCGAAGATAGAACGCCGAGGCGATCCCCATCCAAAGATGATGAGCGTGGTGGTTTACCTGGCCGAGATTGGCAAAACTGCCGCCCCCGGCGTTGGCCAGCAGCCATGGAACCGTGGTTGCGCCATAAAGCCATTGGGCCATGGCCAGTCCGGCACCGAGCAGGGCGCCGAACAGCAAGGCGGCGGCCACGACCCCGGCGAAGCGCGCCAGTCCGGCCGCCTGGGCGAGACGGCGGCCCAGCAGGATCAGCAACGCGGCCCACAGCAGGTAGAGGGCGTAAAGCAGCCCGATCCGCGGAAATTCGATGCGTCCCAGCGCAAGCTGGAGAAGAACGACCGCCAGCAGGAGGCCGGGCACCGCGACCATTGCCGGCACGACCAACGAAAGTCGGCGATGACCGGGAAGAAGGAACGCCGCAGCGACAGCGCCGAGCCCGAGGATGGCCGACCACCACTCGTTCCAGAAATTGACGAGCGGCAGGTAATGCAGGGGATGCAGGAAAGGCAGCGCCGCAAAAACAGCCACCAGCGCCAGCGCAAGGCGCGGCGCGGTGGGAGGCGGGGAATGGGTCAACCCGTGCAGATGATCTGGGCGGTGGCGGTATTGTTGGAAGTCGCACCGCTGTGGGTCAGGGTGCATATTTTTGTTTCGCCGGATGCGGCAGGATTGCAGTCGGCCTCACCGGAAATGGTAATGCCTGAAGGCAGGGATTGGCCAACCAGCCCCGTAAGGGCTGAGGTAATCAATGTACTGCACGCGTTATCGACGTTGAGCGCGGTCGCCGCGCCGGTGCTCTGCTGGTATCGGGAATAGTTCAGCACCGCGGCGGACGCGACGGCCCCCGCCGTCGCGTCGACCGCCGCCTTCACCGCGTCGCCCTTGATGTCGACGAAGCGCGGCAGCGCCACGGCCGCCAGGACGCTGAGGACGATAATGACAATTACCAGCTCAATTAAGGTAAAGCCTGTCTGTTTCATGCGATGTCCCTCTCGGATGTTTCACGTCAACCCGTGCAGATGATCTGGGCGGTGGCGGTCTTCGCGGGACTCACACCGCTGTGGCTCAGAGTGCAGCCCACCGTCGAGCCCGCCGACACGCTGGCACAGGAGGTGTCGTTGGTGACCGTGATGTTGGTGGGCAGGGTGCCGCCGACCAGGCCCGTAAGGGGCGAAGCGATCAGCGTGGCGCACGGGGTGGTGGTGTAGAGCCGAGTCGCCGCGCCGGTGCTCAACTGATACCTGGCGTAATTCATCACCGAGGAGGATGCGACGGCGCCCGCCGTCGCATCGACCGACGCCTGCACCGCGTCGCCCTTGAGGTCGATGAACTTCGGCAACGCCGTCGCCGCGAGAATGCCGAGAATCACGATCACGACCACCAGTTCAATCAGCGTAAAACCTTCTTGTTTCATGTTGATGCTCCTTGGGAAAAAATCAACAACCCGTCACCGCGACCGTGACCTCGGGACCGACGATCGATCCGCTCGGCATGGCCGCTTCCTTGTAAGTAATCGTGCAACTTCCCGCCGTGCCGCCCGCCACATCGAATCTTCGCGCCGGCACCGTGACGTTCGCCACCGTGTGGGTCGCCGTCGTGTTGGTGGCGGTCAGGCCGTCGGAGGCCAGCGAGAGAGCGGCGGCGACGTCGATACCGTCGATGGCGGCCGTCGGATGCTTGTATCGGATCTTCACCACCGCGCCGTCCATGTTGACCGTCGGGTTGGCGATGTCGTTGCACCAGGTCGTGCCGCCCTGCGCCAAGTCCAGTTCGCAGCGCGCCCGCGCCAGGGCGGCGGCGGAGCGGATGGAACCGTAGATGGCGTTGGTCTTGGCGATGCGCGCATCGCGCTGGGCATCGATGAGCCGGGGCAACGCCACGGCGGCGAGGATGCCGATGATGGTGATGACGATGACGAGCTCGATGAGCGTGAAGCCGGCCGCCCGCACCGGGTTTCTTGCCAGTTCTTCAGTAGCTTGCGTCGGTTTCATGATTACGAACCTTATCATCTTTCCCGCCTAAAACCAACGATGCGGCGTAGTCGTCACGACGACGGGCGACGCGCCGCCCCGCAATGCCGGCTGGCCGGCGCCCTTCCCCGGCGCGATGCGCCAGCGCAGTTCGCCGCCACCGTCCTCGATCGCCAGATGCCGGTCCAGCCGCGGTCGGTAGGCCAGTTCCGCACGCCGGCGGTCGAAATACCACGCGCCGGAAGATGCCGCGGCCGACACGCCGTCGAACTCACCCAGGTAGCCCGCCGGCGGGCGCTCCAGCCAGCGTACCGGGTTGCTGCCCGGTAATTCCGCCACTCGGTCTTCCTCGCCGCGCATCAGCGCCTCCGCCATCGCCCAGCGCAGGCCGGCCTGGACATTGCGCACCGTGGCCTCCACCTTCGCCCGCTCGCCCAGTTCCTGAGCCTCCAGCACTTTCGCCAGAAAGACTGTCGCAATTGCGCCTATTACGGCAACGGTGACCGAAAACTCAAGCCGGGTGAGGCCGCCCTGCCAGTTCATGTCACTTCTTCATCGCCACCTTGCCCAGGTCCCAGATTGGCAGGAAGATGCCCAGCGCCAGGATCAGGACCAGCACGCCGAGCATGACGATCATGATCGGCTCGATCTGCTGGGAAAGGGTTTTCAGTTCGTACTCGACCTCGTTCTGGTACATCTCGGCGATCTCTTCCATCATCTCGTCGAGCGATCCGGATTCCTCGCCGACGGCGATCATCTGGAGGACGACCGGGGTGAACACGGCCGCCGAAATCGCCGAGCGCAGGATGGATTCGCCCCGTTCGACGGCGCTGCGCATGTCGCCGATCTTCTCGGCGATGTAGTCGTTGTCCACGGTCTGCGCCACGGTCGTCAGCGCCTGGATCACGGGCACGCCGGAGCGCGAGGCCAGCGCGAAGCTGCGAGCGAAGCGGGCCAGCGTGGCCTTGCGCACGATCTTGCCGGCGATCGGGATTTTGAGTTTCGCGCGATCCCACCACAGCCGGCCCTTCGAGGTGCCGGTGAAGGCGCGGAAGCCGGCGATGGCGGCCGCCAGCCCGCCCAGCAGCACCGGCCACCAGGCCACCATGAAGTCCGAGAAGCCGATCAGGAGCCGCGTCATCAGCGGCAGCTCGGCGCCGAAACCCTTGAACACCTGGGCAAAGGCCGGGATCACCCAGATGTTGATGACGAACATCGCCACCGCCATCGCCGCCATGACGAAAGACGGATAGCGCAGCGCCGATTTCACCTGCTCGCGCATGAAACGCTCGAATTCCATGTGGTGGAACAGGCGGATGAAGATGTCCTCCAGCCGGCCGGTCATTTCGCCGACCCGCACCATGGACAGGTAGAAGGGCGTGAATACCCTGGGATGGCGCGCCAGCGAGATCGAGAGTTCGCGGCCGGAATCGAGGCTCTCCCGCACTTCCTTGATCATGTTTTTCATGGTCGGATTGCCGCTCGACTCCTGCAGGCCGGTGAGCGCCCGCATGATGGGCACGCCAGCCTTGAGCAGCGTGTGTATCTGGCGGCTGAAAAGCAGGATGTCGACATGCCCGATCTTGGGCGCGAACCATTCGATGGCTTTCGATTCGCCTTCCCTGGAACTGACGGCGCCCGTCGACGGACGGATTTCCAGGGGCGTGACGCCGGTGCCGAACAGGGAATCGGCCACGGCCGCGGCCGTCGCGCCTTCCAGGGAGCCCTGGACCACTTCGCCCGCACGGTTCCGGCCGCGATAGGTGAATGCGGGCATCCTCAATCGTCCTGCTGGTTATCGATGCGCATGGCTTCCTGCACCGTCGTACGGCCTTCGATGACCAGCCGCACCGCGTCGCGGCGAAGCGTGTTGCCGGCCATGTGGTGCTTGGCCTCGTTGACGAAGGCGTTGGTGTCGTGGTGGTTCGCCGCCTCCACGAGGGCGGTGTTCATCTCCAGCATCTCATAGACGCCCTGGCGGCCCACGTAGCCGGTGTTGCCGCAATGGGCGCAGCCCCGGCCGTGCTTGTATCCGTATTCGCCGACGCGCTCGCCGAGTTCGAGCCGCAGCCACTCTTGCTCGTTGGGCAGCGGGGCGTAGGGCGCGGCGCAGTTCTCGCAGATCACGCGCACCAGGCGCTGGGCCAGCACCATCTGGAGGGAGAGCGCCACCATGTAGCGCGGCACGCCCATATCGATGAGGCGCACGGGCGTCGAGATGGCGTCGTTCGTGTGCAGGGTGGAGAGCACCATGTGCCCGGTCATCGAGGCACGCATGCCGATCTCGGCGGTGATGTGGTCACGCATTTCGCCGACCAGGATGATGTCCGGATCCTGGCGCAGGGCGGAGCGCAGCACCCGCTCGAAACCGAGCTCGATCTTCTCGTGCACCTGCACCTGGTTGATGCCGGGCAGGCGGTATTCGACCGGATCCTCGACGGTGATGATCTTCTTTTCCGTCGTATTGAGTTCGGACAGCGCGGCATACAGGGTGGTCGTCTTGCCGGAGCCCGTGGGGCCGGTGACCAGCACCATGCCGGATGGCCGGTGAACGGCATGACGCAGCCGCTCGAGGATGCGTGGCGGTATCCTGAGCCTGTCGAGGCCGAGCAGGCCCGTGTTCTGGGCGAGGATGCGCATCACCACCGATTCGCCGTACTGCGTCGGCATCGTCGAGATACGCACGTCCACCGGGTTGTTCCGCACCCTGACGTTGAAACGGCCGTCCTGGGGCAGCCGCTTCTCGGAGATGTCGAGGCCGGAGATCAGCTTCAGGCGCAGCACCAGCGCCGTGGCGATCTTGGAATCGGCCTCCGTCTGGACATGCAGCACGCCGTCGATGCGGAAGCGGATGACCAGGTTCTTCTCCTGCGGCTCGATGTGGATGTCGGAGGCGCGCGTGCGCATCGCCTCCTCGAAGACCGTCTGCAGGAGCTTGACGACTGGGGCGTCCTCCGCGCCCGCCGTGAGGCCGAGAATGTCGCCGAACTCGACGGGCACGTCCGACATCTCGGCGGTCAGCTCCTTCGCGAGGCCGCTGATTTCCTCGGTGCGGTGGTAGAGGCGGTCGATCGTGGCGAGCAGCTGGCTTTCCATCACGACGGCGAGATCGATCGGCCGCCGGACGATGCGGCCGATCTCGTCGAAGGCCGTCAGGTCGGTCGGGTCGGTAAGGCCGACGAGGAGCGCGCCCTCGCGCTCCTCCAGCACGAGGGCGCGGAAGCGCCGCGCCTGGGCTTCGGGCAGTAGCTTGATGAGATCGGATTTCGGGTTGAACTGGCGCAGGTCGATGAACGGCGCGCCGAGCTGGCGCGCCAGCGCCTTGGCGATGCCCTCTTCGGTGACATAGTTGCTGTCGACGAGAACCCGGCCGAGCTTGCGCCCGCTGCGCTTCTGCTCTTCCAGGGCGAGCTTGAGCTGTTCTCCGGTGATGAGGTTCTGCTGAACCAGCAGGTCACCGAGGCGAATCTTCTCCGGGCGGGCCATGCAAAATCTCCAGTAATATCGAGATATCGGCGCTAATTACATGATTCTTTAGGGGGAAGCTACCCCTTTTTAGATGGCCTGACAAGTGTTTCCGGGATTCCTCCCCGCCAGCTACTGCTCCGGCTTCGGATCGCGACCCATGAGGCGCTCCACCGCCTCGGCCGCCCGGAGACGGCCCTCGATGACCTCGCACACGGCATCCGTAATCGGCATTTCGACGCCGAGACCGGCGGCCCGGCGCGATACCTCGCGGGCGGTCATGACGCCCTCGGCCACGTGGCCGAGTTCCCGTGTGACGGCTTCGAGCGACGTGCCGGCGGCCAGCGCCAGCCCGACGCGCCGATTGCGGGAGAGGTCGCCCGTGCAGGTGAGGATGAGGTCGCCCATGCCGGCCAGACCCATGAAGGTCTCGCGCTTCGCGCCGAGCGCGACGCCGAAGCGGGTGATCTCGGCCAGGCCGCGCGTCATCAGCGCGGCGCGGGCGTTGAGGCCGAGTCCGAGTCCGTCGCAGATGCCGGTGGCGATGGCCAGCACGTTCTTGACGGCGCCGCCGACCTCCGCGCCGACGATGTCGTCGTTGGCGTAGAGGCGTAGGCGCGGCGTGTTGAGCGCCTGCGCCATGTCGCGGGCGAAGTCCGCGTCCCGCGAGGCGAGCGTGATCGCGGTGGGCAGGCCGCGGGCCACCTCCTCGGCGAAGCTCGGCCCGGTCATCGCCCCGCAGCGCGCCCGCCCGAATACTTCCGCCGCGACCTGGTGCGGCAGCAGGCCGGTGCCGGCCTCCAGTCCCTTGCAGACCCACAGTGCCGGCAGCGAGGGCGCTTGCCGCGCGACGGTGGCCAGCGTGGGCCGCAGGCCGACGACCGGCGTGGCGACGATCGCCAGGTCGGCGCCGGCCAGGGCGGCCGGAATCTCGGATTCGAGGGAAACATCCGCGGGCAGGGCGTGCCCCGGCAGGAAGCGGACGTTCTCGCGCGCGGCGCGGATCGCGTCGGCATGGCCCGGCTCAAAGGCCCACAGCGCGACCCGGTGACGCGGGGCAAAGGCGATGGCCAGCGCCGTGCCCCAGGCGCCCGCCCCCAGAACGGCGATCCTCACTAGAGCCCCCAGACCTGGGCGGCCTTCACGAAACCCTGCTGGCCATCTCGGTGCCGGACGCGAGCCCAGCCGGCGGGGCCCGCTTCCATCAGGTCCGCGAGGACGTTCTTCTCGGCCTCGAAAACGACCGGCGCCTTGTCATCCGGCTGGGCGCGAACCTGGGCGCGCTCCACGCGCACCATCACGGTCCGGCTTTCGGAAAGCAGGCGTTTTTCAATCCAGGCCAGGTCGCCGCCGGCATCGCGCACCTTGATCCAGGCATCGAGCCTCACCACGGCCTCGACCGGCGTCCCGCGGGCGATGGCGAACAGGGGCCGGGCTTTCTGCGATGGCGCGTCGTACATCACCGCGACTTCGGCGACCGACAGGTAATCGAGAGCATGGGCGGAACCCGCCGACCACGGCAACAACGCCAGCAGCAGCGCGAGTCGGCGGGCCATGGTGACCCCCCCACGCTCGCTATCGCTCGCTGCCCCCCACAGGGGGGGGGCGCATGCTTCCTTGGGGCGGCCCGGCGGAAGCATGGTCACTGGATGGGGATCTCGCGATCCTGCGGGGACTGGGTCGCCTGGCGCTGCTGGTAAATGGATTCGAAGTTGACCGGCGCCAGGATCACGGGCGGGAATCCGGCGCGGCTGACGCAGTCGGAAACCGTTTCCCGCACATAGGGGAACAGGATGTTCGGGCAGGCCACGGCGACGATCGGTTCCAGTTCGTCTTCCGGAATGTTGCGGATCTGGAAGATGCCGGCCTGGGCCGCTTCCACGAGGAACTGGGTCTTTTCGCCGATCCTGGCCGTCACCGTCACGGTCAGCACGACATCGAAAATGCCCTCGCCGACGGGCGTGCCGGACGTCTGCATCTGCACTTCAATTCCGGCGGCCTCCCGTTCCAGGAAGCACTGGGGGGCATTGGGCAGTTCGAGGGAAAGATCCTTGACGTAGATCTTCTCGATGGAGAAAACGGGCTGTGGGGCGGTTGTCATGGGGATGAGGAGCGGGGGATGGGGGATTGGGGATTCTACGCCGCCAGCAGCGGGTCGAGCTTGCCCTGGCGGTCGAGTTCGTGCAGGTCGTCGCAGCCGCCGACGTGGAAATCGCCGATGAATATCTGCGGCACCGTGCGCTTGCCGTTGGACTTTGCCAGCATTTCCTCACGGCGCTCCGGCTCGAGATCGACGCGAATCTTCTCGATCCCGGTCACTCCCTTGCGGTTCAGCAGCTGCTCGGCGCGAACGCAGTAGGGGCAGGTGGCGGTTGCGTACATGACGATCCTGGACATCGCAAAATTCCTATGACTATGACTTGGTGGTGACGGGCAGATTGGCACCGGTCCAGGCATTGATGCCGCCGGACAGGTTGAACACCTTCTCGAAGCCGGCCCGCTTCAGCGCGCCGCAGGCCGACGAGGACCGGTTGCCGCTGGCGCAGACGATGATCACCGGCCGGGTCTTGAACTTATCGAGTTCCGAAATACGCTTGCCGAATTGGCCCAGGGCGATATGCCGGGCATTGGGAATGTGGCCGGTCGACCATTCGTGAGTTTCGCGCACATCCACCACGACGGCGTCCTCGCGGTTGAGCAGGAGCGTGGCCTCCGCCACCGAAATGTTGCTGCCGCCGCCGCGGAAAGTCTGCCAGACCAGCATGCCGCCGCTGACCGCGGCCAGGCCGGCCCATACAATATTTTGCTGAAGGAATTCAATCATCGTGCTCTCGGACTCTCACTCTCAATGTGCGCCGCAAAAGATTTCGCGCATCATCACGATCAGCTGCAGGGTGCGCTGATCGGCGACGCGATAGTACACGCGATTGGCGTCCTTGCGCGTCTGTAGGACGCCCTTGTCGCGCAGGATGCCCAGGTGCTGGGAAATGTTGCTCTGCGAGGTACCGACGGCATCGACGATATCCTGCACGCAGACCTCCTCGCCGCTCACGACGCACAGGATTTTCAGGCGCAGCGGGTGCGAGATCGCCTTCAGCGCACGAGCCGCGGTTTCGATCTGCTCTCCCTTGTCGATCAGTTCCTGAATGACGCTCCTGTCCATCGACATCCCCCGCCCGGAAGTCCGGTGTAATTTCGAATATTATAGATTACCGTTTTTGCGCCAAGCCTTGTCCACCTTTATCATTCGAGACTCCTGAATTTCCTCCGGTACCTTTCATGCACAAGCTCGTCCTACTCCGTCACGGGGAATCCACCTGGAACAAAGAAAACCGCTTCACCGGCTGGACCGACGTCGGCCTCACCGACAAGGGCCTGGCCGAGGCCGAGGCTGCCGGCCGGCTTCTGAAACAGGAAGGCTTCGCCTTCGACGTCGCCTACACCTCGGTGCTCCGGCGCGCCATCAAGACCCTCTGGACCGTGCTCGAGGAAATGAACCGCATGTGGATCCCCGTCCACCATTCCTGGCGGCTCAACGAACGCCATTACGGCGCGTTGCAGGGGCTCGACAAGGCCGAAACGGCGGCTAAATTCGGTGAGGATCAGGTGAAGGTCTGGCGCCGCTCCTACGACACGCCGCCGCCCGCGCTGGAAGACGGCGATGCGCGCCTGGAAGACGGCGATCCGCGCTACGCCGGCCTTGCGCCCGGCGAGCTTCCCCGGACCGAATGCCTCAAGGACACCGTCGCCCGCTTCCTGCCCCACTGGCACGAGGCCATCGCGCCCGCAGTCCGGTCGGGGAAAAGCGTCATTATCGCCGCGCACGGCAACAGCCTGCGCGCCCTGATCAAGTACCTCGACAATGTTTCCGATCAGGAAATCGTCGGCCTCAACGTCCCGACCGGCCGGCCCCTTGTTTACGAGCTGGATGCAGACCTGAAGCCGCTCCGGAGCTACTACCTGGGCGACCAGGATGCGATCCGGGCAGCCATGGAGGCGGTGGCCAACCAGGGGAAAGCCAGGCCGGCGTGAAATTCGCGCTCGTGGCGCTGGTCGTGGCCTTGCCGGTTCTGGCGTCGGCCGCTCCCGCCGCGAAGAAGGCGCAGCTCCAGGAACAGCGCAGCGAGGTCCGGGAGCGCATCGAGGCATTGCGTCAAGACCTCGCCAGGAGCGAGGCATCCAAGGTCTCCGTCGCCGACCGCCTCAAGGAAACCGAGTCGGCGATCTCCGGCGCCAATCGCCGGCTGCGCCGGCTTGCTGAGTCCCGCGCCTCCACCTCGGCCGAAATCACCCGTCTGGAAGAGCAGGTCCGCCAGATTGATGGGCAGATCGCCAGGCAGCAAGGCCATCTTTCCGGCCTGCTCCGCGCCCACTACACACGTGGCGACCACAACATGGAGGGCGACCCCCTGCGCATGCTGCTGGCCGGCCGCAACCCCAATCGAACGGCGATCGACTACCACTTCCTCAAGCTGCTGTCCCGGGCCAAGGCCGACCTGATCGCCGACCTGCGCGCATCAGCGACAGAGAAGGAGCGCCTGACGGGTGCGGCGCGCGAGAAGAATGCCGAGCTGGCCGCCATTGAAGCAACGCAGCAGCAGGAACGCGCCGTCCTGCTCGACCGGCAGAAACAGCGCCAGGCGCTGCTGGCCAGGGTCGCCGACCGGATCAAGGCCCAGCGACGCGAAATCGGCGTCCTGCAACGGGACGAAAAGCGCTTGGCCAGCCTGATCGAGGGCCTGAAGCGAATCGCGGCGGCAAAACCCAAGCCCGTGAAGCCCGGAAAGCCTTCCGACAAGGCCGCGCCAGCCATAAGAAACGAGCGCATCCCCGACCCAGCCCAGGCCAGCGGCGCCTTTGCCGCCCTGAAGGGCAGGCTGCGCCTGCCGGTCAAGGGAGAGGTCGCCGGTCGTTTCGGCGCCCCGCGCCCGGAAGGCGGCATCACATGGAAGGGGTTGTTCATCCGGGCAGCCGAGGGCGCCGAAGTCCATGCCGTGGCGGCGGGGCGCGTCGTCTTTTCCGACTGGCTGCGCGGCTTCGGCAATCTGATGATCGTGGACCACGACGACGACTTCCTCTCGGTCTATGGCAACAACCAGTCGCTGCTGCGCCAGGCCGGCGAAACCGTCCGGGCCGGAGAGGCGCTGGCGACGGTCGGCAACAGCGGCGGCAACCCGGAATCGGGTTTATACTTTGAACTCAGGCATCAGGGGCAACCCTTCGACCCCATGAAATGGGCGGATATGCGCTAGCGGCGCAGCATCGGCCAGGACGGTGGAATATTTTCGGAGCATCCATGCGCAGCAAGTTGCAAAAGGTCGGTTTCGTCTTCATCGGTCTCGTCGCCGGCATCCTCGTCAGCGTCCACTATTCCGCCGTCGCGCAGAAGGAAGTGGCCGGGCCCCTGCCGATCGAGGAACTGCGCGCCTTCGCCGACGTCTTCAACGCCGTCAAGCAGGGCTATGTCGAACCCATCGAGGACAAGAAGCTGATCACCCACGCGATCAGCGGCATGCTCTCGAACCTCGATCCCCACTCGTCCTACCTGGACGCCGATGCCTTCAAGGATCTCCAGGTCAGCACGCAGGGCGAGTTCGGCGGCCTGGGAATAGAAGTGGGCATGGAGGACGGCCTGGTCAAGGTGATTTCGCCTATCGAGGACACGCCCGCCTATCGGGCGGGCGTCAAGGCCGGCGACCTGATCTTCAAGCTCGACGACACGCCCGTGAAGGGCATGACGCTCAACGATGCCGTGAAGCGCATGCGCGGCAAGCCCAAGACATCGATCAAGCTCACCATCCTGCGCAAGGGAGAATCCAAGCCGCTGGAAATCACGATCATGCGTGACAAGATCAAGGTCCAGAGCGTCAAGTCGAAGGTGGTGGAGCCCGGCTACGGCTACCTGCGCGTCACCCAGTTCCAGGAAGAAACCGCCGCCGATGTCGCCCGGCACATGGATAAGCTGTTCAAGGACAAGGACGGCAAACCTGAAGCGCTGAAGGGGCTGGTGCTCGACCTGCGCAACGATCCGGGCGGCCTGCTGCACGGCGCCATCGGCGTCGCCGCAGCCTTCCTGCCGCCCAAGGTGCTGGTCACCTCCACCGATGGCCGCACCGACGACGCGCGGCGCAAGTACACCGCCAGCACCGAGGACTACCTGCGCGGCCACAAGGACGACTTCCTCAGGAACCTGCCGGCCGGCGCCAAGACGGTGCCGATGATCGTGCTGGTCAATGGCGGTTCGGCCTCGGCCTCGGAGATCGTCGCCGGCGCCCTGCAGGATCACAAGCGAGCGGTGGTGATGGGCACGCAGACTTTCGGCAAGGGTTCCGTGCAGACCGTCCTGCCGCTATCCAACAACACGGCCATCAAGCTGACGACGGCGCGCTACTACACGCCGAACGGCCGCTCCATCCAGGCCAAGGGCATCGAACCGGACATCCTGGTGGAGGAAACCATCAACGGCGGGACGCGCGAGCGTCTGCGCGAGGCCGATCTCGACCGCCATCTGGAAAACGACAAGGCGCCGGCCAAGGAAGCCGAAAAGCCGGCTGCCAAGTCCCCGGCGAAGAACGGCAAGGGCGGCAGTGGCAAGGGCGGCGCCCATGAAGACGTGGAAGACACGTCCAAGCCGGCCTTCGAGATCGCCTCGAAGAGCGACTATCAGCTCGGCCAGGCCATGAACCTGCTGAAGGCCTGGCAGGTCATCCAGAAGAGATAATTCCGGCCATGGACGTCGAGCGCGCACGGCTGCTGAGGGACAGGGAGCGTGGGCTGCATCGGCCCCACTGCCTGGCGCCGCAGCCTGGAACGCGCAAGCATCGGGAAATCCGCTTCGCCAAGCTGCCGCCAGGCCAGGCGGAAGAAGCCAGGGCATTCCTGACCACCCTGAGCCATCTCGAGATTGCCCCCGGCCTGGCGCCGAACAGCCTGTCGGTCTGGTACGAAATCGGGGAAACCACGCTGAAGGAGCTGGAAAGCGCCCTCCTCGGCAAGGGGTTCAATCTTTCGAACACCCTGATCTGCAAGCTGATGCGCGCCCTGGTGTACTACTGCGAGGAAACCCAGCTCGACAACCTGCGCCGACCCACCCGGCTGCTGAAGGATTCCAACGAAGTCTATTCCAGGGCCTGGGAACATCACCCTCACGGCGACCACGACGACACGCCGCCCGATTTCCGCGAAGAGCGTTGAACGACAAACAACTTCTCCGCTACAGCCGCCACATCCTCCTGCCCCAAATCGATGTCGAGGGTCAGGAAAAGCTGTTGGCGGCGCGGGCGCTGGTGGTCGGCGCCGGCGGCCTCGGCTCGCCGGCGGCCTATTACCTCGCTTCGGCCGGCGTCGGCACGATCGTCCTGGCCGATGGCGACCGGGTCGACCTCACCAACCTGCAACGCCAGATCCTCCACCATACCGGCTCGATCGACACGCCCAAGGCCGAATCCGGCCAGGCGACGCTCGTCCGCATCAACCCGGAATGCCGCGTGCTACCGCTCGTCGAGCGGCTGAAGGGCGGCCGGCTCGAAGAGGAAGTCGCCGCCGCCGACGTGGTGCTCGACTGCTCGGACAACTTCGCCACCCGCCACGCTATCAACCGCGCTTGCGTCAGGTTCGGCAAACCGCTGGTTTCCGGCGCGGCGGTCCGCTTCGACGGGCAGGTCGCCGTATTCGACAGCCGCCAGGCCGGGGCGCCCTGCTACCACTGCCTGTTTCCGGAAGCCGAGGACGCCGAGGAGATCCGCTGCGCCACGATGGGTGTCTTCGCGCCGCTGACCGGCATCATCGGCACCGTACAGGCCGCCGAGGCGCTCAAGCTCCTGATCGGCTGCGGCGAGAGCCTCGCCGGCCGGCTGCTGCTGCTGGATGGACTCTCGATGGTGTGGCGCAGCATCGCCGTACCGCACGATCCCGCATGCGGCGTCTGCGGTGACCGCGGTTGATGCCGCGCACGCAAGCGTCGCGTGGTCGTCCGCCGTAAATTGCCTCGCCTTCGACTTCACCCTTACTGCCTGCCACTGCGCCGCCCATGGATAGCCGCGTCCGCGACGCTTTCCGAGCGGCGCGGCTGGCTGGTCGAGGCCATCGACGCGGATGGTACCGTCGGCTGGGGCGACTGCGCGCCGCTGCCCAGCGCCGGCATGACGGGCGAGGCGCAGGTGCGCTGGGCGCTGGAAACGGCGCTCATCGACCTTGAGGCGCGGCGGCGCGGCCTGCCGCTGGCGCGACTCTTGGGGGCGGCGAATCTTTCCGTGCCGGTCAATGCCGCGCTCGGGCCGCTGGACGAAGGTTGCGCGGAGCGAGCCGCGGACGCCGTCGCACAGGGCTTTCGTACGGCCAAGCTCAAGGTCGGCGTCGCGCCGATGGAGGAAGAGCTGGCACGGTTGCGCGAACTGGGCGATGGTCTGCGTCTGCGGCTGGATGCCAACCGTGCCTGGAACGAGGACGAAGCGCGGCGCTTCCTGACGGCGGCGGCGAATCTGCCCGTGGAGGCAATCGAGGAGCCGCTGGCCGAACCCACACTCGACGGGCTGGCGCGGCTCCAGGCGGCGGTGCCCTTCGCGCTGGCGGTGGACGAATCGATGCCCGCGCTGGGCGCCGTGGCGCTGTTCGCCTCCCGCGCCGTGCGCCGCCTGGTGCTCAAGCCCGCGCGCGTCGGCGGCGTGCTCCAAGCGCTGGCCCTGGCGCGGTGGGCACAGGCGGCCGGCATGGACGTGGTGATCACATCGGTCGTCGATTCGGCCATCGGCGTCGCAGCGGCCGCCCATCTCGCCGCCGCGCTCGGCGGGCCGGCGCATGGACTGGCGACGGGCGCATGGCTTGCCGCCGACGTGGCGGCCCCGCTGCCCGTCGCCGGCGGTTTCCTGACACTACCCGACGCGCCCGGCCTGGGGATTGCGCCCGGTTGACCTGTCTCATGTCTGGCATACCGTCGACGCCGTAGAATCCGGCCCATGCTGCCGCTCCCCGCCTGGCTCCGGCGCGCCGATCCCGACGCGTCCGCCCTGATCCTGCCCAACCGCCGCTTCAGCTACGGCGAGGCGCGGGCGCTGGCCGCGCGGCCGGGACTGACGATGCCGGAGGGCGGGGCCGGGGCCATCACGCTGAACTTGCTCGCGGCCGGACTCTCCGGCGGCACGGTCTTTCCGCTACCGCCGGGGCTGGCGCCCGAGCGCCGGACGCAGATGATCGCCCAGGCCCGAGCGCTGGATTCGCGCCCTTCGGCACTCATCATCGCCACCAGCGGTTCGGAAGGCGCGCCCCGGGGCGTGAGGCTTTCCTGGCGGGCGGTGGCCGCCGCCGCCCGCATGAGCGCCGCCGCTCTCGGCCTCAAGCCCGGTGACGTCTGGCTCGACTGCCTGCCGCTCCACCATATCGGCGGCGCGATGATCCCCTACCGCTGCTGGCACGCCGGCGCCGCGGCGCTGATCCACGAGGGCTTCGATGCTGAGGCGGTGCGGCGCGACCTTCATGACCGTCGTGTCACCCACGTTTCGCTGGTGCCGCCGATGCTGGCCCGGCTCGTCGAGGACGGCCCGCCGCCGTCCGCCCTGCGCGTCGCGCTTGTGGGCGGCGCGGCACTTTCCAGCCCCCTGCTCGAGAATGCGTTGCGGCTCGGCTGGCCGGTCTTTCCCTCCTATGGCATGACGGAAACCTGCGCCATGACCGTCCTGCGGGGCCGGCCGTTACCGGGCGTGCGCGTGCGGGTGGCGGCATCGGGCGTGCTCGAGATCGCCACGCCCGCAAGGATGAGCGGATATCTCGGCGGGCCGGACGCCGGCGAGTGGATCGCGACACGCGACCTCGTCCGCATCGATACGGCGGGCATCGTCCATATCGAGGGCCGCGCCGACGACATGCTAGTGTCCGCCGGCGTCAATGTGCATCCGCTCGACGTCGAGTCGCGCCTTTCCGCCTGCCCCGGCGTACGCGAGGCGGGGGTGGCCGGTCTTGCGGATCCCGTCTGGGGCGACGTGATCGCCGCCGCCTGGGAGGGCGAGGCCGGAGAGGCGGACGTGGAAACCTGGTGCCGGCAGCAGATGCCGGACGCCTGCCGCCCGCGCCGCTTCCTGCGCGTGACGCTCCTGCCGCGCACGCCAGGCGGCAAGCTCGACCGCCGGGCGCTGGCGGAAATGGTGGCCACACGATGATTGCCTGGGATCGCCTCGACCGCCGCCTCGGCCTCCTGACCTGCGGAGCCCGGCCCGGAGACCTCCTGAGCCTGACGCTTTCGCTGCCGGCCCTGCCCGGCGGCTTGCCGGCTTCGGACGAATGGTTTTACTGGCAGCGGCCGGACACCGGACTGACGCTTATCGGCATGGGCGCAGCCTTCCGGATCGAGACCTCCGGCAGCGGCCGCTTCGGCGCCCTGGCCGCCGGCATGGCGGGCCTGCGGGCGGCCTGGCGGCATGACGACGGCGGCAGCGGCCTGCCGGCGCGGGCCTTCTCGGGATTCGCCTTCGCGCCCGAAAACCTGCCCCGGCAGGGATTTCCCAACGCCTGCCTATCGGTGCCGGCCGTGCTGCTGCGCGAGGAGGATGGACAGGCTTGGGTCACCTTCTCCTGCGCGGCGACCGACGCGGAGGGCGCGCCGGCCCGCTGGCGCCGGCTGTTCGAAGGTCAGACTGCCCGGCACGGCGCGCCGATGGCGGGGGGCTTCGTGCGCCTCCCGGCGCCGCTGCCCGACCTCGCGTTCCTCGCCCGCGGCCGCGCCGCCCTGTCCGCCATCGAGCGAGGCGAGGCGAGGAAGTTGGTGCTCACGCGCAGCGTCCGCTTCCGTTCCGACCGCGACGTCGCTCCCGGCCCCGTGTTGGCGGCGCTGGCGGCGCGCAATCCCTCTTGCGCCGTCTGGGCCGTCGCCCAGGGCGACCGCGTTTTTCTCGGCGCCTCGCCGGAGCGGCTGCTGGCGGTGAACGGCCCGACCATCGGGGCGGATGCCATTGCCGGCACGACCTGGCTGGCGGCGCTCGCCGACAGTTCCTCTTCCTCTCATCTGCCCCGCGCCCTGACTGACGACAAGAACCGCCGCGAGCACGACCTGGTGGCCGAATCAGTGGCGGAAAGCCTGGCGCCGCTGTGCGAGGAAATCCATGTGCCCGATGCGCCGGAAATCGTGCGCCTGCGCGATCTTCAGCACCTGCGGCGGCGCATCGCGGGCCGGCGAAAATCCGGGATCGAGGCCTTTGACCTGCTCGCCCGCCTGCATCCGACGCCGGCGGTCGGCGGCACGCCGACCGCCGGCGCCCTCGACTGGCTCGCGGCGCATGGCGACCGGCGCGGCGCCTGGTATACGGGGGGCATCGGCTGGCTGGCCGACGACGGCGACGCCGACTTCGCCATCGCCCTGCGCTGCGGCCTGCTGTCCGGTCGGAACGTCACCCTCTTCGCGGGCGCCGGCTTCGTGGCTGGTTCCGACCCGCGCCAGGAGATGGCTGAAACGGAAGCCAAGCTGGCACCCATGCTCTCCGCATTGCGGTCCGGGTGCGACGCGCCGGCGCAGGCCGAGGCGGCATGAACAATCTCGCCTGGGCCGACGCCTTCGTCGCCGGGCTGGCGGCCGCCGGCCTCAGGCGCGCCGTCATCGCGCCGGGCGCGCGCTCATCGCCGCTGGCGGCGGCCTGCCTGCGCCGGCCGGAGCTTTCCTGCGAAGTGATCGCCGATGAACGGGTCGCCGGCTTCTTCGCCCTCGGACTGGCGCGTGCGGAAGGGTGGCCGGCGGTGGTGGTCACAACCTCCGGCACGGCGGCGGCCAACCTGCTGCCCGCCGTGGTGGAGGCGAACCTCGCGGGCGTGCCGATGATCGTGCTGACGGCGGATCGCCCGCCCGAAGTCCACGGCTGGAGCGCCAACCAGACGGTCGACCAGGCGCGGCTCTATGGTGTCCACGTCCGCGCCTTCCATGCGCTGCCGACGCCGAACGCGGCGACGCCGGTCGGCTACCTGCACGCGTTAGCCGCGCGGATGGCGGAGGAGAGCATCTCGCCCTCATCGAGCTCATCGCCGGGGCCGGTGCATGCGAACCTGCCCTTCCGCGAGCCGCTGCTGCCCGACGCGATTCCGCCCGCGCCGCCGCTGCCCTCTCCCGTCGCCGTCCGCCATGCCACGGCGTTCCCGGCGGAAGCCGACGCAGCCGTTCTGGCGGAACGGCTCTCCGGCCGGCGCGGCGCGATCCTCTGCGGCGAGGCGGCGTATCCCGCGGGGTTCGGCGCAGCCATTTGTGCGCTGGCGGCCCGGCTGGGTGCGCCGGTGCTGGCCGAACCGCTCTCGAACCTGCGATCCGGCGGGCTGCCCGTGTTCGCCCGGCAGTCGGCCTTCCTGCGCGACGCGAATGGATTCAGGCCCGACTGGGTGCTGCGCTTCGGCGGCCTCCCCGTCTCACGCACGCTCGAACGCTGGCTTTCGGGACTGACCGAGGCGGAGCACATTCTCGTCGCGCCGCCGGGACGATGGCCCGATCCGCTCTGGCGCGCGGGCCGGCTGCTGCGCTGCGACCCGCTGGCTCTCGTCGAGCGCCTGATCGAGCAGCCGCTGCGATCCGCGCCCGGCGACTGGCTCGAAGCCTTCCGCGCCGCCGAAGCGCGCCTGGACGCCGCCGCCCGCGCGGCCTGCGCATCCGATGCGCCCTTCGAGGGTTCCGTGGCCGCCGCGCTGCTGTCGGCCCTGCCCAAAGGCGCGCGCTGCTTCGTCGGCAACAGTCTCGCGATCCGGGCCGTCGATCTCTTTTCGGGGACGGGCGCGAAGGCGTTTATGCTCCACGGCAATCGCGGCGCGTCGGGCATCGACGGCAATATCGCGACGGCCGCGGGCATCGCGGCGGGAAGCGGCCGCCCAACGGCGGCCCTGATCGGCGACCAGGCGGCCCTGCACGACTGCGGCGGCTTCGCGGCGCTCGCGGGAAGAAACGCGGTCATCGTGGTGATGAACAACGGCGGCGGCGGCATCTTCGACCATCTGCCGCTGTCGGCGATCAAACGCGCCCATTTCGAGCGGGCCTGGGTGGCGCCGCCACGCCTCGATTTCGCCGCCCTCGCCGCGGCGCACGGGTTGGCTTTCCATCATGCGCCGACCTGCGCGGCCCTGGCGGCCGCCCTCGGCGCCGCGTTCGACGAGGGCGGATCGTGGCTCATCGAAGTACCGATCGACCGCGCCGTGAGCAAGGCCCGCTTTGACGCGTTCTTCGCATAAGCGGGTCTATAATCCTGCCGGATGAAACCTCGCATATTCCTCCTGCTGTTGTTCGCGGCGACGGCCGCTAGCGCGCAGCTTTCCATCGAGATCACCGGCGCTGGCGCCAGCCGCATCCCGGTCGCCATCGCCGATTTTTCCGGCGAGCGCGTCATCGCCCAGGCACTGACCTCCGTGGTGCGCACCGACCTGGAGCGCAGCGGCTTGTTCCGGCTCGTCGACGCCGCCGGCGCCGGCGCCGACGAAAACGCGATCGCGTGGGGCGACTGGAAGGCGAAAGGCGCCGATGCGCTGGCTGCGGGCAGCGTGGCATCTGCAGGCGATGGCCGCTATGGGACGCGCTTCCGACTTCTCGACGTGCAGAAACAAGCCTCGCTTGGCGGCCAGGCCATCACGCACGCCGGCGGCCATATCCGCGCTACCGCCCACCGCATCGCCGACTTCATCTACGAGAAGCTCACCGGCGAACCCGGCATCTTCTCGACCCGCATCGCCTATGTGGTCAAGAGCACCGGCCGCCACGAGCTTCAGATCGCCGACGCCGACGGTGGGAACGCGCAGACGGCGCTTGCCTCCCGCGAGCCGATCATCTCTCCGGTCTGGTCGCCGGACGGCACCAAGCTGGCCTACGTTTCCTTCGAGGCCAAGAAGCCCATCGTCTACGTCCATGACTTGGCCACCGGGCGCCGTCACGTCGCCGCCAACTTCAAGGGCTCGAACTCGGCGCCGGCGTGGTCGCCGGACGGCAAGAAGCTGGCCGTGGTACTGACCAAGGACGGCGCCTCGCAAATGTATCTTGTCAACGCCGACGGCAGCGGCGTCGCCCGCCTGGCTTCCTCCGGCGGCATCGACACCGAGCCTCGGTTCTCGCCCGACGGCAGCGTCATCTACTTCACCTCCGACCGCGGCGGCAGCCCGCAGATCTATCAGATTCCGTCGGCGGGCGGCGAGGTCCAGCGCATCACCTTCGACGGCGGCTACAACGTGACGCCGCGCCCCTCGCCTGACGGCAGGAGCCTGGCCTTCATCTCGCGCAGCGAAGGTCGCTTCCGGCTGTCGCTGATGGACCTCGGCACCCGGCAGACCCAGATGCTGACCGACTCGGCCAAGGACGAGTCGCCCAGCTTCGCCCCCAACGGCCGCATGATCCTCTACGCCACCGAGGTCGGCGGTCGCGGCGTCCTGGCGGCCGTCTCCAGCGACGGCCGCGTGAAGCAGAAACTTTCGATCCAGGCCGCCGACGTGCGCGAGCCGTCCTGGGGTCCTTTCGTCAAATGATTTTTTGGAGGTCATCGCCATGCGCCCAATCCTGCCCATCGCCGCATCCCTCGCTCTGCTGCTCGCCGCCTGCGGCAGCCAGCCTCCAGCCTCGGAACAGACTCCCGCCGGGGTCGAAGACCGCAGCCCGAAGGCTGTCGTCGCGGAACCGGCGTCGGTGCCCGTGCCGCCCCCCGCGCCTGTCGCCGTCGATCCTTACGACCCCGCCAACCTCAAGGATCCCAAAAGCATCCTCTCGAAGCGCAGCGTCTTCTTCGATTACGACCAGTACGTCATACGGGACGAGTTCAAGCCCCTGGTTGAGTCGCATGCGCAATTCCTGATCCGGAATCCGAAGATGAAAATGCTGATCCAGGGCAATGCCGACGAGCGTGGCAGCCGCGAATACAACCTGGCCCTCGGCCAGAAGCGGGCCGAGGCGGTCAAGAAGGCGCTGGCCCTGCTCGGCGCATCGGAAGGCCAGATGGAGTCGGTCAGCCTGGGCGAGGAAAAGCCGCGTTGCACTGAACAGGCCGAGGCCTGCTGGGCGCAGAACCGCCGCGGTGACATGCTCTACACGGGCGAATACTGATGCGTTTGCGTCCGGTCTTCCTGGCGGCGCTATTCGCCTGCGCCGCGCTGCCGGCGCAAGCCGGACTATTCGACGACGAGGAAGCCCGTGCGCGCGTCGACAAGCTGCGCGCCGACATGACCGCGCAGGCCGAACGCGTGAGCGGCCTGGACCGTCGGCTGGAGACGGCGACCCGGAACCAAATCGAGTTTTCCAACCAGTTCGAAGTCCTTAAGGCCGACATCGCCCGGCTGCGCGGCCAGATCGAAGTGCTGACCAACGACCTGGAGACCGCCCGGAAGCGCCAGCAGGATTTCTACGTCGACCTGGATAACCGCCTGCGCAAGATCGAGACCGATCTACGCGCAGAAGCCGAGGCGCGGGCCGCCGCCGCGGCTGCCAAGCCGGATCCGGCCCAGGAGACCCGCGACTACGAGGCCGCGCTGACCGCCTTCAAGGGCGCAAAATATCCGGATGCCCTGGCGGCCTTCCAGTCCTTCATCAAGAACCATCCGGACAGCAGCCTGCTGCCGAACGCCTGGTACTGGCTGGCATCGAGCCACTTCCAGCTCCGCGAGTTCCCCAGGGCCGCCGAGGCTTTCGGCAAGATGGCGGCGACCTGGCCCAACGACGTGCGGGCGCCGGATGCGCTGCTCGGTAAGGCCAACGCCCAGACCGAGACGAAGGATGTCAAAGGCGCGAAGAAAACGCTCGAAGCGCTGGTTGCGCAGTACCCCGCCAGCACCGCAGCGCAGACGGCAAAGCAACGCCTGAAAAAGAAGTGACGCTGCGCGTCAGCGAAATCTTCCACTCCGTCCAGGGCGAATCGACGCGCGCCGGCCTCCCCACGGTGTTCATCCGGCTGACCGGCTGCCCCCTGCGCTGCGACTGGTGCGACACGGCTCACGCCTTCACCGGCGGCGAACTCTTCGACGCCGATGAAATCCTGAAAAGAGTCGCCGCCTTCGGATGCCTGACCGTCTGCGTCACCGGCGGCGAGCCCCTGGCTCAGAAGGACTGCCTGCCGCTCCTCTCGGCCCTCTGCGACGCGGGTTATTCGGTATCCCTTGAGACCAGCGGGGCGCTGGACATCGCCGGCGTCGACGCCCGCGTTTCCCGCATCGTCGACTTCAAGGCGCCCGATTCCGGCGAGGCGGACCGGAACCGCTGGGAGAATCTCGCCCACCTCACGCCGAAGGACGAGCTGAAGATCGTGCTGGCTTCCGAATCCGACTACGAATGGGCAAAGTCAGTCTTGGCGGAACGGCGGCTGGCCGAACATTGCCCCGTGCTGTTCTCGCCCGTGCCGAACCGTCTCGACCCGGCCAGACTAGCCGAATGGATCCTGCGCGACCGCCTGCCGGTGCGCTTCCAGGTGCAGCTGCACAAGACGCTCTGGGGCAACGAACGGGGACGCTGACAAAAAACGGCCCTCCGTCCGGAGAGCCGCTTGAATACTGGTGGTGATGGACAGACTTGAACTGTCGACCCCCGGATTATGAATCCGATGCTCTAACCGACTGAGCTACATCACCAAATAGGGGCCGCGATTATCGTCCGGCGCCGACGTCATTGTCAAGGCGGGGACGGTGCGGGCGCGCTACAATCCGCAAGCCAATCCCGACAACGGAGTTTTCCCCATGATCAAACGCATTCTCGGCGGCAGCCTCGCCGCATTCGCACTGACCCTGCCCGCCATCGCTCTTGCCGACGAGGCTGAAGTCAAAAAGGCCGTCGAAGCCTGGATCGGCAAGGCCGCCAAGGTGGATGCCGTGCGCAAGGCCGGTTTCCTCGGCCTCTACGAGGTGCAGGTCGGCGGCGACCTCATCTACACGGACGAGAAAGTCGGCCACGTCTTCATCGGCAACGTCATTGACGTCAAGGCGAAGAAGGATCTGACCGAGGAGCGCAAGGCCAAGCTCTCGCAGATCAAGTTCTCCGACCTGCCGCTGGACCTGGCGATCAAGCAAGTGAGGGGCAGCGGCAAACGCGTCGTCGCCACGTTTGAGGACCCGAACTGCACGTATTGCCGGAAGCTGGCGAAGGAAATGCAGGGGTTCACCGACGTGACCATCTATACGTTTCTCTACCCGATCCTTTCGCAGGATTCTGCCGACAAGTCGAAGGCGATCTGGTGCGCGCCGGACAGGGCCAAGGCCTGGAACGACCTCATGCTGAACGGCACCGTGCCCGCGGCCGGCAACTGCGACGCGCCGGTGGAAAAGGTCGTCGCCCTCGGGCGCAAGCTCAACATCCGGGGCACGCCGACGATCTTCTTCACCGACGGCAACCGCGTTCCGGGCTTCATGCCCGGCCCGCAACTGGACCAGGCGATCAGCCGCGCCGGCGGAGGTTGATGTGATCGGAAACACAATAAAGTCTGTCGGGACCAGGGAAATCGCAGCCGCGAGATTGCAGTATTACGCGAAAGTCCGTCGGACCCAGTAATGGCCGACATCGGGCCACAATGGCTCAACCAGGCCCCATCCCTGACCAGCCGGCCATAGCGAATCGTCTCGGCTTTATAGTTGCCTCGAAGATCCTTCAGCGAATTTATTTGATTGGGATCCGAGTGTCGCCATTGACCTAGCCGTCCACAAATTATCTGAGCGCATTGGCGCTTACACGCCAAACGACTGGAGACATGGCCTCCTCGGCAATTGCTTTCATCGGATTCCGCACTCGCTTCGTCACTGAACCCCTCCCACCATCTAGGACATGGACACGATAGAGCCATGCGGTATCGCCCAACCCTGCCAGCGTTTTACGCTCGTTGTCCGAGATGAAGAAGTCGCTTTCAAGCGACGTCGAACTCTTCACTTCAATGTAGCGCTCTTCTCCGGGCCACACAGACTCAATGTCGTACCCTCTATCCCACCGAGGCAGCGAAGCTGATCTCGACGCCTGGATCGCCGAAGTCAGGAAGACAGCGCTGACGAAGCCCAAGGATGGGTCAGTGCAGATTTAGTAGACGTATTTAAGTATGTTTTCTTGTATTATTGCGTTATTGGATTTATTCAGAGCCATTGATGGAGACTGCAAAGACTGTCGAGGAATGGGGAGCGGAACTCGGTGAGCAGATGCGTGCCCTGCGTCTGCGGGCCAACCTCGACCAGGTTTCTTTGGCCAAACGTGCGGGCATCAGCCTGACGGCCATCAAGAATCTCGAATCCGGCAAGGGCGCCACGCTCAAGACGCTAATCAAGGCTCTGCGGGTTCTTGATCGGGCTGACTGGCTGAGCACGCTGGCGCCCCCTGTCAGCATCAGCCCTCTGCAAATGCTCAAGGCCAAGCCTGCGCGCCAGCGGGCGCGCAGGCGGCCACAAGACGACGGGATGGACCGTGGCGACACATAAGCCCGTCACCGCCGTCGAGGTTCGTCTCTGGAACCGGCGCATCGGCGCGGTGGCTCTTGATCCGCGCCTGGGCTACTACGCCTTTGAATACGATCCGGCCTTCGTTCGGCAGGGCATCGAGGTCGCCCCATTCACGCTGCCGCTGGCGCAGGCCGGCGATCCCTTCGTCTTCACCGACCTGCCCACGCCGACGTTCAAGCGAATGCCGGCCATGCTCGCCGACGCGCTGCCCGACGATTTCGGCAACGCCCTGATCGACGCCTGGATGGCCAACAAGGGCATTGCCAAGGAGGCGATCACGCCGCTTGATCGCCTGGCCTACATGGGCAAGCGCGGCATGGGCGCGTTGGAGTTTCGACCGGCGCGCGGGCCCAATGTCGCCAGCCACACGGCGATCAAGCTCGGTAAACTGGTTGAAAGCGCGCGGCTCGCCGTGCAGGGGCATCTCGATACCGATCCGCAGGCCCACGCCGCCCTGGCGCAGATCATCCAGGTCGGCACCAGCGCCGGCGGCGCCCGCGCCAAGGCGGCCATCGTCTGGAACCCGGCGAGCAACGAAATCCGCGCCGGTCAGTTCGACGCCGATCCGGGGTTTGAACATTGGCTGCTCAAGTTCGACGGCATGGGCGCCGATCGCGAACTCGGCCAATTGGGTCTCGGACAGGACTACGGCCGCATCGAGTATGCCTATCACCTCATGGCCCGCGCCGCCGGCATCGATATGTCGCCCTGCCGATTGCTCGAAGAAGGCGGTCGCGCCCACTTCATGACCCGCCGTTTCGACCGCACAATGGATGCCGGGGGCAAGACCGTCAAGCACCATATGCAAAGCCTGTGCGCCATGGCCCACCTCGACTACAAGCAGAAGGCCACGCACGATTACGCGCAACTCCTGCAAACCATTCAACGTCTCAAGCTCGGCCACGAGGCACTCGCCGAGGCCTTCCGCCGTCTGGTCTTCAATATCGCCGCCGCCAACTGCGACGACCACAGCAAGAACTTCGCCTTCCTGCTCCCGGCCAACTCGCGTGAATGGCGGCTCTCCCCCGCCTATGACATCACCCACGCCCACAACCCCAAAGGTGAGTGGACCTATCAGCACCTGATGGGCGTGGAAGGCAAGTTTGCCGGCATCACCCGCAGCGACTTGTTGCACCTAGCCGACCGCTACGCCATCGGCCCGGCGCCGAAGATCATCGACAAGGTCCTGGATGCGGTCGCGGATTGGCCGAAGTTTGCCGAGCAGGCCGGGCTTGCACGCGACGCCGTTCAATCCATCGCCGCCGATTTCCGGCTCTTGTGACGCAGATGTTTACCACAGCGTCTCGCGCTCCGGTGTCGCCGTGATCTTGTGGATGGTCAGGTCGGCGCCATTGAATTCCTCCTCGGCATCCAGGCGGATGCCGACCGTCTTCTTGAGCAGTCCGTAGACCGCGAAGCCGCCGGCCAGGGCGATACCCACGCCCATGAGGGTGCCGACGAGCTGGCTCATGAAGGAAACGCCGCCCAGCCCGCCCAGGCCCTTCAAGCCGAAGATGCCGGCGGCGATGCCGCCCCAGGCGCCGCATAGGCCGTGCAGCGGCCAGACGCCGAGCACGTCGTCGATCTTCCAGCGGTTCTGGGTCAGGGTGAACATCATGACGAACAGGCCGCCGGCGATGCCGCCGGTGACGAGCGCACCGAGGGGATGCATGAGGTCGGAGCCCGCGCACACGGCGACCAGCCCGGCCAACGGACCGTTATGCACGAAACCGGGGTCGTTCCTACCGGCCCACAGGGCGACCAGCGTGCCGCCGACCATGGCCATCAGGGAATTCATCGCCACCAGACCGGAGACCTTGTCGATGGTCTGCGCGCTCATCACGTTGAAGCCGAACCAGCCGACCGTCAGAATCCACGCGCCCAACGCCAGAAAGGGAATGTTGGAGGGCGGATGGGCCGCGACGGCGCCGTCCTTGGTGTAGCGGCCGCGTCGCGCGCCGAGCATGAGCACCGCCGCCAGCCCGATCCAGCCGCCGACGGCATGCACGACCACGGAGCCGGCGAAGTCATGGAAATTCTCGCCGAAGCTGGTCTTGAGCCAGTCCTGGACGCCGTAGGCATTGTTCCAGGCGATGCCCTCGAAGAAGGGGTAGACGAAACCGACCAGCAGGAAGGTCGCCGCGAGCTGCGGATTGAATCTTGCCCGCTCGGCGATGCCGCCGGAAACGATGGCGGGGATCGCCGCGGCGAAGGTCAGCAGAAAGAAGAACTTGACCATTTCGTAGCCGCTCTTCTGTGCGAGCGTTTCCGCGCCGGCGAAGAAATTGACGCCGTAGGCGATGCCGTAGCCGATGAAGAAATAGGCCAAGGTCGACATCGAGAAGTCGACCAGAATTTTCACGAGGGCGTTGACCTGGTTCTTCTTGCGCACCGTGCCCAGCTCGAGGAAGGCAAAGCCGGCATGCATGGCCAGGATCATGATGGCGCCGAGCAGGATGAACAGCACGTCGGCGGAAGTCTTGAGATTCTCCATTTTGGGGCTCCAAAGGCACAGATGCGTGCATGGAGCAACAAGCGTTCCCGCTGCGCGAACCGATGAACATCAATGAGTTGTGCGAAAACCCTCCCGGGTCGCGCACGATAGTGGTGCGAATTTCACCGCTACGGCACCGCTACGGGGCGGGGCGCTCGGCCGGCGCCCAGGCCCGGGGCATCAGGGCCCACATCTGCCCCTTCTGGCGCATCCTGCCGGCCGGCGCGCCGGCCTCCGCGCCGCTGCCCCAGTAGAAGTCGGCCCGCACCACGCCGCGGATGGCGCCGCCCGTGTCCTGCGCCAGCATCAGCCGATTAAGCGGTTTCGAGTCGTTCGGCCAGGTGGTCGCGAGAAAGACCGGCGCGCCCAGCGTCAGGTGGCGCGGATCGACGGCGATGCTGCGCGCAGGCTGGAGGGGCACGCCCAGCGCCCCCGGCGGGCCGGCGCCCTCCGCCGGCAGCTCGCGGAAGAACACCAGGCTGGGATTGGCGTTGAGCAGTTCCTGCACCCGCTGCGGGTTTTTCCGCGCCCAAGCCTTGATGTTCTGCATGGACGCCTCGTGCGCCTTCATCTCGCCCCGATCGACCAGCCACCTGCCGATGGAGCGGTAGGGATGGCCGTTCTGGTCGGCGTAGCCAAGGCGCACCCGCGTGCCGTCGTCGAGCTGCACTTGGCCGGAGCCCTGTATCTGCATGAAGAAGAGGTCGAGGGGATCGTCGATCCACAGCAGGGCGTCGAGCAGGCGCGCGGGCTCCTGCTCGGCCAGATCAGACCACTGGGCGCGTGAGAAATAGGGGATGAGCCGGCGGCCCTCGATGCGGCCGCGCAGCCGCATGTGCTTCAGTTCCGGATAGAGCTCGGCGAGATCGACCACCACCATGTCCGCAGGCGGCCCGAAGACGGGATTGGAGTAGGTTGGCTGGCGCGTGCGGCTGCCCTTCAGCACGGGCTCGAAATAGCCGGTGATCAGGCCTTCGCGCCCGCCGTCGGGATTCACCAGCGCCCACGGCCGGAATTGCGCCTCAAACCAGGCGCGGGCGGATTCCGCCGTTTCCGCCGTCGCCTCGCGGGCGGCGGCGCAGGCGGCCTTCCAGAGATCGCGCCTTTCGAGGACGGCACAGGAGGCGCGGAAGGATTCGAAGGCCGGGCGCGGGTCGTCCTCCTCCCATCCCGGCAGGTCGGACCAGGCGGCGGGTTGCAGGGGCGGGGAGGGAGGGAGCGCCGGCTTCTCGGTCGGCGCGGGAGGGCAGGGGCGGGCGATCTCGCCGGCGCAGCCGGACAGCAGGAGTGCGAAAAGGACGGGCAGGAAGGATGTTACAGTGGAACGCATGAAAGTCACCGATGTTTCCGCCGCCGTCCTCCTCAGGGCCGATGGGACATTCCTGTTGGGACAGCGCGCGCCGGACACATTCTATCCCGGCTACTGGGAGTTTCCGGGCGGCAAGGTGGAAGCCGGGGAAGCGCCCCGCGAGGCTCTCGTGCGTGAGCTGCGGGAGGAGCTGGAGATCGAAGTGATCGAATGCTTTCCGTGGATCGTCCGCGAGCATGTCTACGAGCACGCCCACGTGCGGCTTCATTTCTTCCGCGTCACTGGATGGAAGGGCGAACTCAGGGATCGCGTCCACTCCGCGCTCCAATGGCAGCGGCCGGGATCGATCACCGTCTCGCCCATGCTGCCGGCCAACGCGCCGGTGCTCTCGGCACTGGCCCTGCCGGACTATTACGGCATCACCCATGCCCACGAGATCGGCGTCGACGCGCAACTGACCGCGCTGGAAGCCGCGCTGGCAAACGGCCTGCGCCTGGTGCAGTTGCGCGAGCCCGGCTTGCCAGCCGAACAATGCTCCGCCTTCGCCGCGGCCGCCGTCGCGCTCTGTCGCCAGTTTGGCGCGCGCGCATTGGTCAATGGCGATGCGCAACTGGCCTGGGCCATCGGCGCCGATGGCCTGCACCTGACGGGCGAGCAACTGAAGAGGCTGCGCGGCCGGCCCGGCTTTCCGCTGGTGGCCGCCTCCTGCCACGACGCGCAGGAGCTGAAGCGCGCCGCCGAATACCGGCTCGACTTCGCGGTGCTCGGCGCCGTCAGGCCGACCGCCAGCCATCCCGGCCGGCCAGGGATCGGCTGGCCAGCGGCGGCGAAGCTTCTGGAGAACTGCCCGCTGCCGGTCTATGCGATCGGCGGATTAGGACGGATGGATATGAACGACGCGTGGGCAACCGGCGCCCACGGCATCGCGGCGATCCGCGACGCGTGGAGGACCGGCTGACCGTCAGGAAACACGAAGGGCCGCCCCGAGTGTTTTCGCCCCTTGAGGGGAGATCGCCGCAAAGCGGCGATTCCGGGGTGGGCCTACACCCCGTGCCGCTGCCTCGCGGCCTGCTCCTGCTTCCGGAACTGGCCGAACCTCGGCAGGAACTTGTCCCAGTCGATGAGGTGGGCGTCGATCTCCGGGCCGTCGATGCAGGCGTGCTTGCGCACGAGCTTGCCCTCGATGTTGACCGGCACCATGCAGGCGCCGCACATGCCGGTGGCGTCCACCATGATCGAGTTGAGGCTCGCCACGGTCTTGACTCCATAGGGCTTGGTGAGGTCGGAAACCGCGCGCATCATCAGCGGCGGGCCGATGGTGACGACTTCGGCGATCTCGCGGACGCCCTTCTTGCCCTTCTTCCGCTTGAGCATCTCCTCCAGCGGGCCGGTGACGAATCCCTTGACGCCGAAGCTGCCGTCGTTGCTGGTGTAGATGACGTCGAGCTGGTCGCCGAACTCGGCCTTGAGCTTCGCCACGCGGTCGGTCCAGAACTGGAGGCTCTCGCTGCGGAAGCCGGAGATCAGGGTGACGTGGTTGCCCAGCCGCAGGTGCTCGCGCATGATCGGATACACAGGGGGCAGGCCGACGCCGCCGGCCGTGAACACCACCGTGCCCTCGTAGCGGTGCAGGTCGGAAGGCAGCCCCAGGGGGCCGGCGATGCCGGTGAATGCGTCGCCCACGTTCATCCGGTTGATCAGGATGCTCGAGGCGCCCATGGCCTGGATGACCAGCGTGATCGTGCCGGCCTTGGCGTCCCAGTCGGCGAGCGTGAGCGGGATGAGCTCGCCCTTCGGCTCGGCCAGCACGCGCACGAACTGCCCGGCGCGGGCGGAGCGGGCGATCATGGGCGCCTTGACCACGAGTTCGACGATGCCGTCGGCGACATGGATCTTGTCGACGATGGCCTGGGGAGAGCCTGCCTGTTCCGTGTAGTCCAGCGCCTGCGCGACCCGCGCCTGGATCTCGGACGCCGGAAGATCGGCCACCTTGAGGATCTCGCGCGCCGCCGCCTGGCCGTCGCCCGCCGCGTTGATGGCGGTGGAGCCGCCGCGCGTGGCGTCGCCGCCGGAGTAGATGTCCTCGACCGAGGTGGCCTGCGAGCCGCGGCCCAGGTCGATCGTGCCCCACTTGGTCGTCTTGAGGTTGGGTTCGGAATCCTTGATGATCGGATTGGGCGAATTGCCCAGCGCCATGACGACGAGGTCGACTTCCATGCGCTCGATCCTGCCCGTGGCCACCGGGCTGCGGCGGCCCGATGCGTCGGGTGCGCCCAGCTCGATGACTTCGAGGTTGGTGTGCGTGACGAAATGCGTCTTGTCGTCGCCTTCGAAATCGCGCGGTGAGCGCAACTCCTTGACCACGATGCCCTCTTCCAGCGCGTGGTGCAGCTCTTCGACGCGGGCGGGCATTTCGCTCATCGTGCGGCGATAGACGATGGTAACCTTGCCGCCGAGCCGGCGGGCGGTGCGCGCCGCGTCCATCGCCGTGTTGCCGCCGCCGATGATGGCGATGTTCTTGCCCCGGACTTCCGGCAGCGGCGTCTCGAATCCCGGCTTCGCGCCCTGCATGAGGTTGACGCGCGTCAGGAACTCGTTGGCCGACATGACGTTGATGAGGTGCTCGCCCGGCACGTTCATGAAGCGCGGCAGGCCCGCGCCCGTGCCGACGAATATCTTCCAGAAGCCGGCGGCCTTGAGGTCTTCGAGGGTGGCCGTCTTGCCGACCACGAAGTTGGCGACGAAACGGCCGCCCAGCAGTCGTATCTTATGGACGACGTCGTCGATCAGCTCGTTGGGCAGCCGGAACTCCGGGATGCCGTAGCGCAGCACGCCGCCGAGCTCGTGGAACGCCTCGAACACGGTGACCGGGAAGCCTTCCGCCGCCAGGATGTAGGCGTTGATGAGGCCGGAGGGGCCGGAGCCGACCACGGCGATGGGCGGCTTTTCGGCACGGTCCCACGGATCGGGCAGGCTGGAAAGCTGCGCCATGCGGAGGGCGAGTCCCTCGGGGTCGGCGATCTTCTCGCGCTGCGGCAGATACCATTCGAGCTGGCCGATCTCGATGGGGCGCTTCTGGTGGGCGCACACGCCCTGGCATTGCAGCTCCTGCGGGCAGACGCGGCCGGTGACGTTGGGCAGCGGGTTGCAGCCCTCGATGACCTTGAGCGCCTCGCGAAAGCGGCCCGTGCCCAGCATCTCCAGCATTTCCGGGATGTGGATCTGGACGGGGCAGCCGCCCTTCTTGTTGTCGGGCTTGTTCGGAACGCAGACGCCGACCTCGCAGGGACGCTCCTCGCACTGCTTGTCGCGGATGGCTTCGAGCCAGACGAACAGTTCGACCTCGCGGGCCGTGTAGCCGATGTTCATGTAGCCGAGGTAGCCCTGGGTCACGAGGTCGAAGTCCTCGCTGCGCTGCTCCGGCGGACGGACGTACGGCGGGATGAAGTTCTCGGCGGGCCAGTTCTCCGACAGGCCCTTGAACATCGGGTAGCGGTCCGACAGGTGCCGGTCGATGGCCTTGACAAACTTGCGCTTCATGCCCAGCGGCACGTTCCAGATGAACCGCATCAGCACGAGGCTGGCGGCGTCGTTGGCCAGCATCCCCTCCCAGATCGCGCGGGTCATCGCCCCGGAGAGTTCCGGCTGGCGGAATTCGGCCGCCACGGCGCCCATGCCCTCGTTGATGAACATGTCGCGGAACGCCTTGGGGTCGGCCGCCAGGCGGCGGCGCAGCATCTCGGCCTGCTTCTCGAAGAGGTCGACCTCCTCGGTCTGCGAGAGCGCCGTGAGCCGGCCCGCGGCGTCCTGCGCCGCGATGTACTGTTGGACTGCACTCATTTCAGGATCTCCGCATCGCAGTTGGCGATGACCTTGGCGATCTTCGCCTTCAGTTCCGGCGTGGGCGTCACACGGTCGATCGCGCCTTCCATCAGGTGCCCGATGTCCTTGGGCTTGCCGTCAACGATGATCTTCTTTTTCTCGAAGAGTTCCGGCAGTTCCTGGTAGCAGGTCTTGCAGTCGGTGCACAGGGTCTCGTCCGTCACGGAGATGATCGCCGAAGCTGCCGGGGCCGCCGATGCGGCCGGCGCGGCGGCGGAGGCCGCCACCACGGGGATCGGGAAGCCGCTCATTCCACCTGCTCCGCCTGCCGATGGTGCCGAAGAGGCGGAAGCCAGCTGCGACATCGTGCGCGCGATGGCGTCGATCGAGTCCTCGCGCGCGGCCAGGGCGGCCTGGTACTGCGCGCGCAGCGCCTCGATCTCCGCGCGATGCGTCGCATCGAGCGCGGCGACGTTGCGGCCGGAGAGTTCCTGGAGCGTGCGCCAGTTGCGGCGGCGATCGAGGACGAGTTCGACGATGGTTTGCGTCACGGAAAGGCGGACGAGCTGCTGCTTGGCGTCGGCCGACCAGATGAACGGGGTCTTCCCGGCGCGGGCCTCCGCGGACAACTCGATGAAGTCCTCGACCGGCACCGCGTTGGCGCCATCGGCGAGCTTCTTGAAGTGCTTCTTGAAGCGGCCCTCGGCGAGCGCGAAGCTGGCGGGAGTCAGCGCCACCTCCTTGAGCTGGAGATTGCCGCTCGCGTCGACATGCTCGATCGTCGCGGTCGTCCAGGTCTTGTCGATGTCCGGGTTGCCTTCCAGCGAGAAGCGGCTGGAAAGGCTGTCCCCCGCGCGGGGATCGTGCACGAACACGGGGCTCATGCGCGAATTCACGGCGAGGAGCGCCTGCCGGTTCGACGCGTCGTCGGAAACGCCGTGCTCCGGCTGGCAGGGGGTGTAGACGTCCAGCAGCGCGGGGCCGTCGGTGCGGGTCAGGAAGGCCATCGCGCTCTTGAGGAAGTGGCTCGTGAGCGCCGTGGACGCCTGCACCACCAGCACGCTCGGGTGGAACGCGGCGATGAGGCCGAGCTCCTTGCGCCCTTCCTGCTTGCCGCCGTGCGCCTTGCCGTGGCGGGAGAGGTCGGAGTCCTGGCCCGTGAGGCTCGCGGTGGACACCTGGCCGCCCGTGTTGGAATAGACGCCCGTGTTGAGCACGAGGATTTTGAGCGGCGTGTCGGTCGAAAGGACGCGGGAGAGCGCGCCGAAGCCGATGTCGTAGGTCGCGCCGTCGCCGCCGATGGTCATCACGGTCGGCATGAGGCCGATTTCCTCCGCCGTGAACTCGTCCGGCGTCAGGAGCGCGAGCGCCGGATCATGCGTGGCCGGATCGTAGGCGTCGTTCATCTCCAGGTGCGCGACGCGCAGCGCGCGGGCGTCGTCGATCGCCGAGGCGGCCAGGCCCTCGAACATGCCCTTGGCCAGCGGCTGGGCGTCGTGGAAGAGGCCGTTGACCCACGGGTCGTTGTACATGTTGAACGGGAAGGTCGAGGCATACACGCTGGAACAGCCCGTCGAGTTGGCGATGACCGCGGCGGCGGGGCCGTTTCCGGAGGGGCCGCCCTCGAAGTGGTAGAGGCGGCGGCCCAACTGCTCGACGGCGGCGGAGATGCGGGTCTTGCGCGCGGCCTCGGAAACGGAATCGCGCTTTGCCTCCAGGCCGGCGATCAGCGTTTCCAGCGCGCGGACGTGGCTCTTGCGGCGCGCGTCATGGATCGCGCGGTTGGTCGCCATGACCATGCGTACCGCCGTCACCTCGCCGCAGCCGCGGCAGGCGCCGTGGCCGCCGGTCGTCGCATAATAGTTGGCGCGGGAGAGCAGCAGGCGCTTGATGTCGCCGCCCGGCTGGAGCGCCTCCTCGACGAAGCGGGCCGGGGTGTCGGGCAGGGTGCTGGCGAATTCGAAACGTTTCTGGGTCACGCCGAGCAGGGCATCGTCCTGGCTGCGGGCCACCAGCGCGCCGGGGCCGCAGACGGCCACGCACTCCAGGCAGCCCGTGCACTTCCAGGGGTCGACGACGGCCGCGAACAGACCGCCCGCGAAGGGGCGCGTCTGGGCGACCGGATAGACGGAAAGTATCTCCGGCAGGCGCGCGAGGTTCTTCGCCATCGTGGCACTGGTGGCGCCGCCGGCGTC